>JAVBNP010000053.1:0-14845 GCA_031551455.1 Bacteroidales bacterium | reverse complement strand
CGCAAAAAGAACTGATCGAGATGGTAAAATTCTGTCGTCGAAAAAAACTCAAATTGGGTCGCGATGTCGGGTTGATTGCTTACAACGATATGCCGATGTACGAAATTATCGAAAAAGGCATTACGACAATTTCCGCCGATTTTGAACGCATGGGGCAAAAAGCGGCCGAATTTATCATATCCAAACAAAAGACCAGAGAAATTGTCCCCACACGATTAATCGTCAGGGGAACGCTTTAAAATTCGGATTTCAAATTCAAGATTAATAGCGCAAAACAAATATCACAAAGTAAATATCAAATCAAAAATTATCAACTTGGCGAAGCATTCGTATGAATGTCAGCAAATAATTAAAAATCAAAAGTTATGAATACGAAAAGATTGAAAGGAATCGTTCCGAAAATCGGAATTCGTCCGACCATCGACGGACGTCAGCGCGGAGTGAGAGAATCGCTCGAAGATCAAACCATGAATTTGGCCAAAAGCGTGGCTAAGTTGTTGAGTGCCGAATTGCGTCATGGCGACGGTTCACCCGTGGAGTGCGTCATTGCCGACGGAACCATTGGTCGCGTGGCCGAAGCGGCGGCTTGTGCCGAAAAGTTTGAACGCGAAGGCGTACAAATCACCATTACCGTAACGCCCTGCTGGTGCTATGGCGGCGAAACCATCGACATGAATCCGCATACGATCAAGGCGATCTGGGGTTTCAACGGAACGGAACGCCCCGGCGCGGTGTATTTGGCTGCGGCTTTGGCGGGTCATACGCAAAAGGGATTGCCGGCATTCGGTATCTATGGTCGCGACGTGCAGGATTCGAGCGACAGCAGCATCCCGGCCGACGTGAAGGAAAAAATGTTGCGTTTTGCCCGTGCGTCATTGGCTGTTGCCACCATGCGCGGAAAATCGTATTTGTCCATCGGTTCGGTGTCCATGGGAATTGCCGGTTCGATGGTGAACCCCGACTTTTTTCAGGAATATCTCGGCATGCGCAACGAATATGTGGATATGTCGGAAATTATTCGCCGTGTGAACGAAGGTATTTACGATAAGGAAGAATTCGCGAAGGCGTTGGCATGGACAAAAGCCAACTGCAAGGAAGGCAAGGATGCCAACAAATCCGAAATTCAGAAAAGCAGAGCCGAAAAGGATGCGTTGTGGGAATACGTGGTGAAAATGACCATCATCATGCGTGACTTGATGACCGGTAATCCAAAGCTTCTGCAAATGGGTTTCAAGGAAGAATCGAACGGGCATAATGCCATCGCATCGGGTTTCCAAGGACAACGTCAATGGACGGACCATATGCCGAATGGCGATTTCGCGGAAGCGATTCTCAATTCGTCATTCGACTGGAACGGCATTCGTCAAGCGTTTGTGGTGGCTACCGAGAACGATTGTTTGAATGGTGTTGCCATGCTTTTCGGACATCTGTTGACCAACACGGCACAGGTATTTGCCGACGTGCGTACATATTGGAGCCCCGAAGCCGTGAAACGTGTTACGGGTAAGACATTGGAAGGCCAAGCGGCCAATGGTGTCATTCACTTAATCAATTCAGGCTCGGCATCGTTGGACGGCAGTGGACGGCAAACCAAAGACGGCAAACCGGCGATGAAGCCTTATTGGGAAATCGGCGAGGATGAAGCGAAGAAGTGTTTGGATGCAACGACTTGGGTTCCGGCCAATCAAGAATATTTCCGCGGAGGCGGTTATTCGTCGAAATTCCTTTCGAAAGGCGGTATGCCCGTTACCATGGTACGGCTTAACCTCGTAAAAGGCTTGGGTCCCGTATTGCAGCTTGCCGAAGGTTGGAGTGTCGATCTGCCGGAGGATGTACATCAAAAAATCGATGATCGTACCGATCCGGGTTGGCCTACCACTTGGTTTGCTCCGCGATTGACGGGTAAAGGTGCATTCAAGGATGTATATTCGGTGATGAATAACTGGGGTGCCAACCACGGTTCGTTCAGTTACGGACATATCGGCGCCGACTTGATTACGTTGGCTTCGATGTTGCGTATCCCCGTTTGTATGCACAATGTGGATAAGGACGAAATTTTCCGTCCGAGTGCATGGAATTCGTTCGGTATGAATGCCGAGGGTGCCGATTATCGCGCTTGTCAAACGTACGGACCGTTGTACAAATAATTCAAAACTCAATTTTGTTGATGCTTAGCAAAGGCCTACCGGGTTTTCAAAACTCGGTAGGCCTCGCATCAGCGAAGTTTAGCCAAGAAAAAACGACATTGCATCAATGACATAAAATTATTCGAATGAAAAACACTTCTCTTTTTCGGGGAAAGGACGGACAAAATTATTTGTTTCCTTTTCTGTTGATTACATGTTTGTTTCTGTTATGGGGATTTGCACACAGTTTGCTGGACGTGCTCAACAAGCATTTTCAAGATGCGTTGAGTTTGACCAAAGCACAATCCGGCGCAGTTCAAGCATCGGCCTACGGAGCGTATTTCCTGATGGCGATCCCGGCAGGCATCATCGCCCGTCGTTTTGGCTACCGAGCGGGTATATTGGTCGGCCTTTCGTTGTTTGCCGCCGGAGCATTTTGGTTTATTCCCGCGGTAAGCATCAATACGTTTTGGGCATTTTTGTTGGGACTGTTGATCATATTTTGCGGTCTTACCTGCTTGGAAACGGTTGCCAATCCTTATACCACGGTTCTCGGTCCGCCCGAAACCGCTGCCAGCCGTATCAATTTTGCGCAAACGTTTAATGCCATCGGTTGGATTCTGGGTCCTTTGGTCGGTTCCATTCTCATATTTAAAAACGACACCGAGAAATCAATTGTCGAATTGTTTTTCGATGCCGTCGATAAAGTGTTTACGGGTGCCGGAGCGGCAGTTCAAACAGTGGCGACAACCGTGCACGAAGTTGCCGGCGGAGCTGTGGACAATTCGGCATTGATGTTGCCATTCGTGGGGCTTGGTGTGGTGGTGCTGCTGGTGTTGGTGATGTTCTTCTTCACCAAATTGCCCGAAGTAAAAGCCGACGACGGGCATGGAGCTTCTTCAAGCGGTGCCGCATTGTTCGATAAGCCGTTGATTAATCAACGACATTTTGTACTTGCCGTCGTTTCACAATTCCTATATGTTGCCGCACAAACAGGGGTCGGCAGTTTCTTCATCAACTATGCCGTGGAAGCGAAAGATATCGGCCTTACCGAAATGCAAGCCGGTTTGCTGCTCGGCATGGGCGGCATGGGATTGTTCGCCGTCGGGCGTTTTACCGGAAGCATGGTGATGCGCGCTTTGAAACCGGGTGTATTGCTGGGGTCCTTTGCGTTGCTTAACACATTGCTGATGTTGTTCACTTCCATGAACCATAATCGATTCGGGATTATGGCCTTGATATTGTGTTATCTTTTCATGTCGGTAATGTTCCCCTCCATTTTTGCGTTGGGCTTGAAAGGGCTTGGCGAGAAAACCAAAACAGCGTCGTCTATTTTGGTGATGACCATTGCCGGAGGCGCTATTTGCCCGTGGCTGATGGGTAAAGTCGGGGCTGTAAGCATGAATGTCGGGTTTTTGATTCCCGCGGCATGTTTTGCATTTATATCGTTTTACGGATATTTCGGAAGCAAAGTGAAAGAAACCATTTAGACGGGCTGCGGTATCGAAATACTTTCAAAAAAAGAAAACGTTCCTTCCAAACGAGGATAATTGCCTCGAAACGAAGGAACATTTTTTAATGAGGAAAATTTGCATCCAAACAAAGGAATATTACATTGATCGGATTACAAAAAAGGACGAATAGCAAGCCGGTTATTCTTCGTAATATTCTATTTGTCTTTCCAAAACCCGAATCAACTTTTCATCCGGCGAATAGAATTCCAACGTTATCCAATTATTCATCTCGTCATATCGATACTTTTCCATGCTTACCGGTTTCTTTTCGGAGTCGAAAGACCTTTTTTGAAGAATATTAAGCTTGTCATCATACAGATAATCATAATAAAAAGTCTCGTTGCCGCGCAAAGAACCTCTCATGTTTTCCGAGGCGCTCCCTTTGATAAGATCGTAATCCGAATGTAACTCCGTAAGGTTGTTTTGCTTGTCGTATACATAGCGTACTACGGCTATCAAGCTGTCCTCCGCATTATACATCTTCGCTTCCGTCACATTATTTTTCTTGTCGTATTTCAGATATTGCGTCGTTTCCTTTTGGTCTTTCGAATATTGGGTAATTTTTATCGGTTTTCCTCTCGCATTACTCTTATAGATGAAACTTGAAAATACGCTGCTGTCGGGCATAATCCAATATTGGCCCGTCATATTGTCGCTCCTGTCGTATCGATATAACATACGTCTTCTGAAAACACTATCCTTGTCATAATCATCCATGTATGACAACTTGCCGTTTCGGCCGTAAAAATATTGGAACCGGTATTCCAAACCGTTTTTGTCGTAAACACTCAGTTCGATTTTTTGCCCCTCAATATTATTGATATATATTGACTTGCGTTGAATCATGTCTGATACATAAGATGTTTCGTCCTCAAGATTTCCCCAAGCATTATATCTTGTGTAATTCTCGTTGATTTTTTTTTGTATCGGCGTTCCGTCTTTTTCCGTTATTTCAAAAAGGGACAGACGGATAGATCTAATTTTTCCCTTGAGCTTTGCCTTCGATAAGTCGTTTTCATCGTGAGCGCAACTTGCCAAAAGCAACCCCATGCAACAGAATAGAAATATATTTTTCATGACTCGGATGTACTGATTAAGGAGAGACAAAGGTACGAATTTGTTCATTTTCGACTTTTTGAACATTCCCCGTTTTTTTTGCAAAAAAAAATCATGTAGGTTTGCATTCCGAAATCAAAATCTTGAGCTCCGAAGGCAATCTTGAATTTTTGAATTTGGAATCTTGAATCTTTTTATTGATGATCAATCTCGAAAAAATATTAACACAACATGCCGTCGAGGCTGTAATGGCGCTTTACGGCATACAACCCGACGAGAATCTTTTGCAGGTGCAACAAACCCGTAAAGAATTCGAAGGAAATTATACTTTTGTGGTGTTTCCGTTGTTGAAAATATCCAAACAATCGCCTGAAGCCACCGCAACGGCCATCGGCGAATATTTGCAAACGAATTGTAAAGAAATAGCCCGTTTTAATGTGATCAAGGGCTTCTTGAATCTGGTGATCGCCGATGCCTGTTGGCTTCAATTTCTGTCCGAAACGACTATTGACACACATTACGGATGTGCCGAGGCATCGGGCGAATCACCGCAAAAGATGATCGAATACTCGTCGCCGAACACCAACAAACCGCTCCACTTGGGGCATATCCGCAATAACTTGTTGGGATATTCGTTGGCAAAAATATTGGCCGCCGCGGGTCATCGCATCATCAAAGTCAATTTGGTGAACGATCGCGGAATACACATCTGCAAATCGATGTTGGCATGGAAACACTGGGGTAACGGCGAAACACCCGCAAGTTCCGGAAAGAAAGGCGATCATTTGGTCGGTGATTATTACGTTAAATTCGATGTCGAATACAAAAAAGAGATCGAACGGTTGACAGGGGAGGGGATGAGCCGCGAAGAAGCCGAACGCAAGGCTCCGTTGATTTTGGAAGCGCAGGAAATGTTGCGCAAATGGGAAGCCAAAGACCCTGAAACGATCGCTTTGTGGGAAACCATGAACGGTTGGGTATACGACGGTTTCGACGTTACGTACAAACGTTTGGGCGTCGATTTCGATCGGATTTATTACGAATCGCAAACGTACCTTTCGGGAAAAGAAATCGTAGCAGAGGGTCTTCGGAAGAAAATTTTCTATCAAAAACCGGACGGTTCGGTCTGGGTCGATCTCACGGCCGATGGTTTGGACGAAAAGCTGTTGCTCCGTTCCGATGGTACTTCGGTATATATGACGCAAGACATCGGCACGGCTTGCCAACGTTTTGAGGAATACGACATTGATGAATTGGTTTATGTGGTGGGCAACGAGCAAGACTATCATTTCAAGGTATTGTCGCTGGTTTTGGGCAAGTTGGGTTATCCGTGGGCCAAAAATCTGAAACATATGTCGTACGGGATGGTGGAACTGCCCGACGGTAAAATGAAATCGCGAGAAGGAACGGTAGTCGATGCCGACGATTTGATGGACGAAATGACGGAAACGGCTCGTGATATGTCGCGCGAATTGGGTAAACTCGATGGGTTATCAACCGACGAAGCCGAGAAGATTGTGAAAACCATCGGTATGGGTGCATTAAAGTATTTCATGCTCAAGGTCGATCCCAAGAAAAACATGTTGTTTGACCCGAAAGAATCCATCGATTTCAACGGGAACACGGGGCCGTTCATTCAATATACCCACGCGCGGATACAATCGGTGTTGCGTAAGGCCGCCGAAAGCGGAATTGAAATCCGAACGGATATCGATACGAACATTAAGCTGAACGGCAAAGAAATAGAATTGATTCACGCTATATACGATTTTCCCGGAACGGTAAAAGCCGCCGCAGAAACATTCAGCCCCGCATTGATTGCCAACTACGTGTACGAATTGGCCAAGGAATACAATCAGTTCTATCACGATTATTCGATTTTGAAAGAGGAAAACACAAATGTTCGTGCGTTTCGTCTTCTTTTATCGAAAGACACGGCGCAAGTGATTCGTACGGCATTAGACCTGTTGGGGATCGATTCTCCGGAAAGGATGTAGGGAGCGATCGGATTTTCGTCGGCACGAAATAATTAAAAAGCGGCTTGTACCATCTTCGTACAAGCCGCTTTTTCGTTGCGTTAATGATTTTATGAATTAAAAATCAGATCTATTATTGAGTCATTAGTAACATCTTACGAGCATCAAATAAGGCTGTAAGCCCGCTCGCATATGTATATCCGTATTTCTTTTCGAGAATCTTTCGCGTGTACCAAATGGTCGATTCATTGCACGCGCGATCTTCCGGATCGGGTTTTTCGTTTTCCAACGACAAATTAACCTCGGCCCAATATTTTTTGAATTCGGGAAAACTTTCAATCAAATCAAACATGGGATGCAACAAAAATTGGTCGTACGGACATTCGGCTCGTGCAGCCAATTGATACAACAACAAAAATATGTCGTCGTTTTGTTGCCGACAAAATTCGATCAAGTCTTTAAATTCCGCTCCGCTGCATTTCAATGAATTCCGTATATTTCCGCTTTTGATCGGCAGAGAATCCAACGGAGCCCAGCAATCCAGCCATGCCGTATATTTTTTATCGAATTCCGTTCGTACTTCCGGCGATACCCGATCAGCCAAACCATCCAAAATATTGAGTTCGGTACGTGTCAATGCCGGTTGTACGTCGCATCGTGCCATGTCTTTGTCGGAAAACATCGAGGCGATGTACATGTTATCCGATTTGATATATGATTCAAGTCGGATCGATTGGTCCAAAGGCATGACATTTCTGTTGGAACATGAGATAAGAAATATTCCCGCCAACATCGATGTAACAAGGTTCCTGTATGAGAGACAATTAAAAACGTTCATGGTCGACTTTTTATTAAATGATAATTATCATCACATCGATTCTGTCTTATGTGAGACTTTAAATGCAACACCAAACGAACATTGTAATAATAAGATGTAAAAAGGCAAAAATGTTGCGTCGAAAAGTGAAAAAAATGAGGAAATCGAATAAATTTTGTCGAAAATTGCAACAGAAGCCGCCAATGTCATTTCGTTGCCGATAAATTGTTTTATTTTTGATATTCGAAATAACCGATATTATTCTCTTTTAAAGACGGATATTTCAAAGAAAAACCTCAATCAAAAAAACATTCATGATGTACGACGCGGTTATTGTCGGAAGCGGGTTGGGCGGTTTGCTGTGCGGAACCATCTTAAGCAAAGAAGGATATCGTGTCTGCGTGATCGAAAAGAACCCCAAGCCGGGCGGGTGTCTTCAGTCCATGCGTCGAAAGGGATGCATTTTTAATACCGGTATTCATTACATGGGCGGTTTGGATGAGGGTCGGGTTTTACGGCAGTATTTCAAATATTTTGGTCTGGACGGAAAAATAAACATTCGACGCCTTGACGAAACCGGTTTTGACATCATCGGTTTTGATGACGGGAAGGAATATCCTTTGGCATCGAAAGCTCGGTTTGTTGATCGATTGTCGGAATATTTTCCGAACGAACGTGCCGGACTGCGACAATACACGGAAAAGATTGAAGAAGTTTGCCGCTCGTTACCTTTTTATGCGTTGGATGGTGCGTTACACGGGGCTGTTCTTGAAAAACCGTATTTGGGAATAAGTGCGGAAAAATTTGTGCATGCATTGATTCGAGACACCCGATTACGACAAGTTTTGTTCGGAAACGATTTGATGTACGGCAGTATATCCGATAAAACATCGTTAATGTTGTATTCGCTCGTCAACGGATCTTTTATGGACGGGGCATGGCGTATGGCGGGAGACAGCGAACAAATTACCGAAGTGCTTACGGAAAATATTCACCAATCGGGCGGTACCGTATTATGCAATAATGCTGCCGAACGTTTTGTTTTTGAGGGAAACAACGTACGATCCGTTTTGTTGCACAACGGAGAAGAAGTAGAAGGAACACATTTCATTTCCGACCTGCACCCGCAAGTTACGCTAAATATGATCGAAAACGGTCGACTCAAAAAGTCGTATCGCAACAGAATGGAGCATTTACAAAATACGCCCGGATTTTTTGTGTTGCATGTGGTATTGAAGGAACGAAGTTTTCCGTATTTTAATTATAATTATTACCATTGCGGCGGCGATAACGCTTCATTCCGAAAGTTTATGATGATTCCGGCAGGAGAGGAACGGGATGCCGGATATGCTCGGGCTTTTACCATACTTACCCGGATGGATTATTCGGAAGTAAAACGATGGGAACACACCACGGTGGAACGACGCGGCGCTGATTATGCGGAATTTAAAGCCCGTCGAGCGGAGGAGTTGATCATTGCTATTGATCGCAAGTTTCCAGGGTTTCGCGAAGCGGTTATCGGCCGATATGCTTCAACGCCGCTCAGTTATCGCGATTATACGGGAACTCCCGAAGGTTCGGCTTACGGTGTACTCAAGGATTGCAATCATCCCATGTCGACTATGGTGTTTCCCGGTACCGGAATACCCAACTTATTATTGACGGGGCAAAGCGTATATTTTCACGGAATGCTCGGCGTTTCGATCGGAGCGGTTGCAACATGCAGCGAGTTGCTTGGAACAAACTATTTAATCAATAAAATCAGAGGGTAGGGAAGGGCTCTTAATCATTTAATTTCAGCACCGCCAAAAACGCCGATTGCGGGACCTCGACATTACCGATTTGCCGCATCCGTTTTTTGCCTTTCTTTTGTTTTTCGAGTAACTTGCGTTTACGTGAGATATCGCCGCCGTAACATTTGGCCGTAACGTCTTTTCGAACGGCTTTTACGGTTTCGCGGGCGATGATCTTGGCGCCGATGGCGGCTTGTATCGCAATATCGAATTGTTGACGCGGGATTAATTCTTTTAGTTTTTCGCAGATACGCCGACCGAAATCGTAAGCGTTGCCGCGATGGATCAATGCCGACAATGCATCCACGTTTTCGCCGTTGAGCAGGATATCCAACTTCACCAAATCGGCTGTTTGATAACCCGAAGTGTAATAATCGAACGAAGCATAACCTTTCGAAATACTTTTCAATCGATCGTAAAAATCGAATACAATTTCCGCCAACGGCATTTCAAAATTCAATTCCACGCGATCGGTTGTCAGAAAAACCTGATTTTTCAAAATTCCCCGTTTATCCAAGCAAAGTTTCATAATCGCGCCGATATATTCCGCTTTGGTGATCACCTGCGCTTTGATATACGGTTCTTCGATACGATCGATAAGCGTAATCGTAGGTAATCCCGAAGGATTATGCACATCGATTTCTTCGTCTTTGGTGGTATATACTTTGTACGAAACGTTCGGCACGGTGGTGATCACATCCATATCAAATTCGCGGTCGAGCCGTTCTTGAATAATCTCCATGTGCAACAGTCCGAGAAATCCGCAACGGAAGCCGAAACCCAACGCAGCCGATGATTCGGGAACGAACGTAAGTGAAGCATCGTTCAATTGCAGTTTTTCGATGGATGCGCGCAATTCCTCGTAATCGCTTGCATCCACGGGATAAATACCCGCAAAAACCATCGGTTTTACTTCTTCAAATCCTTCAATGGCCTTATTGCACGGATTTCCCACATGTGTGATCGTGTCACCAACCTTTACTTCGCGCGCCGTTTTGATTCCGGAAATGATATAGCCCACATCGCCCGTTTCCAAGCGATCGTGCGGTTCCAATTTCCGGACGCGCATCACGCCGATTTCGTCGGCATGGTATTCTTTACCGGTGTTGAAAAATTTTACCAAATCGCCTGAAGCGATACTTCCGTTTACAATCTTGAAATAAGCGATAATCCCGCGGAACGAGTTGAACACGGAATCGAAAATCAAGGCTTGCAACGGTGCATCGGAAGCACCTTCCGGAGCCGGAATGACGTTGACAATGCGGTCGAGAATAATGTCGACGCCCAACCCCGTTTTGCCGCTGGCTTCGATAATATCGTCGCGCTTGCATCCCAGCAGATCGACAATCTGATCTTTCACCACTTCGGGCATTGCGGCGGGCATATCCATTTTATTGAGCACGGGAATGATTTCCAGATCGTACTCAATGGCTTTGTACAGGTTCGAGATGGTTTGTGCCTGTATGCCTTGCGTGGCATCAACAATCAACAGTGCGCCTTCGCACGCGGCTATGGAACGGGACACTTCATACGAAAAATCGACATGTCCCGGGGTATCGATCAGATTGAGCGTATATTTTTTGCTGTCGTGTACGTAATCCATTTGTATGGCGTGGCTCTTGATGGTGATGCCGCGCTCGCGCTCCAAGTCCATGCTGTCCAATACTTGATCCTCAAAATCGCGATCGGCAACAGTATTGGTAGCTTGCAACAGACGGTCGGCCAAGGTACTTTTACCGTGGTCGATATGAGCGATGATACAAAAATTTCTGATATGATCCATGTAAGGTCTTGCTTCTAAAAAGTGTGCAAAGATAGTTTTTTTCGGAAAAACACGATCTAAAAAGCAAAATATTGAAAATACGGATAGTAAGTCGTAATTCAGCAGACCGGTAGTGGAGATTACAAAAAGGAAAACAGAACGTATCAAGAACGATCTGAGACTGAAATACCTGTTAAATCATAACGAGAATGAGAACGCTGCATAAATGACTATTGGAAATTAATCCGCTCAGGCATATCATTTTTGCGGATGTGTGATATTTTGTTGAGATTTAGATTTATTCATTGTTTGAGTTCGAGCAACAGCGATTTCGACCGGACGGATTTTTTATCTTCGGCGGATGTTACGATACCCGTGCAACGCTCGTTTCCAAAGCGGATAACTTTTAAGTTTATGAGGTACATCTTTGTGAAGATTCCCGTATATTCAATTTGGCTTCAAGTGAAATTGTTCTTTGGGCTATTTTACAATTTGTTTTCATTTGTTCCAGTAAAAGTTCGGCTGCCGCTTTACCCATTTCGAAAGTAGGTTGTTCGACAGAGGTGAGATTCGGTTCGATAATCATTGCCATTTTGGATTCGGAAAAGCCGGCAATGGCAACATCCTCGGGTATTTTTATTCCGTTCTTTTTAAGAACCTTCATTGCTCCTATGGCAACAGGATCGTTAATGGCAAAGATTCCGTCGGGCAGTTCGGGGAGTTTGAGTAATTGCATCGCGCCGAGGATGCCCGTTTCCATCATAACACCGCAGTTGACGACAAGATTTTCATCATACGGAAGATGATGTTTATCAAGTGCATCCATATAACCTTTCAAACGGTTGTGAGAAATATCCAAATTATCGGGACCCTTTAAGTGTGCTATTCGTTTACAGCCTTGCTCTATCAGATGTTCAACGGATAAAAAAGCCCATTTGTAATCATTAATAATTACATGAGATATCGGGATGTCTTTTGCCACTCTGTTAAAAAAGACAACAGGTATCCGATTATCTACAAGATATCTGAAATAACTCATATCCCTTGTTTCTTTGGTAATTGAAACCATGAATCCGTCAACCATTCTGTCTTCCAGCGCTTTCATGTTTTTCAATTCTACTTCAGCCGATTCGTTTGATTGGCTGATCAACAATTGGTAACCTTCAGGCTCCAGAACGGTTTGCATACCCATAATCACTTCCGGGAAAAATGCATTGATGAATTCGGGGACAATCACACCGACGGAAAATGTTTGCTTCTGCTTTAAGCTAACCGATAAAAGGTTAGGCTTGTAATTGAGTTTTTCGGCCAATTCCAAGACCGCTTTTCTTGTTTCGGGGTTTACATCCCAACGATCGGCTAAAGCCCTGGAAACGGTAGATGTAGACAAGCTGAGTTCTCGGGCAATATCTTTTATGGTAATTCTTTGCTTCATCAGTATATATTAATTTAAAATAAAGATTCTAATTCATTTATTTTTAGCGTTAACCCTTTAATTGACATAAGGTCGATTGATTAACTTTCAAAATCGTCAGATGCAAAACTACATATTTTATCTTCGAAATATTCCGATTTTTATCGGGAACGTTCCCGCAATCGTTTCCGACGATTTATCCGGATAATTGCTTGTTGATGAATTTTTTCGTACATACATTTGTCCGGCGGTAAGCTCAGAATTATAAAAAACTTTTACGAAAAAACAATATTAAGAAAATCACATGGGGTATCTTGACATTATTACCATCCTGTTATTTTGTATCGGAATTATCTCAACGGGGTTGGTTTTTGCAAAACGGGGAAAGAACATGAAATCTTTTTTTGCTGCCGGTGGCGCCGTTCCTTGGCCAATCAGCGGCTTATCGTTATTCATGGGATTTTTCTCTGCCGGAACTTTTGTTGTTTGGGGGTCTATCGCCTATTCATTGGGCTGGGTTTCCGTTACCATACAATGGACTATGAGTATTGCCGGATTTGTTGTCGGATTACTCATCGCTCCCCGGTGGCACAGAACGGGAGTACTAACGGTTGCGGAATACATCAATAAACGTTTGGGGCGGGGCGTTCAAAAAACATATACTTACTTATTCCTGTTAATTTCACTTTTTACGACCGGCTCCTTTTTATATCCCGTCGCAAAAATTGTTGAAGTCTCTACGGGGCTGCCGTTAAATGCCTGTATCTTGTTATTGGGAGGCGCCTGTATTTTATATGTATCCGTGGGCGGTTTATGGGCGGTTGTAGTGACGGATGTTTTACAATTTGCCATTCTGACCACTGCTGTTTTGCTGGTTCTTCCTCTTGCATTTGAGCGGGTAGACGGAGTAATGAATTTTGTGAAATCCGCGCCCGACAATTTCTTTAATCTATTTAACGGCGAATACACTTTGGGCTTTATCATTGCTTTCGGCATATACAATGCAATCTTTCTCGGAGGGAATTGGGCGTATGTGCAACGATATACCAGTGTCAAAACTCAAAAAGATGCCCGAAAAGTCGGATTTCTTTTCGGAGCGCTTTATTGCATCAGTCCGGTATTATGGATGTTGCCTCCCATGATTTATAGAATGGTGAACGGAGGATTGGTCGGACTTGAAAGTGAAGGAGCTTATTTGCTGATGTGTAAAGAGGTGCTTCCGGCCGGGCTGTTGGGGATGATGCTCGGAGGGATGATTTTTGCGACCGCCAGTTCATTAAATGCCACCTTGAATATTTCTTCCGGGGTTTTTACCAACGATATTTTCAAACGTATTTTTCCTAACACAGTCGACAAAGCATTGATGAAGGTTGCCCGGTTCTCGACCATCGGGTTCGGCTTATTGGCCATTACGGTGGCTCTTTTAATTCCTCTTATGGGAGGAATTGTCAATGTGGTGATCAGCGTTGCCGCCTTAACGGGAGTTCCGCTTTATCTGCCCGTTATTTGGTCTTTATTCTCGAAACGGCAAACGGGAAAAAGCGTGTTAATAACCACATTGGCAAGCTTGTTCGTCAATGCTTTTTTCAAATTTGTCATGCCCTTGGTTTGGAATTGCTCGTTAAGCAGGGCTGACGAAATGATTCTCGGTGTTTCTTTTCCCGTGTTGTGTTTGATTGTTTTTGAACTGTTGAATATGCGTAATCCCGCAATCATCAAACAAAGCGAAGATTACCGGGAAGAAGAAAGATTAATGAATGAAGCGAAACAGGCCGAAAACGATTCGGAGCGTTCAAATGCCGATTCGGATAACAATTTCAGCGTGAAAGTGATTCGCATCGGATTAATTGCTGCCGGAGCATTGGTTTGTCTGCTCGGATTAATTACCGCAACGGATAAAATTATCGTCATATCTGCCGGTGTGTTGCTTATGGCGATCGGATTTCTGATCGGAAGAAAACGAAATTATAACCATTCATAAAATAGAAGTATATGATTATTGAAAAATATGCACATCAAAAGCGTGTTTTAAAAACCATTGATTACTCTTGCGACTTGGCAATAGTCGGAGGCGGTATGTCCGGTGTGTGTGCTGCCGTTACGGCTGCAAGGGCGGGAGTACATGTGGTACTTGTTCAGGACAGACCCGTGCTTGGCGGTAATGCATCCAGCGAAGTCCGTTTATGGATTTTGGGTGCAACGTCGCACATGGGAAATAATAACAGGTGGGCACGCGAAGGTGGAGTCATTGATGAAATATTGGTCGAAAATACCTACAGAAACAAAGAGGGTAATCCCGTTATTTTAGATACGATTATTTTGGAAAAAGTAATACGGGAACCCAACATTACTTTGTTGCTGAATACCGTTGTCTATGACATGGAAAA
>JAVBNP010000135.1:0-13656 GCA_031551455.1 Bacteroidales bacterium | reverse complement strand
GTATGAAAATACGAATACTCTTCGATCAAACGATTTAACTCGTTGACCGATTGACCCGTTTGATCGGGATCGCGGAGTAATGCCATTAATTCATCCTTTGTCATTAAGCGATATTTATGTAAACATTGCCTTCAATATGTTTGCGAATCATGGATTTACGTTTCAAAAACATATCGATTTTGCTCATTTCCGGTTTAATAAAACTTCTGCGCAAAGATACTCATTCTTCATAACATTTTACCCCGTTCATCAAAAAAAACGATTTATTGGTCAAAAACATTTGGATTCCAAAATTTTAATCATCATGCTATTTTCCGCGAATTACGACCGTTTGATTAATCGTCGGCGCCGTTGCGGGAAAAACCAATGCATCGCCTGATGCTTTCTTTACCTCAACATAATATTCGAAATCGTCCGCAATTTGATCGGTCAGTATGCTCACCTTGTAAACTTGACGCGATACATGTTGCAGCGGTGCGATACGATATTCGGTTTCACCCAACATACGGTATTTCAAAACGACGCTTTCGGGAACTTTTTCGGTAACAATTACCTGCATGGTAAAAGCCTCATCTTTGTCCAACATTGTTCGTACCTCCGGAACAACAATACGGGCCGGATAAACCGGTGTTTTGTCGGGAAACGCTTCGAGCGGAAGCTTCTCTCCCATCAACTTTTCCAATTCTTCCGCGGGTTTATCGAACGATAAATCCATGACATGTTGTTGCCAATTGGTTAAATTTCCCAGTTCGCCGTATGTTTCAATAAAAGCAAATAAATGTTGATGTACCGTTCGCAATTGTTTCACGGATTCGATTCGCAACGGCAACAATTCGGTTTTTGCACGTTCTTTTCGCAATTTTTCGTCACCGACGTTTTGCACTTCTTTTAATTTTCGGTCGTAAGCGCCAATGGTACAACTCAACTCGCCGACGGCACGTATGTAGCGAAAAGCATTGAGCCAATAATCGAACCGATCCAAATTACCGTTTCCTTTCACCGACGGTCTCAACGCCTCCATTTCATCGACATATGCATAATCACGACTTCGGCGGGACCAATCCAACGAATCGGGTTGCAGTCCGCCGGGACCTTTCACCCAAGTGGCGGGACGCATGATGTTACTGGTCCACTTATTGTGATTTTCATCCAAAGGCCCGCCGTCCAGTCGAACAAACAGTTTTGCGGCTTGATCGGCAACCTCCGAACCGAATTCCGAAGTCGCCCAATCAACGTAAAAATCGGTCGCGTCCAAATCCCGTTTCAATTTAACGGCATTTTCGGCAGCTTGTTCTCTCGTCATTTTTCGACCGGGATCGGGATTCCAACCTTGTTGATCCCATCCCGCATTTGCCAATGCCGCGATGTTGGGAGAAATGGAGCGCGTTCGCCAATGTATTCCGATCAATCCGTCGCAACCGTATGCCAATGCATCGGCTGCATCGCGGCGCATGCGACCCGCCCAAAGCTGAGGAATCGTCATTGCGGGATCGTCTTCCATCCAAGGAATAGCCCATTTCGAGCGACCGCTTATTCCGGCAAAATCGGGATCAATCGGTGTAAATCCGACACTTCGGTTGATGCAACTGAACGGTATTTCTTTGGGAAGACGTTGATCGAAATATGCCCGATTTTGTTGCGGACCGAGTACCCACCCGCAGGTGGCCAACTTGAAACCGGCTTGAACGTCTTGTAATGCCAGAAGGGCCGATTGCATATCGTTCATTACCGCATCGAGTTGTTGTTGCGTATTGCCGGACCAAGTCCAACCTTCTGTCGTCCAAAGCCAGTAATAATCGATCGGGTAATGTTTTTTGATCCACGAGAAAGATCCTTCGTACAATTTTCGAGCAATGTCTTTTGCTTCCGGATTCAAGCCGTTCCGACGTAATCGTTCCTTTACTTCCCGAGGAATGGTCATGGGCGTTTCAGTTCCGATGCATACCCGAATTCCGTTTCGCCGAGCATAAGTAAAGGCTTCTCCGAAAAATGCGCTTACATCGTTAAATAAATCGATACTTTCTTGTTGCGTTTGCCCGGATGATCGATTATTCATGTAATCGAGTCCGTAAATATCTTTGGAATACCAATCGGCGGCGCCGAAAGAATAATCACTCGTCAGTTTCGGTGCATAGCCCCATCCGGGGCCCGAAGTGGTGGTAAAATGCCAAGCGGGGTATGCAAATTGTACTTTTCCGTTTTCGTCCAAGTCATCTTTCGATCCGATCCACACCATGGGTTCGGGACCGATGTTCACTTGCGGATAATTGTGAAATCCGATAAAATTCATACCCATTTTCGGCATTTGCGACAAAACGGCTTTATACGCATTCATTGTCCACCAATCGGGACCTTCGGGGAAATCGTGAAAAGGAAGAATACCTCGTATGGCAAACAACGGAGTATATATTTTGTCGACGACGGGCAATTCGAACGATTCCGATTGTCGATCGGGTATCACGTCGCCGTGCAGATAAAAACGAATGCCCAAGTGTTCCGCCAACTTGTAAGTTCCGTACAAAAGAGCGATATCCGAACCTCCGGTAACAAACAATCGTTTGTCGACGGTTTTCAGCAAATAGCTTTCATCTGTCAGATTCGCCGGGTCGGCACCGCACATACCGGCCAATTTTCCACCTTCGGTTGCCAACACGACGGCATATGCCGGCACTTCTTCAACGGAGGTTACTTCACGAATTTCGGCTAATTTCCCGGTTCGCAAGTACAGATAGCGACGTAATTCTTTGGCTGCCAATCGTTCCGTTTCGGACGTTCGGTCGCCGTATGCGATGGTCGGCAGCGATTGCCGTCCGCACGAGGATAACACCAACATTGCGGTTATTATCCAACAAAAAGTTGTTCGTAACATGTTCTTTTCGATAATTATGATTAATAAACTTTCCCGTATCTCCGATACCCCATTATGGCAATTATTCTTTCAATTCTATCTCAAACAATCGCCCTTCGTATTTTTTCTCCAACCGAACTTCAAATCCGGTTTCGGCAAGTTCCTTACCGGTAAGGTATTTAACGGGCAACGAAACGGAAGGATCGGGTTTAACGGCATAGATTTTTTCGGGTTTCAGCCCGTCGACGAGAACGGTGCGCCGATCATCCGGAGCGCCTTGTCTGAAAACACCGATAAGTCCTCCCCGCTTTGTTTCGGTATTGATTCGTGCAAAACCGTCCCACGCTCCTTCGGTCGGTTCTCCGAATCCGGGCAAGTCTTGACGGAACAAATCATAATCGTATTTTTTTCGTAATTCTACGATCCAATCGCTCCACCGTTTTATTTCTTGTTTTCGTTCCGGTGAAAGTGTCCTCAAATCGCCCAACAGGATCGGAAAAGTTCCCATCATGGTGCGTAATTCGTTAATGGCCTCGGGTGTATCCAATCTTCTGTTACCGATCAACATCGACGATGCCGGAACGGCCGGCGATCTCCACCATGCCAAATTACGAATTCTGAAATTACCCACGGGATAAGGCTCTTCGAAATTAGTCAGCCAATTACCATCGGCATGTTCCCGATACGCATAGTCGATGGCCTGCATTTTTCCCTCGGTCTCAAACGTACAATCAATATATAAGTCGGGAAATTGTTGGTGCAATTCATCAAATAATTTAAACAACTCGGTGTAAATGGCAATGTACGATTCGGTATGATCTTTATGCCCCGGGTGATCGGTGGCGTAACATCCGCTTCGCTCGGCTTCGTAAATATATGCGCTGGTCACCGCGGCCAAATCGAGTTTTACGTATCGAAGACCGTAATCCCGTATCATTTCCGTCAGTTTGTTTTTAATGTACACTTTCCAATCGGTCCCGAAACACATGGTTCGTAACCACGGATTAGCGTCATGCAAATTGGTCGGATTACCTTTCGAATCGAGTATTCTCCACTCAGGATGACTGCGAAATACCTCGGCCCATTCGGATGCGGAAGCAATGCTGATCCATAAACCCGGTTGCAGACCCAAAGCCCGTATTCTGTCGTAAACCGGTTTCAATCCGCGCGGAAATTTCTTTGTATCGGGGATCCAATCGCCGCATTTGTTCACCCAAATGACTTCGACGGTGGGTTCAATTTTGGTCATGTGCCAGCCGCAATCGATGGTAAATTCTTTGATACCGCATTGAGCCGCCGATTCGGCAAGTTCCAAAATGAGTTTCTCGTCGTATCTGTCGTGAAACGGAATATAGTTGTTGTACATGAACGTAAGCCTCCTGTTTCGATTTTCGAAAATGCTGAACCCCGCATATTTTCGTTGATAATCGGCAAAAGTGGTGTTCATCACTTTCCACGGGTCCATGGTATCGATATACGGCAACGTCACCACGGCGGGAGCTTCCCATTGTTGCCCCGCGGCAATATATTTCCCAAAAGGATACCGCGATGTTTTATCGGTAAGTCCCAAACTTACATCATTCAATTTCGTGTTAAACGCCAATTTTTTAAGCACTCCGGGAGACATGTTCGTAAACAGTATTCCGCTGTTTGTCCCGTAATCGTGGAGCATACACAACGCATCGTCATGATCTCCGAAATAAGTGGAAAGATGTTTTTGTCGTCCAAAACCCGAAAAAAGCACGGGGTAAAACGAAGTGGTCAATTTTTCGACATCGACGGCTTCCAAATGCATCTCTTCAGAGGAACGATTGATAAAAGCAATACTTTTCTTGATTACGGGCATGTCGGGAAAAAATACGTAACGCAACACGACATCGAATTTCTTTTCCGTGTTGCTCAGTTTTATTTCAATTCCTTTTCCTTGATGGTCAAACGTTTTCTCGGTCACCGATATTGAATTCCATTTCGACTTTCCGTCAAACGATTCGCCATTCAATAAAAACGAAAACTCGACATCTTTGTCGGTAACCAAATTCCGATCGGACGAAACAAGTTTCATCGATCCGGTATACAATCGATTGTCCTTAATGCGTAACTCACGTTCGACAACACCGTTGCCGATAACCAATTTATCCGCATCCCGCTTTACTATTTGTCCGTGCGACAAAAGAGGAAACAATGAAATAACGAGCAGTCGAAAAAATATTTTATTCATAACCCACAATTAAATAATGTAAACACATAAATTAATAACACGTTAAGGCAAGAGCTTTACTCTTCCCACCTGTTCGTCGTAAAATCGTAATAAAACGGTTTACTTCCTTTTTCCGTCACCAACTCGACTTTTTCGGGAATAAAGGAGTCGTCCGGTTCGAACGCGCACTCCAAGGTATAACCTTTTGTTAAAAATACATCGGAATTATCCAACGATACGGAAGAACCTTTACCCGCTTCCGCCCCGTTTTCGAGTCTCATCGTTCCGGCATATTTCAAGGATATGCTTTTAACATTAACCCTTTTTTCGCCGGCAACCAACGACAAGGAATGAAGTCTGATATCCTTTTCGGGCGTAAGCTCAAGCGAATTTCGGGAACAGTTGTTGATATTAAACGTACCGTTAGTATACCGGTATTTATTGTTTTTAAAATCGCCCACGTAAACGATTTTTAATCCCTCAAGGGCAAAATCAAACCGCAAGTCGGCAAATTTATTATCATCGGGAATTTTATAATTCAAATAGATGCCACATTGCTTCCCTTTTATGAACGAAAGGATATCATATCGGTCGGTAAGCTTATCATGCTTTACAAAAGATTCGGGGCCGCTGCATCCGGAAAGTTCCAGCTCTTGATTGTTTTGATAACAACGCGCGTGCTTGGCAAACCATTGGGCCACCTGTTCGCTGTTTTTCGGGTCGTTCACTTGCGGCATATCGCCGAAATCGTATACAATTAAAGTGATGGATGCCGACTGATACACGTCAACTATTTCCCCGATTGACCCGTTGTCTCTTTTAATTTGAGTTTCAATGGAAGCGGACGACACCTCGGCATGCGGATTTTTGCTGCATGCCGTAAACAGTACAAGTAACGAGTAAATGAATATTCTTTTCATCGTGTTTTTCTTTTGTTGTTGTTTCGTTTTACAAAAAATAATTGCAAATAATTGATTATTAAATAAAATCGATTAAAACCTATCGGGTTTTAAAAACCCGATAGGTTTATCTTGTAAAAAGTCAGGCTTTATATAAATCTCAGCAAACCTTAATTACCGGGATATTCAGCAAGGCGGCGACTTTATCGAGTGTTCCCGCTATATGTCCGACGCCGATGGCACAATGGTGCGAAGGACCCGCTTTTGACCATTGATCGATGAAATTTCGAGCACCGATCGGAAAACGATAACGGCTGTTGGTATTCCCGATTTCCAATATCGGTCCGGGCACGGATTCACCTTCGGCAACCAACAAAAATACGCCGTCGCGACCTTCGCAAACCGAAAGTATGGTTACGGGACCGTGTTTCACGCTCATTTGTATGGATAACCCTTTACCCGGTTTGCCGTGATACACCGGCACGGGAACCAATCCGACACGCCCCTCGGCAATGGCAAAATGCGCCGGTCCGTCATGACCGAGCATTACAATATCGTCATTAAAATCCATCGCGTAAAATTCGGAGAACGATCCTCCCGCTCCGAGCAACGACATGATTTTCATTGCCTGTACGTTTTTTACTTCACATTCTCCGGCAACCGGTATTCCTTTTCCTGTTAACAACGTGTTTCCGGCAATCACCGAAGTAACAATGTTTTCGTATTCGTTTCCGGGATATCCTTCGTAATAATAGGCCATAGAACCCAAATCATGAGCCGCCACGAGCCTGTCCAAAGCCACGGCCGTGCGTGCGGCACGTTCCAATTCGAACGGTTCGCATTGAGGCGCCACGTTAAAGCGTTCATTAAATTCGTGCAGTTTATCTTTGAGCTCTTTTTCGGTAACGGCATCGCGATATGCTTTCAATTCGCACATTTCGACCAATTCGATATGCGTGCCGAAAACGGCCGATTGCAAGGTGGTATCGGTATACACATCCAACATGCCGCAATAGTAGTGGCCGAGGATTCCCATACGATTGTTTCTCATACCGACTTTCACGCGGGCAGCGTTTATCCGCTCTTTCACTTCTGTCCAAACATAATCCTCCTGCAAGTAACCGGAAATTATTTCGTAACGAATACCCGCACGATTAAACACGGATGCAAATTCGGGTACGGAACAAGCCTGACAATGCGCCAACCACTCGCCGGTCATTTTTCCGCGATCGCCCAATGCATTCAACGATTTGTAATCGATGGCGGCAACGGGTTGTACGTTCAGTATCACGATCGGTACCCGAAGCTGTTGCGCCACGGGTAAAACGGTCGATGATAAGGCATAGGTGGAAATAAACAGAAAGGCGATTTCGACATTTTCTTTTCGCATAACGTCGGCTGCTTCCCGAGCTTTTTCGGGACAATCGACCATTCCGGCATTAATCACTTCGGCGCCGAGGGCTGCCATTTTAGTTGCAATCTCCTTTTGATACCCGGCCAATCGATCGTATAATCCTTCGAATTGAGGCCAATATGTATTCAAACCTACGCCGAACAAACCCACTTTTACCTTTTCATCCATGATCTTGTTACTTATTGTATTAATTTATATTAATTATCCTATTTAATTTGTTTCCCATTTCGCGACAAAACATACAAAATATGTATTGCCTTCTCACGATAAATACCGATTACGGTTATTTCCCTTCTTCCAATCGAAAATCGTCCGTTAACCCGTAATCCAACTGTTGATAATCCTTACCCGACGGATACACTTTTACTCTGCGGAAATCCCACGGCGAAGCCAAACCGGGTTTGGGATTGTTGTGGAACGGACCAAGCAGATTTTTGTTACTTCCGATCACTTTAACTTCCACTTGGTTGGCGCCTTGTTTAACAAGTCCGGAAACATCAACATTGTACGGCTCGAAACCGATAATACCCGCCGATTGTCCGTTAACCGACACTTCCGCAACGGTTCCCATCCAATTATCGAGCGATACCCGATAATGCTTGCCCGGATCGGTCACATCAAACGTTTTTGTATAAGCGACGGCGCCGGGATAAAACGGCCAACCTTGCGTTTTCCAACTGCCCAAAGCAAACGTTGCAGTAGGAGCGTTTAGCGTAAAGCCTTTGGCTGCCGATTGTACGGTAAAATTACCCAAAATGTATACGGGTTCTATTTCGGCATGTATTTTCATGGGTGACAGATTGATGGTCAATTCATTTACACCCTTTTTCACCTCTTTGCCGATGGCGAAAACACCCGTTTCGCGATCGAGCCACCACTTGCCCGGAACGGGTTGTATCTCTTTCCCGTTGAGAAAAACCTTATACAGGTTCGAACGTTCCACCACTGCCTGCATTCCCGACATATCGAAATCGCCCGCAACGACGAATTTATAGGTTGCCTTGAAGCCTCCTGTTGAGAAAGTGTCGCGACGAACAATATTGTCTCTGTACTGTACGGAAGTATTCCACGGATCGCCGTCTTTAAATCCATGATATTTAAACGCCTTGTCGGCGGCATCGTACACATGTTGGTCGCGGAATGTTTCCTTACCCAATTGCAAATCGCAAAAATCAATGGTCAACACATTGTCGCCGACGGGTTGAACGGTAAGCGCCGATGCCGCATTCACGATCGTGTATTGCGACGGCTGCACAACGGTTTCGAAACCGCTTTGTTTTTTATCGAAAACGTAAAGTAATAAACTTCCGGCAGGCGGAAGGTCAATGGTAACATTAATATTTTTGTCTCCACCCGTTTTCGGATAGTCGAACATATTGCCCGTAAGCGTATTGAGTTCAACGGCATCTTTTCCCGCAACGGATATGTCGGTATTAACCGGCTCGTCGAGGCTTGAGTTGACGAAGAATAACACTTGTCCGTCTTTCATTATACGACGATGATGATACAAGTTTCCGCCTTGAAGGTTCGAAAAAACGATATCGCGGGAAGTAAACTGCAGTCGAATGATATCGGGAGTTAATTCGGAGAAATACGTCACATTCTTGTTTTCCGTAAAGAATTTTTCAACTTCCGCATCGGGTTTTCCTTCGAGTGTATTCGGTTTGGAAAAAGCAATCAACTTTCCGCCGTTTTCGGCAAATTGTTTCAACAGTTTAAATGTCGGAGCATCCAGATTTTCCGTCATCGGCGGTATTACTACTTTGGAATAAGACCGTTTACCCACCGTAAATTTATCTTTATTTACCGTTCCCCGATCCTTGATAATGTTTTCGGAACCGAGATCGTATTCCGTCTGTGCTTTTTCAAGCGTGGTGACAAATGTTTGGAACGCCTGTCCTATTTTACGAAACTCTGAATTACTGTTTTTATAAGCATAATATAACCAAATGGATGTGGTCGGTTCCAAAATCAAAATATCATTGATTTGTTCTCCGGCCGACAAAGCCATCGACAAACGCGCATAGTGCATGTTGAGCGGTTTGTAGTAAGGCCACCAAGGCGAATGATCTGAGAAAACGGGTGGATAATCATATTTGCGCGCTCCCGATATGGTTAAGTGCGAAAGATGCTGATTCATAAAATTAACGCCCAATGCATATTCCCAGTCACCCAATCGTTTGAAATCACGGAATGTTTCTTCCCAAGCGCCGCCGCCGTATGTTTCGCTGAGCGTGCGTTTATAGCCCATTTGATTGGCCGCGCTGCTCAATTCTTTCACCGAACGTATGTTTCCGAACTGTGCATTGGGCGACACTTCGTCGAACCGATTAAATAACATGTCGATAGCCGGCATTTGATGCCAAGCGTACATGGCCATATTATCACCGCCGTCGGCCACATCGGGCCAACCGTGCTCCCAATAATGTCCCGTAAATTTCAAATTTTTGGCTTCGCAATATTCGAAACAGATTTTTGAAAAACGATCGATAAACATTTGAAGCAGCGTTTTCGTGTAGTTATGCCGTACCTGTTTCCAATTGCCCGGTTCTTCGAACAACAACGGTACATTGCTTTTCAGATCGTCTCCCCAATCCTTTTGAAATACGTCAAATAAATCGGGTGTCCATCGAATACCGTCGGGAGGATTGATATTGGGTTCGTCGGTAAACCATCCGGGCATCGATTTTCCGAATTCGTCACCCGCCACGCGCTCGTATCCGGGCATGGTTACGTCGATAAATTTCTCCGTTACGCCGGGATAAAGCAAATCGACATACGAAAATCCGCCGTACCAAGGCGATTTCTTATGATATGCTTTCGAAAAAAGATAATAATTGCCTTTTTTCCCGGCTTCAGTCGACAAATCGGCGGTGATATCGGTAAACTTACCGTTTTCCTCCTTCATGCAAATGAAAAATCGGGATGCGGTATCGGGCAATGTTTCGAATTTGTACAGCTTTAAGCCTTGGCCTTGGTTGTAGCTTTCGGGCATTCGATCGGGAACGTGCCCTCCGGCAAAACCGCTGGGATACGAATTTTCATCATATATCCATACGTTCATGTCGAGTTCCTTGCCTTTGTCGAGCGTATACCGAAACAAATCATACCATTCGTCGGAAATATATTCGGTAACCAACCCCGGTCGCGGATGAACGAATACACCGCCGAAGCCTTTGTCTTTCAAATCGGCCATGGTACGATCGATCAATTCGCGGGTGATGGTCGTATTCCATACGTACAACGGCGCGGTGCCGTATTCTTTGGCAGGTGCGGAAAATTCTTTGCGCAAGGCTTCGAAATCGTTGATGCAATTGTCGCCTTCGCATTTTTTACCTTCGTTTTTGCATGACATCATCATCAACATGCCGACAAAAAACGGAATGAACAAATTTTTACTCATGATTTTACGGTATTTATGGTTGTAATTATCGAACAAATACGTTGTCGGATGCGCCGAAGTACCGTAATGCGTTACGCAAACGATTACATCAATGCCTAATTCCCCAATTCGGAAATAAACTTCACCCGCATCAACCGAATGTCTTCTTCCGAGAAATCGTCTTCACCCAAAGCTTTCAACGCATCTTCAACGGATTCGGTTTCGGCTTCATTTTTAAAATAATGGTATATTTCGTCGCGACGATCTTCATCGAGCACGCGACTAATGTAATAGTCCAAATTCAGCTTGGTTCCCGAATTGACAATCGCTTCAATCTCGGTTAATAATTCGGGAATTTCCAGACTTTTGGCTTCGCAAATATCCTCGAGCGCTATTTGTCGGTCGATTGCTTGAATGATATACACTTTCAAGCCGGACTTGTTGACCACCGATTTGACGACCATATCTTGCGGACGAATGATTTCTTTTTCCTCCACATATGCCTTGATGATATCCACAAACTCCTTTCCGTAACGTTGCGCTTTCCCGGCGCCCACACCGGAAATGTTCTGCATCTCGTTCATGGTAATCGGATATTGGATACACATGTCTTCGAGTGAAGTATCTTGGAAAATGACAAACGGCGGAAGATTTTTTTGTTTCGATATTTTTTTGCGAAGATCCTTTAATATCTCAAACAATTCATCGTCGACCGTACTGCTTTTTCCCGCCAAATTAACCACCGCATCTTCATCTTCCTCGCCGTATTCATGGTCTTGAGACAACATAACGGAATACGGTTCTTCCAAAAATTCGTGTCCTTTGGGTGTTACTTTCAGTAAACCGTAATTTTCTATTTCTTTTTGTATCAACCCGGCTACCAACGCTTGGCGAATGACCATGTTCCAAAAACGAGCATCTTTTTCGTCGCCCGTACCGAACATTTCCAATTTATGGTGCTTGTAACTCTTGATGGCACTGTCGGCATTGCCCGTCAAGAAATTAGCCACATGTTCGCCTTTAAATTTTTCCTGCAATTCGATAATGGCACCCAATAAAGTCACCAAATACTGCTCGCCTTCAAATTGCGTTTTCGGGTGACGACAATTATCGCATGTTTCACAGCTCGGCTCGTCATAAATTTCACCGAAATAATGAAGCAGAAGCTTACGGCGACAAAGCGCTGATTCGGCATACGCAACCGTTTCGAGCAACAGTTGTTTTCCTATTTCCTGCTCGGCAACGGGTTTACCCTGCATGAACTTTTCGAGTTTCTGAATGTCTTTATAACTGTAAAACGCAATACAGTTACCTTCTCCTCCGTCGCGTCCGGCACGTCCCGTCTCCTGATAATAGCCTTCCAAACTTTTGGGAATATCGTAATGGATCACGTAACGAACGTCCGGTTTGTCGATTCCCATCCCGAACGCAATGGTAGCCACAATGACATCCGCTTCTTCCATTAAAAATTTATCTTGATTTCCCGAACGTGTGGCGGCATCCATTCCTGCATGATACGGCAATGCCTTGATTCCGTTGACCTGTAATTGTTCGGCCAATTCTTCCACCTTTTTGCGGCTCAAACAATAGATGATTCCCGATTTTCCGGAATTATTTTTAATGTATTTAATGATTTCTTTTTCGGCATTTACTTTCGGTCGTACCTCGTAGTAGAGATTGGGGCGATTGAACGATGCTTTGAACACATGAGCGTCCAACATCCCGAGATTTTTCTGAATGTCGTGCTGCACCTTGGGTGTGGCCGTAGCGGTGAGCGCCATGATGGGAGCATCGCCTATCTCGGTAATGATAGGGCGAATGCGACGATATTCGGGACGGAAATCGTGTCCCCATTCCGAAATACAATGCGCTTCGTCAATGGCATAAAAAGAAATTTTCAATTGTTTGAGAAACTGTACGTTTTCTTCCTTCGTCAAGGACTCGGGTGCAACATACAGCATTTTGGTTTTCCCGCTCAAAATGTCTTCTTTTACTTTAGTGATCTGTGCTTTGTTGAGCGACGAATTCATGAAATGTGCCACGCCGTCCTCCGACATGAAGTTACGCATGGTATCCACTTGATTCTTCATTAAAGCAATGAGCGGTGAAATGATAATGGCCGTCCCTTCCATCATCAACGCCGGCAACTGATAACAAAGAGATTTGCCTCCCCCCGTGGGCATCAGTACAAACGTGTTTTTTCCGTCGAGTACATGACGAATAATGTCTTTCTGATTACCCTTGAAAGTTGAAAAACCAAAATACTTCTTCAGGTTCTCCGTTAATGATGTGTGTGTATCGGTTGCCATTTATTTTGTTGATTCTAAATATTTTATTAATTTCTTTTTATTTTAATGAATACTATTTTATTTTTTAACGGCCTATGTCGCACTTTCTTGCAACGAACGTTCTTTGATCGTCAAGCATAAATCCGTACGAAACATTGCTCCGATTCGGCAAAAATAAATACTTTTGCAAGCTAAAATTACAATAAAAGTCAATGCCGACAAAAAATATTTGACAAAAGCGTAATTCATTGAAAAATAACGAAATGTTTTGCAAACATTTTTCGGGACGCAAATCTATAATATTTTAATGATCGGCCGACCGATATTTTGACAAACAATCGCATTTTTTTATCAAAGGTAATTTTTTTCGGTAAAACATTATCGCACCGTAACAATAAAATTTTTCAGAAGCATGGCAAAAAATAAAACCGGAGAGATGTCGTTCTTGGAACATTTGGAGGAACTCCGTTGGCATATTGTACGTTCGGCCATTGCCATTGTCGTTTTAGCCGTTTTGGCATTTATTTTCAGCCGTTTTATTTTCGATCAAATATTGTTAGCACCGAAAAACCCCGCATTTTTTACCAATCGTGTATTGTGTCGATTGGCCGAAATTCTTCACACGGAT
>JAVBNP010000118.1:0-6324 GCA_031551455.1 Bacteroidales bacterium | reverse complement strand
TTATTATGCTACGGAAAAATCGGGAACACTGAAATCGTTGAGTAATCCTTTAAATGAAACCGTGCTTTATTACATATACGATTATGAATCCGAGAATCAACAAGGATTTGTTATCGTTGCGGGAGATGATGCTTTTTCTCCCGTTATCGGAATTTCTTCTTCGCGATTTTATCAACAAGACAAACTCCCTCCGGCATTCAAAGCTTGGATGGAGGACGTAAAAACAGGTATGATCCGGGCCATTAGAAATAAAAAAGCCTCTTCTGAACAGACAATTAAAGCTTGGAAAACCCATCTTTCGGGAAATCCGACGCGTTTATCCGAAAGCGCGGGCCCATTGATATGGACCCGTTGGGGACAATTAGAACCATACAATAACTTTTGTCCCATACCTGGGGGATATGGAGTTTATAGGGCTTATGCGGGATGCACGGCAGTTGCGATGGCTCAAATGGTAAATTATTATCAATATCCGCAAAAGGGACAAGGGATAAGTGAAGCATATAAAACAGAGAGGAAGAACGTCATCACCAGCATACCTTCGATTGATTTCTATGCTGTCGAATATGATTGGATAGATATAGCAACTAATAACCAAGCCGCAGCAAGATTAATATATCATTGCGGAGTAATGATAAAAATGGATTACGGGGCCGATTGGAGTGCCGGATGGCCGGAAGTTGTGCCACCAGCCATGAATAAATATTTAAATTATGACGGCGGCGTTGCCTTGTTAAGAAAAGAAAAATACACCAACGAACAATGGAGGTTATTATTAAAGAGAGAGATCGACGCGAAAAGACCGGTCATGTATTCCGGTTGGTTACCGAAAAACCTCGAGACCGGACACACCTTCATTTGTGACGGATATAAGGACGGACTTTTCCATTTCAATTGGGGTTGGAGCGGGACTGCCGATGGCTATTTTGTAATTGAGGATATTGACTATGGAGCATTCAATGACATATATGTCGGCATTCAGCCGAACAAAAAGGGATGTTATGCCGAACTGCTTTGGGGGAGCGATCTCAAATCTTCAAAGACCAAGGTAGATCAGGAAGAAGAATTTTCCGTTTCATTTCAATCCGCCAATCTCAGTTATTTCTTTAAAGGTTTTTACGGGGTGGCTTTATTGGACGAAACGGGATCGATAACGGAAATAATCGCGCAAGATCAATCTCCGACACAATCATCGGCTGCCGATATACCCTATTATCGAGATCGCGACACCAAATATTGGGATGTTGTTGAAAGAGATTTTGTCGTTAAAACATCGGCAAATACTCCGACAGGATATTATAAGATGTGCGCGGTTGTCAAAACGGAAGAAGGATCATGGACTTTAATAAAGGGGCAAGGAGAAAACGAAGATGAAATACTTTTGGCGGTTGGTCCGGTTGTGGATGTCCATTTAGACCAAAATGACATCACGCTTAATGTTGGCGAATCCGTTAAGCTTAACACTTTGTTAATGTCCGAAAATGCCACGGACTTAAGTATCACATGGAAGAGCGATAATCCCGAAATAGCCTCAGTGGATATAAATGGCAAGATCTCGGGACTTTCCGCAGGTACGACAAAAATTACAGCTATACCCAACAGTGGCGGCAAAAAAGCTGTTTGTACAATAACCGTTCATCAACAAGTGACCGGAAAAGTAACAAATCGCATGAACGAACTTCTTTCTGGCAAAATATTAATATATCAAACTAAGGAGGTTAATGGAATAGAAATTATTGATAAAACAATAAATGTGGAAGAAATTGAATTTTCAAATGGTGAATTTTCACTGGAATTGGCTCGCGGAAAATATATATTGCAAGCTGAAACCGAAAATCATCTCATCGGGTATTACAGTATTAACCTTGATAATCCATCACCGTTACACTGTGAAAATGCGTCTGTCATTGAGATACCGATGGGATCAATATCTTTATATATCAATCTTATCTTGCCGGATAACCTCAATCCGACAACAGATGAAAAGAAACTTTCAATCTCGGGCAAATCTGTTGACTTATTGGGCAACCCTGCTTCTGAGGGCCTTTCACCTTATGCTACTGTCTTTTTATTTGCAAAATCACAAAATTCGGAAACATTCACCTTGGTTGCTTCTACTCATCCTGATGATTCCGGTCAATTTTCTTTTACTGGAATGCCAACGACCTATGTATATCGTATCGAAATAGATGAGCCCGGATATTATTCGACGGAATCAGTTTTTCTATATCCTAATGACAATGTGGAAAATTATTTTGCAAACTATAGAATTTTAAATAACACTATCAGATTATCTCCAATAACAAGTAATGTTGTTGAAAAAGATGCTATTTCTTTAAATGTTTACCCTAATCCTTCAAGCGGACAAATTTTTATTACTAAAAACATTGAAGGACCGACGATTATGCGTATTTTCAACATTCAAGGAATAGAAATACTGACAATGAATACTACATCATCTGAAATTAGTATTGATATATCGAATTTTCCTTGTGGTATTTATTTTGTTCGATTTGAAATAAAAAGTAAAATGCAAATTATTAAGTTCATTAAAAATTAAAGTCATATTATTTTTAAATATATAAATAACCAATTATGCATATTTCCATTACCTTTATTCATGGTCTGAAAAGAAACCCGCATTTCATAATTCTTCTTCTCCCGATTTTTTTCTTTCTTTTTTCTTGTTCTTCGGGAAATAAAGAAATAATATTTTACGTATCGCCCGACGGCGACGATCATCATCCCGGTACGATTGAAGCGCCGTTCCGCAGTATCGAAAAAGCGCAAAACGCCGTACGCGAATTGAAACAAAAGAACGAATTTCCCGAAGGCGGAGTTACCGTTTATTTACGCGGCGGATTTTATCCGATTCGTCAAACCTTACGGTTCACAAAAGACGATAGCGGGCGGAAAGGCTCTCCGATGACATACAAAGCTTATCCAGGCGAAGAAGTTCGTTTTATCGGCGGCGAAGTAATCGGCAATTTCGTGCCGCTTGCCGATCCGGATGCCAAAGCCCGCATCCCTGCAAGCGTTCGCGATAAAATAATGCAAGCCGACTTGAAAAGTCAAGGCATTACCGATTACGGCGTACTCAAAGCCACCGGTTTCGGAAAACCTTCGCAACCGACCGCTTTGGAGCTTTTCTTCAAAAGCGAACCGATGACTTTGGCGCGTTATCCCAATAACGGCGGGTGGATGCAAATCGCATCGGTACCGCAATTCGGCGATACACTTTTGAACGAAGGCGGAGGCGGCGATGTGGGTTCACGTTTCGGCATTCCCGTCGGTCGACATTACGGACGATTCAAATACGAAGGCGACAGACCCTCGACATGGACAAAAAACAAGGACATCATGTTGCAGGGATTCTGGACTTGGGATTGGGCCGACTCCTACGTGAAAGTAAAAACTATTGACGTCGCAAAAAAAGAAATCATACCGTTCCATCCGCACGGTGCTTACGGATACACCCAAGCGCAACGATATTATGCCTTGAACATATTGGAAGAATTGGACAGTCCCGGCGAATGGTATTTGGACCGAGAAAAAGGCATTTTGTTCTTTTGGCCGCCTTCACCGATTGAACCCGAATCGGCCGTCGTATCCGTATTGGAAGATGTGATGATACACATTGACGGTGCGGAAAATCTGCGGATCGAAGGAATCACGTTTGAATGTTCGCGGGGCGACGCCGTTAAAATGGATGGCGGCAACGACAACTTAATCGGCGGATGTATTATCCGCAACATGGGTAACAATGCGATCATCATCGAAGGGGGTACTCGTAACGGAGTGGTCGGTTGCGATGTGTACAACATGGGCGACGGCGGTATTTTTATTAACGGAGGCGACCGTAAAACATTAACGCCCGGAGAGCATTATATCGTTAATAACCACATTTATCGTTACAGCCGCATCAATATCACTTTGCGACCCGCCATCAGAATACAGGGTGTGGGAAACACGGCGTCGCACAATCATATCCACGATTCGCCCCACATCGGTTTGTTATTTAACGGTAACGATCATCTTTTGGAATACAACGAGATTCACAACATTGCCAAGGAGACCGGCGACGTGGGAGCTTTCTACATCGGGCGAAACTGGACGGAACGTGGCAACGTGATTCGATACAATTATTTTCATCACTTACACGGACCGGGCTTACATGGCGTCATGGCGGTATATTTGGATGATGCGGCCAGCGGAACGCATATTTACGGGAACGTCTTTTATCAAGCGGGACGTGCGGCTTTTGTGGGCGGCGGACACGACAACATCGTCGAGAACAACGTATTTATTGAATGCAGCAAATCGATCCATTTGGATGCTCGGGGTATGAATTGGGCGCGACCCGAATTTTTACCCGGAGGACATTGTCAAATGTACGAGAAACTGGAGGAGATCAAGTACGATCAACCGCCTTATTCCGTGCGATATCCCGAACTTGCGACGATTCTGTATCGCGATCCGTGCATGCCTCGCGGAAATATTTTTCGTACCAATCTGAGTTACGGCGGAACATGGAGATACGTGGAACCCGATGCGGACGAAGTAACCATCGAGAATAATTATGTTCTGAAAGAAGTTCCCAAATACGTCAATATCGAAAAAATGCAATTCTATCCCGATAACGAAGCTATTTTGGAGGACATGAATTTTCAAAAAATACCCGTCGACAGCATCGGCTTGTGTATTGACCAATATCGTCGATCATTACCGGGAAAATAATATCAACCTTAAACATACATTCACATGAAAAAATTAATTTGTTTCGGCATCTTCCTATCGATGATCCTGTCGGCTTCGGGACAGATTACCTATTCGTATCCCGAAAGCTACAAAATCGACAAAAAAGACGTGGAACGTGCGCGAAAAGTGATTACCACACCCTTGAAAGGAGAAGTTGTTATGCCCAATCCGCACCCCGATGCGCAATGGTTTCCGAAAGCGTCGTTGGGATTGTTCATGCACTGGGGCATTCACAGCGTTGTCGGTGCACAACCTTCGTGGGACATGATTTCCAATTACATCTACGGCGGAAAAGTTTCTCCTCCCGATAAATACTATGCGTTGGCGAAACAATTTAATCCGCAAAATTACAGTCCCGAAAAATGGCTGAAAGCGGCAAAAGATGCCGGATTCACGTCTGCCGTGCTGACGTCCAAACATCATGACGGATATGCTTTGTGGCCGTCAAAGTACGGTATCGGCACCAAACAATACATGGCGGGACACGACTTATTGAAGCCTTATATTGATGCTTGCCGTGCACTCGGGCTGAAAGTGGGTCTTTACTTTTCGCCGCGCGATTGGCATTATCCCGGCTTGATGCAACCGAACGAATACGATGCGCTCAAATGGGACGATTTGAACCCGATTACCGATCCGAAAGCCAATTATGAAGCGTATGAACGCTTTTTGGGATTCGTATTGCAACAAATGGAAGAATTGTTGACGCGTTACGGCAAAATCGACATTTTGTGGCTCGACGGAATGAGTTTCCGCGGCGTGGACGACATGCACACGGAACAGGTATACGCTTGGATACGTTCGCTGCAACCGGGAATTTTGATCAACGACCGTTGGTCGAACATCGTCAATCCCGATGATCCCGAGGGAAGCGGAATGCGAATCGGCGACTTCACCACTCCGTTCGAATGCACGCGTCCGACATATACACCTTCGCGATGGTGGGAACATTGCGACATTTGGGCCGAATCTCACGGAAGCGGATGGGGATACGATAAAACGGGATCTTTTCGTCCGTATGCTTGGTTTTTCGATCATTTGGTCGCTTCCGTATCCTACGGCGGTAACTTCTTACCCAATGTCGGCCCTTCCGGCGACGGCGACATGCATCCCAATTACTACGTCAACACGACTAAAATTGCCGAATGGATGAAATACGGCAAAGAATCCGTCATCGGAGCCGAGCCTTCTCCGGGACCGGAACGCAGCAATGTCATGATCACCGCCCGCAACGGCAATTGGTATCTGCATGTACTTCCCGATTTCAAAGGACAAGTATCGTTGAAAACGGATAAACGCCCGAAATCGCTTATTTTATTACGCACCGGCGAACCCGTCACCTATTATTATTTCGACGGATTTATCAAATTCACGATTCCCGACAATGTACGTACCGACACGGACGATGTGGTAAAAGTGCTGTTTTAATGCGTCAGGCCTTCGCGCACCATGAATGATGTCGGGGCGCGTAATCAACTAAAGCGCCGATCAACGATATAATCAGACAAAACGACGGCGACATTAACGGTACCAAACGCGATTCCACCAAAACGGAAGAATCGCTTT
>JAVBNP010000180.1:0-14716 GCA_031551455.1 Bacteroidales bacterium | reverse complement strand
CGATCTGCTCGGACGGGAATTCATGGAAATGTGCAAAAAATCGAACCCCGACTTTTTGATGGTGGGCGAAGGTTGTTACGACCTTCAATCGCAATATTACGGTGTTTATACTCGGGCCGACTATTATCATGACCCCGTTTTACGGTACATTGATTCCGAAATACCCATAGCTTGTGCAATAATCGATCATAATGATAAAAATAACATCAATATGTGTTTGGCTAATCGCTATTCCATCAGTTACGAGCCCCGGAATTTTAAAGGACATTTATGGGAGTTTCCCGGGATGATTGCTTACGGCAAACAAGTGGATATGCTTCGGAAAAAGTATTCCGATTATCTGTGGAATGCCGAATTCAAACATACGCTGGGGGCGGTCGTCACGGGAAAAGATATATGGCATACGGTATTTATCAACAAAAAGAACGGGAAAAAGGCCGTAGTGGTATACAATGTAAATACGAAAGATTCAAACACGGCAAAAGTAGTTATTGAGTCATCGACTCACCCGTTGATGGCAGTATCGCCCGAAAGCCCGGAACCGACAGACGTTAGCGGCAGTGTTGATATAGGCCCGCAATCGGTTGTGGTGATTATGGAAAAGTGAATATGTTCGGCTTTTCGGATGTTGTTAAGTTGATATGGCTTTTGTGAAATTACATATTGATTATCAGTTGTTTTTATTGAAAAATCAGTCAAATATTCGGATCATTAAATTTTTGAATCTAGATAATTGCTTATTGTGAAAAAAATGAAAATACATCTTATTTTGGCTAACTTCAATAAAAAATTTTGAAAATAGAATACCGAAATATTTCGGTACGAATTATTACTATTTTTGAGAATAAATTTCTGCATGTACGAAAAGTAAACACGACCGTATTTGTTGAATGTTTGCTTAAGTACATTCTTATGTCGAAATCGAAACAAAGACTTGTTTGAAGTAAATCGAAATATTATCGAGGGCTTGCGTCGAGATGATTCCGAAGCAATGAAACGTCTGTTCGATCTTTACTATGTATTGCTTTGCGGTTATGCCAAACGTTATGTGTTTGATACAGCTTCCGCCGAGGAGATTGTCAGCGATGTGATGTATAAAATATGGCAAAACAGGCATGCTCCATATCGTGCCGATACTTTTCGGGAATATATGTTCACCGCAACACGCAATACTGCGCTTAATTATTTAAAACAAAAGCAAAATCAACGAATTCATGTCGATACGTGGGCGGAACAACTCAGATATGAGTTGATTGACGAAACCCCTTTGGACATGCTGGTATTGTCGGAATTGCAATCCAATTTCGACGGTTTGATGGATACACTGCCCGAACAATGCCGTAAGGCATATCGGTTGAGTCGTGTTGAAGGATTGACATATGAGGAAATCGCCGAGGAATTGAATATTTCGATCAATACCGTGAAACACCACATAAAAACTGCCTTGCAGAAACTTCGTATCGGATTGAGCGATTTTTTGATATGGATTCTTCTCTTGTCGGACTTTATTTTTTAATTTTTTCGGATTACGACCTACCCGCTTTTTATTTTCAATTGTATTACCAATATAAAAATGACATCATGACGGATCATCATATAAATGACTATATCGTTAATTTTCTCGCACGAAAGGGATCGTCGGATGATACGCGCATGTTGAAAGAATGGTTGGATGCCGATCCGAGACATCGCGAAGAACTCAAGCAATGGCTTAAAACTTGGGATGCCGGAGAAATGGCGGATAACATCAACAAGTACAAGCCCGATGAGGCATATCGACAATTTATGCTGCGTTTGAAAGGTGCTGCATCCGTTAAAACCGTTATCCCAAAGCCGCGTAAGAGATTTCTTTTCGATAATGTTCGTCGAATTGCCGCTATTTTTGCCGTAGGCTTTTTGATGGGAATTTTTTCATATTTTTTAATTATTCAACGGCAACCGAAAGCAGTTGCTTTTGTGGAAAGCATTGTGCCGTTGGGGTCAAAATCGGAAATTAAGTTGCCCGACGGGAGCACGGTTTGGTTAAACGCCGGCAGTAAACTGCGTTATCCGACCGATTACGGAGAAACAACACGCGATATTTATTTGGAGGGCGAGGGCTATTTCAAAGTGTCCAAACAGGCGGATAAACCTTTTACGGTGCATACGGCCATGGTAAAGGTTAAGGCCTTGGGTACCGAGTTTAATGTTAAAGCTTATCCCGAAGAAGGAGTGACGGAAACCACGTTGATCAGCGGAGAAGTGTCCATCGATAAAGGAGAAACCGATACATCGATGAAACGTACCGTATTGCTGAAACCCGGACAAAAGCTGTCAATAGGCATGCGTCAAGAGGCGGAACCGGAAAAAAACATCGAATTATCGTCGGATGCAAATCAATTGCCGTCGGAACAAATCATTCCGAAAATAAAACAATTGGCTCCGTCGATTGCCGAAGCCGAAGTGTCTTGGAAGGAGCGAAACTGGCGTATTGAGAGCGAAGAATTGCAGTATTTGACGGTAAAAATGGAACGACGTTACGATGTTTGCATTCATGTCGATGATGCATTGAAAAATTATCGTTTTACGGGTACCATCAAAGACGAATCGTTGGAACAGGTGTTGAATGCCATGCAATTAACCGCTCCGATGTCATTTAAAGTGGAAAGCAAGGATGTATACATCCGAACGGACTTGAAAAGAATGAAATAAAACAACCGACACCACATAAAACCCGATATTCACCCCACATTCTTCAAAGCCTATGACATATCTCAAAATTTAAGAAGAAGCAATAAGTATACAACAAAACCGCGAAACGATGTGACCGTTTCGCGGATAGAGAAAAAATAAACAAACCGCTATTCCTCGCCTTCCACCGCAGAGGATAAGGTTTAAGTGTTTAATTATTTCATTGCAAATATACATGAAAGATTCGAAAAACAACCGGTACCCGACCGGAAAACGGGTGCATCAATTAATCTTGAGTATGAAATTATTGTTTGTGTTTTTATTGGCCGGTATGGTATCCGTTCACGCCGAAATGTACTCGCAGGTATATTCTTTATCGCTGAAAAATGCGCAACTGCGAGATGTGATACGCGAAATCGAAAACCGGAGCGACTATCGTTTCTTTTTCAGCGATGATGTGGCCGATCTGAATCAAACCGTACAAGTAAATGTTTCCGATGTTACCATCGAACAGTTGTTGAATTCCGTTTTGCAGTCGCGCGGGTTGGGCTATAAAATATTGGAAAACAATTTAATCGTTATCAGTCCGTATGCCGCCGAAAATAAAGTGCAACAGGGAATTACCGTTTCGGGTATTGTAACCGACGAATCCGGAGAGCCGTTACCGGGCGTTAATATTGTCGTAAAAGGGACCATTCCGCGGGGAGTAGTCACGGATGTGAACGGAAAGTACACGATTGATGTTTCCGGTAAAGATGCAGTACTGAGTTTTTCGTTTATCGGATATGTTCCTCAAGAAATTGTTGTGGGGGATCGGCTAAAATTGGATGTGGCTCTTGCGGAAGACAACAAAGAAATTGAGGAAGTGGTGGTTATCGGTTACGGAACGGTCAGAAAAAGAGATTTGACCGGAGCCGTTTCATCCATCAAAGCGAGTGATTTGAACGTCACGGCGGCAGCATCCGTCGGACATGCATTGCAGGGAAAAGCAGCCGGATTGAGTGTCATACAAAACAGCGCTCAGCCGGGAGGCGGTTTGGACATCTTGGTTCGCGGCGCCGGTTCGGTTAATGCGAGCAACCGTCCGTTATATGTTGTCGACGGATTTCCCATATCCACGCCGGATCAACCGGGCGCCATTGATACAAAGGACAGCCGATTGGATGCCGGGACGCAAGGTGTTTTGAATTTCATCAATCCCAACGATATCGCTTCCATTGAAGTGTTGAAAGATGCTTCGGCAACCGCCATTTACGGATCGAGGGCCGCCAACGGAGTGGTGCTTGTTACCACGAAGCGCGGAAAAGAGGGAAAACCGACCGTCGGTTTTTCCGCATCTTATGCGATACAAAAGCATACGGACGTTTACGATATGCTCGGTTTGAAAGAATGGATGAATGAACGTAATGTTTCCACATGGGATTTATGGATGTATGAAAATGAAGTATACCCGTATGGCAGTAAAACGTTGGAGGAAGCTATGGCTTTTCCCGTCAAAGGATTAGCATATAAACTTCCTTACACCGATACGCAAATTGAGGAAGCCGGCGAGGGTACCGATTGGCTTTCGTTGGTAACGCGTGACGGAAGCATTGAACAATACAACTTGAGCCTCCAAGGCGGAACAACCTCATCCAAATATTCGGCATCGGTCAATTATTTCGATCACGAGGGCATTATTAAAAATTCGAGGATGCAACGTTATACGGGTAAAATCAGTTACGACCAAGATATCAACAAGTACTTCAAAGCATCGTTTAATGTGTTGGCTTCCCGGTTGGATAACGACAATACGCCGTTGGGGAACGGAGAATGGGAAAAATCCGGATTGATCCGTGCAGCGGTTCAAATGGGGCCGAACATCGAAGCCAAGACTGCGGACGGCACGTATCCGATCAATCCCATGTTACCGACGCAACCCAATCCGTATTCGTTGCTCGAAGTAACCGATAACAGCATTATGGACCGGCTTTTGGCAAACGGTAACGTGACAGTGGAACCGATTAAAGATCTGTTTCTGAAATTCAATGCGGGTATCGATCGAGCGCATCAAACGCGCGATATTTACATGCCCAAAAGTACCTTGCACGGAAACTTGAGCAAAGGTATCGCTACCCTTTATGAAAGCGATAACGAACAATATCTTACCGAAATTACGGCTAATTACCGTTTCGACTTGAATACGATTCATAAATTTTCGGCATTGGCCGGATATTCGTATGAAAAATTTAAATCAACCGCCAATAATTCGGGAAACAACGATTTCATTACCGACGGATTTTTGTGGCACAATTTAAATGCGGGCGCCGGCACCAAAGTGGTGGGATCTTCCGGTTCGGAAAATAAGATGGTCTCTTTTTTCGGCAGAGTAAATTATACGTTGTTGGACCGATATTTATTTACTGCCACATTACGGGCCGATGGCGCCAGCGTGTTCGCCCGCAACCATAAATGGGGCTATTTTCCTTCGGTTGCCGTGGGCTGGAACATGGCCGAAGAAAATTTCATGTCGTTTCTCAAAAAACACGTCAGTATGTTGAAATGGCGTGTCAGTTACGGACAAACGGGTAATGCAGATATCGGCAGTAATGCGTTTGCATCTTATTATGCGCAACCGGCATGGGCCAAAGTAGACAATTCGCGAATGATCGGAGTATTTCCCCAAAAACTGGAAAATCCGGATTTGAAATGGGAAACAACCACCGAATTAAATATCGGTTTGGATGTATCGGTATTGCGCGGGAATATTTCCGCTTCATTCGAATATTATAACAAGGTGATTTCGGACTTATTGGACATGAAAGCGCTCAATGCATATCATGATATTAGTTTCGTAATGGCCAACATCGGCAAAACACAAAGTCGCGGATTCGAATTTACGCTCAACACCAAAAACATTACCCGAAGAAATTTTTCATGGACTACGGATTATACGTTCACCATTTATAAAGACAAATGGAAAGAACGTTCGCCCGATTGGAAACCGGCCGTGTATGAAAGAGAGACGGATCCCATTCGACCGATATATGCGCGAACTGCCATCGGAATTTTGCAAGCGGACGATCCGACACCGGTATCTCAACCCAAGCTGAAGGCAGGGCAGATCATTATCAAAGATATTAACGGATATGTGAGAGACGAAAACGGAGATCCCGTGGTTGACGGACGATTTTTATCGACCGGTGCGCCGGACAACCTCATCGATGACGCCGATACGCGCTTGTTGGGGAGCGAAGATCCCGGATTCATGATGGGCTTGACCAACAGCATGCGATGCTACGGATTCGATTTCAGCTTTAATTTTTACGGGATGTTCGATCGCATCATGGTGGATCCTACGCGCATGGCATTCGGTTATTCCACCTGGCCGCTTGCTCAATACGGATATAATTGCATGCGGAGCGTGAAAGACCGTTGGATGCCCGACAGGCCTTCGACAAGATGGCCGAGTTCTTTCTACAACGGGTCGGATTACGGGAACGGAGATTTCTTTTACGAGAAAGCATGGTTTATTCGCCTGCAAAACATAACGTTGGGATATACGTTGCCTCACACGGTGCTGCCGAATGTTTTTTCCTCTTTCCGCGTTCATTTCGACGTCAACAACGTATTCGTCATTACGCCTTACAAAGGGCTTGATCCCGAAACCGACGCTTATGCCGCCGCTTATCCGAATGCTCGAACATACACGTTTGGTATCGATCTCAAATTTTAATCGAATAATTCTTAAACGAAATCAATCATGAACAAGATTGTCAAATTCATAGCGTTCTTTTTGCTGACCTTCGGTTTATGGGGGTGTTACAAAGATTTGGACCCCGTAGACTATTCGGAAATAAATCCTTCCATTTTTCCGAAAACCGAAGAAGATTTGAAGTCCTTGGTGTTGTCTTGTTACTATCCTTTGCGGGGAAGTTGGTGGGATGGAATCAATTCCACCTCCGAACGGGGACAAATGTTTGTCAATGATGCTTGTACTGAAATATTAACCGGCAAATTCGGAGCGCAAAAGCTTTGTTCGGAATTGTCGTTCATTGAAACCAGCGGTGAAGTTACTTTTTTCTATTATAAGCGTGAGGAAACTTACGGATTTCACAACAAAATCAGTCGATGTACGATTGTTAAGGATGCCATTGAAAACAGCACCTTAAGCGACGATCTGAAAAACAAATACATCGCGGAAGTATGTTGTGCCAGAGCGTTTTTATCGTACATTCTTTTCGATATGTACGGTCCGTTGGTGGTTGCTCCCGTTGAAATATTGAAAAACCCGTTGAATGAGGTGTCGTTACCGCGGTTGTCGAATGCCGAAATGGTTAAATTCATCGAAGATGACCTGTTATTTGCCGCCGAGTACTTGCCTAAACCGCGTGATGCTGAATACGGACGATTCAGCAAAGGACTTGCCAAAATGCTGTTAATTAGGTTATACCTACACGAAACGGTTAACGATAAAGGTTATTACGACAAAGTGGAAACTCTTGCGCGCGAAATGTCGACACCCGGGTTTGGTTATGCGTTGATGCCGAGTTATCCGTCCTTGTTTGAAGCCAAAGGACAAAATGCGGCCAATACCGAGTACATATTCGTGATTCCGTGTAATTACGAAGGAACCAGTCAAAACCAATGGCACATGATGGTGATGCCTCCCGATATCGACGGTCCGGTGAAAGGATGGCAATCCGTTCAAAGTACTTGGTGGTTTTATGAAACATTTGAACCGGGAGATACCCGTAAAACATATTTGATCAGTTCGTATACCACCGTTGACGGCAAATTGGTAAACCAAGCCAACCCCGAGCAAACCATGGATTTGGGGCCGATTCCCCAAAAATACGAAATGGATCCGAAAGTTATGGCCAATGGAGGATATACCGATTTGGACATTGTTATGTACCGTTATGCGGATGTGTTGCTGTCGCTGGCAGAGGCCATTGTCATGAAACCGGGCGGGAGCGTGACGCAGGAAGCGGTAGATTTGATGAATACCGTCAGAAATCGAGCCGGTTTGGGAGCCGGTCCGAAACAAATATCCGACTTTCCCACAAAAGAAGCGTTTATTGACCAATTGTTGACCGAACGAAGTCATGAATTTTGGTGCGAAAGCGGTCAATATAGGGCCGACTTAATCCGTTTCGACAAACTGTATGATCGAGTGGTGACACTGAACAATGGCACCGCTCCGTATGCAAGTAAGGATAAGTATTTGTATCCGTTACCGTTGTCCGTAATTGTGGATGGAAAAGGAAAAGTAATTCAAAATAAAGGATATGCAAATTAATCATAAAATCGACATGAACAGATACATTAATAAGTTATTGGTTTTGGTATTGTTGTGCGGGATGCTTGTTTCGTGCGGCAGCGATAAAAAAGACGGAAACAACGGCGATGAGTCTTTTGCCGATGTGACGTACCAAGCAAGCGACGCCAAGTTCCCGAATCCCGAGAGAGGATTTTACAAATATTCGGAAAGTAATTTGGGGACAAACCCGACCATGCTGAGCGAAGCCACGCTCAAAAGCTATCGAACGCAAAATATTACGTTGATTTATCGGATATTCTATTTGAAGACGTTTCGTGATCAAGCGCTTAGTCAAGCGGCTTTGGACCAAATCGATACCGATATGGCTACGTTGCGAAAATCGGGGCTGAAATGCGTACTTCGTTTTGCATATACGTCTGCCGAAACGGAACCGGACGCGCCGCTGGCGATTATTTTGCAACATTTGGAGCAATTGAAGCCCGTTTTCGAAAAAAATGCGGATGTGATTGCATTACTGCAAGCCGGATTCATCGGAGCATGGGGCGAATGGTATTATTCGTCGAATAATTTGAAAACGGCCGGTATCCGAGCGACCATATTGAACAAAATGCTCGAAGTATTACCGGAACGAAGGATGATACAAGTGCGCACGCCGGCGTATAAAACGGAATATCTCCAACGCACGACGGCATTGACGCGCAGTGAAGCATTTTCCGGATCCAAAGCCGCTCGAATAGGTCACCACAACGATTGTTTTATGGCAAGCACCAACGATTACGGCACTTATGCAAACATTGAAGTCGAAAAAGCATACATTAACAGCGAAGGCGTGTATCTGCCGGTAGGCGGCGAAACCTGTCCTCCCAGCGGAGTGGATCCCGCCGATTGCGAAAAGGCTCAAAAAGAAATGCGAAACCTGCGATGGAGCTTTCTTAACGAAGATTACTACCGGGGAGTCAATGACAAATGGAAAACTCAAGGTTGCATGGACAATATCATCAGAGAATTGGGATATCGGTTTGTGTTGCATTCGGCGAAATATACCGATGCGGTTGCTCCGGGAAATACCCTAAACATTCAACTGAAATTGAATAATACGGGTTACGGCAGTCCGTATAATCCGCGAAAAGTGGAATTCATATTGAAAAACAGCGCAACATCCGAAAAATATGTGGCGGAAACAAATGAGGATCCGAGATTTTGGCGACCGCAAAATGTAACAGAAATATCGCTGGCGTTGGGTATTCCGAACGATATACCCGAAGGAACGTATGATTTGTACCTCAACTTGCCCGATCCCGAACCGTTGTTGTACGGAAACCCGGATTATTCCGTTCAATTGGCCAATAAGGATGTTTGGAATTCGGAAACGGGATATAACAGTTTACTTCAACAAATAAAAATAGGAAAATATTCATCGACGGCTCATAACGGCGATGTTTGGTTTAAAAAGAAATAATCCATTCAATTATTTAATCTTAATACTTAACAATCATGAAAAACGTATTTAGAATCGTTCTTTTTGTCGGTTTGTTTTCTTCGTTCTTCATGTCCTGTAAAAAGGACAAGGATGACGAAAAACCCTCCGGCAGCGAAAAACCGGTGATCGAAAATTTGGCTGCTGCACCGTCCGCTTCCGTGACATACGGTGATGTGGTGACACTTACGGGAAAATTCAGCGATCAAACGGGATTGCAGTCGTATACCGTTAAAATAAGCAATACTCAAGGCGAATTGTACAACAGCACGCAAATGTTGACCGGAAAAACATTTAGTCTGAACACGCCTTTGGTGATTCCGGTTCCGAAAAATGCGCAAGCGGGTAATGTTACCGTCAGCATTACGCTCAAAAACAGCGGTAATGCCACCGCCACCGAAGAAGTCACCCTGTCGAGTGTTAAAGTTCCCGTTTTCGATAATTTATATTTTATTGTGGGCAGTAAAGTACACACCATGGAAAAAGACGGCGACGTTTATGTATTTGAAGATATAATTGCCGCCAATGTTGCGGGAAAAATATATGCTAAAAGCGATAAAACGGGTATGTTTTGGGGCTCGAGTTCCGGGACGATCACTGGTCTGGCGAGCGGCGATATTGTTATCGGAAAAGCAAGCGAAGCCAATTTGCGTATTTCGTTTAATCCGATCACTTTCGCATTGGATGCGGCCGAAGCGGATCGGTGGGAAGAAATTAATGAAACGTTTTATATTTACGGAACCATATCCGGAAATTGGCAAGATGGTGAATTGTTGACCCAATTGGTCAGTGCAAAAATGACCGGATATAAATCGGGCAATAAAAAATATTGGACATGGACACCTCCGGGTTTGGCGGCAGATGATCCCAACAGCGGGGTATCCGGTTACGACATGTGGGGAAATATTGTCCCGGGAGTATTCCGATTCAAAAAAGCGGGAACGGAAGAATATGTTTTGTATGATGGCGCTACCATCGTTGAAGGTACGACAAACGATAAGGCGAGCAGTTTTGTCACATCGGCGGGAGGTACCATCACCATCAAATTGTTCTACGACGGAACGAAATACAATAAAGTAAGTTTGGAAGCCGGAGACAAGTCGTTGGATTATACGTTGGATAAAGTTTACATTAACGGCACGGCAGCTCCCGCAACCATGTCGTTTGGCGGTTCGGCGCTGGCATTGAAACCGGGCAGTTTCTATATATATGAAGGTGTTGCGGCGTTAACCAATAACCAAAATATTACGGCTTCGGGAATCAGCTTGAATCTTGCCGATACCGATCCGGATGTTTTCACCGGAAAAGGAAATGCCACGTGGAAAATGATCGGCAGCACGGGCGATTGGCTCATCAGAATGGATCCGTTTGCCAACACAGTGTATGCATGTAAAGAAACCGGTTATCCCGATGCAATTTACATGGATGGTTGGAGTTGGGCAAAATTTGCGGAAGATCCCCCGATTGCTTGGAATCCCGAAAAGCGGCTGTGTCTGCAACGTATCAGTTCCACAAACACTTACGAAGCGACTTTTTATAACTTCGGTTGGGGTGGAGATGTATCTTTTTGGGCTGCACCGATTTCCGATCCCGATTTCGGAAAAAAAATAATTTCGTCTAAATATTTTACGGGAGTAGCCGGAAATCAACCCAATTTGAATCTGAGCCCGAATGCGGCCGGATATTTTAAAGTAAAAGTCGATTTAAAAGACGGTTTTTCTTATGATGAAAACACCATGGAGGGCGCCGAAAATCAATATTTTAAATTGGTTCCGACCGGTGGAAAAGTGTTTACCGTAACGTTTACGGCACAATAACCGAAAATAAGTTTTTCGTATTTCCGAAACCGACGGGTTTTTAAAACCCGTCGGTTTTTTAATAAAATCTATCACCCCATGCCGGTATGATGCACGATATGACCAAATCGGGCCGTTTGGTGTCTTTGGACGTGATGCGCGGATTAATCATGATCCTGTTGGCTGCCGAAAGCGCACAAGTATATGTGTCGTTGCACGAACTGCATTTGCCCGGTATATTGAATTCGTTTGTCGAGCAGTTTTTTCATCATCCGTGGCACGGTTTGCGTTTTTGGGATTTGGTGCAACCCGCTTTTATGACCATCGCCGGAACGGCAATGTATATTTCGTATGCTCAAAAGAACAAAAAAGGAATAAGCTGGGAACAAAATTTCAAGCACATTGCCGAGCGAAGCTTGAAACTCTTCATATTCGGCACCGCGTTGCATTGCGTTTACGCGGGACGATTGGTTTGGGAACTTTGGAATGTATTGACTCAATTAGCGTTAACCTCCATTATTGCCTATTTGATCATTTGCCGATCAACCGTTTTTCAATTGACAATATCCGTTCTGTTGATTTTGTTGACGGATGTTCTTTACCGAACGGTTGCCGTTCCCGGATACGATCAACCATACACCGAATTTTATAATTTCGGAGCGTATGCGGACACTCTGTTGATGGGCAAAATCAATTCCGACGGTTGGGTCGCCGTCAACTTTATCCCGACGGCAGCGCATATGATATGGGGCGCTCTGATCGGAAAATTATTGATAAGCGATCGACCGGCTAACATGAAGATACGGATCATGCTTATTGCCGGAACTGTTTGCTTGTTGATCGGTTACGGTTTGGACGCGTTGAACATTATCCCGATCATCAAACGTACGAGTACCGGCTCGTTTGTATATGCGTCCGGAGGATGGATTATTCTCATGCTGACATTTCTTTATTGGGTGATTGATATCAAAAAAAATTATCGAGGCGCATGGATTGCCACGGTGGTGGGCATGAATTCGATCTTTATTTATTTGTTTTTCGAAACCGTGGGGCACCAATGGGTAAATCCGACGACGGGAATTTTTGTGAAAGGGTTTTCGGCCATATTGCATGCACCCGAAACCGTTCAAAACGTACTCAATGCTTTTGTGGTTTGGATAGCCGAATGGTATCTTTGTTATTGGTTGTTTAAAAAGAAAATCTTTTTCAAGATATGATGGATGGTTATGGATTTGAAAAAGAGCAGTCCACTCATTACTATTTGCCTTCAACTTGAACGGATCGTAAAAGATTAATATTGAACCATAATATCGTATATTAAACAGACTTATTGCCATGATCAAAAAAATACTGTTACTTATTATTGCTATCGGTTATGCTTATTCGATCAGTGCCGGGACACATTTGTCCGAAATATCTTTTCTTTCCGGGGAAAAGTGGTGGGGCGCTTTTGCGGCTAAAGGGAGTCAAATGCCTTATTTGCAGCCGACCGGTGAACTCGATTTGTCCAAACAAAACTTTAATAACCAAGGAGTTCCTTTGTTGGTTTCAAACAAAGGTCGATATATCTGGAGTGATGAAGCTTTTACGTTCGAAATAACAACGACGGGAATTATTATTCGATCCGAATTTGAAGAAGTAAAAGTTGTTCAAGCCGGAAAAACCTTGCGGGAAGCATATTTAGCTGCATGTAAAAATCATTTTCCGCCTTCCGGCGTTTTGCCCGATCCGTTATTGTTTTCAATGCCGCAATACAATACTTGGATCGAATTAATGTACAACCAAAACCAAGCGGATATCTTGAATTATGCCGATAACATCATAAAATACGATTTTCCGAAGGGAGTATTGATGATCGATGATAATTGGCAAAAATATTACGGTAACTTTGATTTCAAACCCGATAAATTTCCCGATCCCGGGGAGATGATCTCGCGATTGCACGAGATGGGTTTCAAAATCATGCTGTGGATATGTCCGTTCGTAAGTGCGGATAGTCCCGAATTTCGCGAATTGAGAGGCAAAGGTTATTTAATTCGTCAAAAAGGAAGCGACGAACCGGCAATGATTCAATGGTGGAACGGTTACAGCGCTTGTTACGATCTTACCAATCCGGAAGCATTTAATTTTTTCGTTTCCGGACTTAAAGCCATGCAACAAAAATATGGTGTCGACGGATTTAAACTGGATGCGGGAGATGTATTTTTTTACGATCCGCAAAAGATAGATTCGTACAAGCAAAATGCGACATCGACGGATCACACCGAAGCTTGGGCAAAGATTGGCCTTGCGTTTCCGTTTAACGAATACCGCGCATGTTGGAAAATGGGTGGCGAAGCTTTGGTACAACGTCTTGGAGATAAGGATTATTCGTGGGATGCGATCAAGTTATTGATTCCGGATATGATTGCCGCAGGCTTATCGGGTTATGCATACGCTTGTCCGGATATGATCGGAGGAGGACAATTCACTTCCTTTTTGGGTATTGATCCCGCAAAGTTTAATCAAACATTAATCGTGCGTTCCGCTCAAGCGCATGCAATGATGCCCATGATGCAGTTTTCCGTGGCTCCGTGGCGTATTTTGAACGAAAAGAATTTGGATATTTGTCGCGCAACGGCTCAACTGCACGTTCGAATGGGCGGATACATACTCGAATGCGCTCGCCATGCTTCTTTAACCGGGGAACCGATCGTTCGACACTTGGAGTATATGTTTCCCGATCAAGGTTTCGCGGAATGTAAAGACCAATTCATGCTTGGCGATAAATACATGGTTACGCCGGTTGTAACACCCGAACCCGGTCGACCGGTCATGTTTCCCAAAGGAAAATGGCGCGACGAACAAGGGAAAATATACCAAGGCGGCAAAATTATCACGATCAATTCGGGAATTGAAAGGCTTCCTTATTTTGAAAAACTTTAAGTGATCCGCTCTTTCGAATATGTGAGAAATATTCGAAAAGAGGCTTACATTATGTCGGGTTGCATTAAACAAGGCTTTGTAAGAATAAAGAAAAACAAAAAAATTCCGACAAACAACCAAAGGTCGTCCGAATCCCATATCTTTTCGGTATTTTGTGATGTGCAACAAGTCGATTACTTGCGCAAATTTGATTATGTGCCGGAATATATCTTTTGCCCGGACATTCCTTTTTTTGTACTTTTGCCCGTCATTAACATCAAATAATGAAATTTTTTTGTGCCGTTTTTTGTTGGTTGGTTTGCTTCGGAATGCCCGATTTGTTCGCGCAGAAGATTACCGCCGAGGAATATATCGAAACGTATAAAGATTTAGCCGTATCGGAAATGAAGCGGAGCGGCATTCCCGCCAGTATCACATTGGCGCAGGGAATGCTCGAGTCATCCAACGGCAACAGCCGCTTGGCCGTTAAGGCCAACAACCATTTCGGAATCAAGTGTCACGGATGGGAAGGCGAGGAGATTTATCATGACGATAACGAGAAGGGTGAATGTTTCCGTCATTACAAAAGCGCTAAGGAATCGTATC
>JAVBNP010000282.1:0-5276 GCA_031551455.1 Bacteroidales bacterium | reverse complement strand
GGGTTAATACTGGGTAACAGCCTTCTTTTTCCGGGCACTTATTCACGTGCCGAATCGTTTGGAAGAGGCGTACGTCGCGGCATGAAAATAGCGGCGGGACTGGTGCCGATTTTCATCATGGCGGCTTTTATCGAATCGTTTGTCACCCGCCATACCGAGATGCCCGTTTGGTGCAGTTTGCTTATTATCGGGGCGTCGGCCTTTTTTATTGTTTGGTATTTTATCGTTTATCCTATTCTCTTAAATCGAAAAACCAATGATTATTAAAAAATTAGATCTTCGCGAAGAACGTAATTTCGGACAAAAATTCGATGCCGTTTTTTCCTTTGTTCAAGCCAACTTTAAATCGTTTCTTAAAGTTATCGTTTTTTCCGTGGGGCCGCTCGCGCTGATCGGCAGTATTTTTTTCGGAATGTTTTATTCCAAAATTTTCGGCATGATGGGATTAGGCAATGTTTCGGACATCCCGGATCCTTCGTCTATCGGATTTTATTTAACGGAAATGGGATTTGCATACCTTTTTCTCGGGTTGGCATCATTGTGGATGGTGATAGCTGTGTATTCCTACATGGTCGAATACGATAAAGGAAACGACAATATTACCGTGGAAGCGGTTTGGAATCGAGGTAAGAATAAAATTTTGCCGACCATCGGTTTCGGTATGTTGGTGATTTTGGCCGTCGTTTTATTTACGATCATCATATTTGCCGTTCCCGGAAATTCGGCGGGAGGAATAGCGCTTAAAGCATTAATTTTCATTGTTGCGTTGTTTTACGTGATGGTTACGCTTTCGTTAACCATTCCCATCATGGTAATCGAAGATGCCGATTTGTTTCAAAGTATCGGGCGCAGTTTTTCGTTAATAAGCGGAAAATGGTGGTCAACGTTCGGGTTGATGTTTGTAATGGGATTGGTAGTCAGTTTTGCAACGGGTATTTTTGCCATTCCTTTTTATGTTACGATGATCGTATCGGCAATCATGCAAACGGGTGGTCCCGGAGAGTTAGTTACCATATTGTGTACCTGCATCATGTTTGTCGGATCGTTTTTGATGTCGACGCTTCCCGCTTTGGCCATCGGATTTCAGTATTTCAATTTGGTGGAACGAAAAGAAGGAACCGGGTTGCTGAAAAAAATTGATCAAGTGGGTAAACCTCAAGATTCCGGTAACGAAGGCGTTTATTGATGAAATCGAACTTTCGCATTATGGATAACATATCGTCGGACAATCGGTAACATGCAAAGAAAAACGGGAATTTTGTCGGGCATAAACACATATATCCGTCGATTTTTTTTGATCGTTGTTATTTTGACGATTGCGGGAGTGTCGTCGTTGTCGGCAGCCGATTCCGGTGTTAATGCACGGATTGTTTCTCGTGATACGTCATTGGTAAATGTTCGTATGCCCGAACAAGCTTCGTTGGATCGATTCAGAAACGATTCGGAATTTCGTTATACGAATGATTTCGAATATTCAAGCACATTTTTGGACTATGTTCGGTATTTTCTCGCTAAACTTTTTCGAAAGATATTCGGCAGCGGCATATCGTATCGACATGTAAAGATAATTATGTTGATTCTGTTGGTGGCGGTTGCCGTGTATGTGGCGGCCAAGATGTTCGGAATCGACGTTTCGGGTATCTTTTTTAAAAAACCGCCGTCGCCGTCATCGGATTTATCCGGGATTGTTTTGGATGAAAATGTCGATCGAAATCGGTTGAATGCAATGCTCGAAAAGGCATTGGCGGAGCGGCAATATCGTTTGGCCGTTCGCCTTACGTACCTTATCGTGCTTCGACGATTGGCCGAAACGGAACAAATTCGTTGGCAACCCGATAAAACCAATCGTTCGTATTTGAACGAAATCAACGATCGAACGCTTCGGGAACCGTTTTCCAAGCTGGCTCGCATGTACGAATACGTTTGGTACGGCGATTTTGATATTACCGATGAGCATTACCGACTCATGGAAGCCGATTTTGATGAACTGAACCGTCGTATGCGATGAAAAAAAAAGAAATCAAATACGCGGCAGTGTTGACATTGCTATTCGTTGCGGCGGTGTTGTTCGAAGTATTTCGGCCGAAACCGATCGATTGGTCACCGACATTTTCCGATAAGGATAAAATACCGTACGGAACGTATGTTTTGTATTCGCTCATGGGTGAACTGTTTGAAGAAGGCGTTGTCGAATCGCGTGTGCCGGCATATAATTACTTGCAAAAAGACAGTACTTTGCGGGCACATTACCTATCCATCTCGCAATATACAGCGTTTGACGAAAATGATGTAAATGCGTTGCTCGATTTTGCGGCCGGCGGTAATTCCGTTTTTATCTCCGCCCGATACATGTACAATATTTCGTTGCTCGATACCCTCCATATAGAAGTCAAGGATACTACCGTGTGGCGATTAAGCGACTCGACGGCGATGTTTACTAATCCCCGACTCGGTTCGCAAACATATCGGTTTCGTAAGTCTCCGGGCAGTGTTTTTTTCGACGGCGATTCGCTTTCAAAGTTTACCGTTTTGGGCAAAAACGGTTCCGGCGGCCCCGACTTTATTAAGGTCGATTTCGGCAAAGGCGCTTTTTATCTGCATTTATTGCCTGCGGCTTTTTCAAATTATCACGTTTTGGATACCGCCACATCCGATTATGCCTTTAAAGCCTTGTCGTATCTTTCGCCCGATCGTCCGGTGATATGGGACGAATATGTTCATCGGGGAAGGGTGGGGGAGCAGAGCGTCATGCGTGTCGTGATGCAGTATCCCGCCTTGCGTTGGGCGTATTATATTGCGATCTTCGGAATCCTCTTGTTTGTGATTTTCGAGGGTAAGCGTCGGCAACGAATTATTCCGGTGGTCAAACCGCTTCAAAATACTACGCTCGAATTTTTGGACGTCGTTTCTCGTTTATATTTTCAAAAACAAGATCATAAAGGTATTGCCCGAAAGAAAATCATTTTCTTCATGGAACAGATTCGTACGCGTTATCGATTACCCACCAATAAGCTCGATGAAGAATTTGTCGAAACGTTGAGTCGAAAATCGGGTTATCCGCCGGAAAAAACCAAATATTTGATATGGAAAATCTGTCGCACGGAGGCTGAAACCGATCTTACCGCTGATGATTTGACGAAATTGAGCGACGAGATGGAAGATTTTTATGCCAACACGCGATGATCGCGGAATGTGTTGATTTTTGAATGATTGAATCTTTAAATACAAAAATATATGTTCGAATCACGTATTGATTTTTCGCAATTGAACGAAAAAGTTCAAGCCGCTCGGGATGCCGTAGCCGGTTTAATCGTGGGCCAGCAACAACCGATCGATTTATTGTTGGTTGCGGTTTTGTCCGAAGGCCATGTGTTGATCGAGGGTGTACCCGGCGTTGCCAAAACGCTGATGGCAAAACTTTTGGCTTCCGCTATCGACGCCAAGTTCAGTCGCATTCAGTTTACGCCCGATCTGATGCCGTCCGACGTAACCGGTTCGTCGGTTTACCGACCCGATAAAGGAGAATTCGAATTTCGCCCCGGGCCCGTGTTTGCCAACATTGTCCTTACGGACGAAATCAACCGTGCTCCGGCCAAAACGCAAGCCGCTTTGTTCGAGGTAATGGAGGAACGACAAATCACTTACGACGGTGTCACTTATCGGATGTCTTATCCCTTTATGGTTGTCGCCACGCAGAATCCCATCGATCAAGAGGGAACGTATCGTTTGCCGGAAGCTCAGTTGGATCGTTTCATGTTTAAAATATCGGTCGGTTATCCCGATATAGAGCAGGAAACGGAAATCATGCAACGTCACAACAACGGTTTGTTCCGCCGGATTCCGGAGATTCCCAAGGTGTTGAATGCGGAAATCATTCGCGATTTGCGTGCCGCCATTCAAAACGTTTTCGTGAAACCCGAATTGTTGCGCTATATTGCGGAATTGGTTACCGCCACGCGAGGCAATCCCGCACTTTATTTGGGCGCTTCGCCGCGTGCATCCGTTGCCTTGCTCAACGGGTCGAAAGCGTGGGCCGCCATGTCGGGTCGCGATTTTATTACGCCCGAAGACATTCAGGAATTGGCTTATCCCGTGTTGCGCCATCGCATCATGCTGTCGCCCGAAAAAGAAATGGAAGGCGTCGGACCTGACGATTTGATCAAACAAATATTGCAGAAAATAGAAGTTCCCAGATAATGCCCGACATAAAAACCAATTATCATACCCATACCGTTTTTTGCGACGGCAGGGCCGAAGCGGTTTGTTATGCGGAGAAAGCCGTCGAACAAGGTTTATCCGCATTGGGATTTTCCGCGCATGCTCCCGTTGTTTTTCCGACGAGTTGGACCATCAATCCCGCACGCGTGAGTGAATATTATGCCGAAATACAACGTTTGAAAAAGGAATATGCCGGACGAACGGAGATTTACTGTGGACTCGAAGCGGATTTTTTTCCCGATATTCTAGAACAAACACAAGCGTTGTATGCCGATTGCCAATGGGATTACGTTATCGGTTCGATACATTTTATCGGCGTGCGTCCCAACGGACAACGTTGGTGCATTGACGGTCCTCACGAAGAGTTTCGTGAAGGGTGGCGTGAGGTAACCGGCAATGATCCTCTTCAGCCGGTTCAAACATATTTTGAATATACCCGCGAAATGGTGCGTCGCATGAAGCCCGACATTGTCGGACATTTAGACAAAATCAAAATGCAGCATCGCGTGGATTGTATTATTTCCGACGAACATCCGTTTTTCAAGGAACAGTTGATGAATACACTCGAAGAAATTGCTTCGTCGGGTTGCATTGTCGAAATCAATACGCGCGGAATTCAAAAAGGGCAAATCGATGATTTTTATCCCGGATGCGGAGTTTTTCGGGAAATGCGTCGTATGAATATTCCCGTGACGCTCAGTTCGGACGCACACTCATCCCACGAGTTAACCGTGCACTTCGACAGAGCTTCAGACGCGCTGAAAGAAGCCGGTTATCGGACCTTTATGGCGTTGAAAAACGGAATATGGGAAGAATTCCCGTTGTAGGGAGTATTATAAAATCCGATGTATTGGAAATTCCCCTTTTCATTTTGCCGCATTTTCGTCCATCCAGAAAAATTCCCAAATATGCCCGTCCAAATCGTGAAAACTACGGGTATACATAAAGCTGAGATCTTCTTTTCTGCTTTCGGTTGCACCCATCGCAAGGGCTTTTGTAAATATTTCGTCCACTTTATCCTTGTTTTCGAGGGATACGGCAAGCATTACTTCCGTGCT
>JAVBNP010000264.1:0-26985 GCA_031551455.1 Bacteroidales bacterium | reverse complement strand
TTGTTTTTGACGATTTGTCCCGGCTTTAAAGTATCGGTTTTAAAAAATCGGGAATTTTCGGATGAAAAGAAAATCGTCTGGAGAAAATCAATAAAAGGCTTCCCGTATTGAGCTTTAATGTGGCGTCTTCCGATTTTGCCGTAGAAACTTTGTTGTTGGTGTACGACAGGCAGAGCGCCCATCGTTCGGCATTGTATCCTAAGGCAATACGCGGAAATACAGCCGGATAAGCGTCAACATCTTTATTCTGCCATTTATCCACACTGGTGAAGCCGACGTGCAATCCCACCGTGAGCGACGGTGTGATGAAAAAACGACGTCCGATGACAAAAGTGTAAGCATAGCCCAAATTCGGACCGACCAATACGCTGCGCAGTTCTTGATGATTGACGATGGTCCCGCCCAACAAATACGAACTGTCGGCCATCATGAGGCTGTAATAGAGACCCAATCCGAGATGAAAACTTCCGGCCGAACGCTTCTGCCATTCGTCTTGATTGAATGCTGCGGTGTACGAAAATTTATTGCCGTTGAACACATATTGTCCCACAACGCCGTATTGAAAGATTTTGAGATCGGGCCGAAGAACGTAATTTCCGCTTTTTTCGGGATATTCCATATAAAATCCCTGATAGTTTTGACCGAAAAAATCGATCAAAAATCTTCGACCGTAATAATGCAGCTGTAAGTCGAGGGACTTTGTGTTTCCTTTATCCGCATCGTTCAAAAATTTGAATCCGTATCCCAGATATAATGCGAATGCTTTCCACATAACGCCGACACCCAATCGGGTGCGACTGTTGGGCATATATTCGTGTTCGTTGTATTCCGAAGGGAATTGATAGGAAAGAGACGTGTATTTTTTTGAAAGGTATGCTTGTAAAGCAAGTTCGCGCTTGAATTTTACGACATACGAAGTGTCGACTTGCGCCCGGAGTATATTGATCGGGAATAAGAGCAAAAAAATCGGGATGATGACGTATTTCGGGATTCTTGTCATACCTCCTGCCGTTGAACGTATATTTGCCGGTTGTCGATTATTGATTAAATTTTTCCGTCGATTCGGTTACCGCTTGATGCAATCAACACGTCGTCGATGTCTTTTTGAATACCCTTTGCGAATTATGAACGAATTCGGTCGACATATGCGACACACGGTGAAATTACCTTACACGGGCGGCCTTTTTGAATTTATCGACTGCCGTGCGACAATAAAAAGACGGAACCGGATTAAATTTTCGGCAAAGATATGCCGGAACTTACATTCGCGCAAAATGTTTGTATATTTTTCGACATTTTGTATTTCCGTGTAACGTTGATTCTTAGCCGTTGATCACTTTGTCGAATTCGTTGATCACCATCGCGGTCGCACCCCAAATGATTTCGCCGTCAATCGTGTAGCACGGAGCATGAAACGTGCCGTAATCTTTGCCGGTAATGACGGTCGTTGAACGGTTGCGTTTGTCGAACAATGTATGCAACGGAATTTCCAAAATACCGTCCACTTCGGAAGTTTGTGCGGTGAATTTCGGGATACCGTTCATACCGCCTACGACGGGAAGTATCAGAAAATCACTCGGCGGGATGTAAAGCTGCGATAAATTGCCCAACACGGTGACGTCATGCCGATTGATGCCTATTTCTTCTTCGGCTTCGCGCAGGGCCGTTTCCGTCAGGTCTTTATCCGTAATTTCGTAACGCCCTCCCGGAAAAGCGATTTGCCCGCTGTGAACACCGTCATATATAGGCCTTTTGATCAAAACGGTACGAGTTTCCCCGGCAATGTCGTACAATAATATCAAAACGGCAGCCTTGCGAGCGTGAGCCACTTGTTCGGGCGTTTCAACGAGTAGGCTTTCGATACGACTTTCGGGGGCCATTTCCAAATGTGCGGCACGTCCGGGTAACGGTTTTTGCAAAAGAGTTCGAATGCGATCAAACATAAACATATCAAAGAAAATGCAAAAGTAGTTCGAATCACCGAATTTACCATAAATGGCGGTATTGCCGGCCAAAAAATCACGTAGCGGCAACACGTTGCCGATTATGCCGTCCTTATTCGGGACCATGAAAACGAAACCGGTGACGCCTCAATTAGGGTATATTATGGAAAAAGTCGAGAGAATTGTCGAGATTCGAATATAACTTTTTGTACCTTCGGTGATGTTGGCGTTTTATCATCCAAGGTGTCAAAAGAAGTATTGCCATCAGCAAAATAACTTCGTAACCCAAACTTTTGATTCCGACCGGATCACGGGTTAAAACGATTATCGACCAAATAATCCACCCGTAAAAAAAGATGAGATTGACGATGAAATCAACTATTCCGATTCGGTTTATTTTTTTTCGAAAAAGAACGATTGATTCTTTGACGGACATATTATCCGTTGTATTTATCAACATGCGGAATCTGCCGATTTCTGAGATCATTTTGGCAAAAAGGAATAGTCCGGCCGCAAAAAACGGAACTATACTTTTTACGGATAAGTACAGCTTAAGGTATCCGAAGGCATATATCGTTAACCCGAGAAAAACGGCGAAAGCGATTGAATATAAAAGGATTTTTAATTTTTGATCGAACAGGATTTTGGAAATTATTTTACCATGTTTCATGCCGATCATTCTTTCGATATCGTCCGAACGATCATATCGGTCTCCGATATTTACTTCGTGCCATATCGATTTTAAATCAATTGTTTCCATTATTCAATGTTTTGATCAGTTGGTTTATTTATTCGATTAATTTTGGTGCCGACATTGCTTTCGGAAATGCCGATAATTTCCGAAATTTCTTTGTAACCGTATTCTTCCAAATACAAAAGAATGATGGCTTTTTCCGGTTCCGATAAGCGGTTGATTGCCCGATACAGCCGATTTCTTTCATCCGATTCGACATCCGAACCATCATCGGGAATGTGGTATTCATTTTTGGACAGTTCGATATACATCGGTCGAATAGTCTGTTTTCGAATGATATCAATGGCCGTATTCAAAGCGACTCGATACAACCAAGTCGAAAAAGCGGATTGATTTTTGAAACTCGGATACGACTTCCAAAGTCTGATCACCATTTCTTGATAATAATCTTCTTTGTACGGATTTCCGTAAAAGTAAATATTACAGATTTTGTGCAATATGCCTTGATGTTCGGCTATCAATTCCGCAAACTTCTTTTCCATCCTCGGATGATCGATTTAATGAGTTAGTCGTATTTTTCGCAATGATTATTGCAACAAATGCGAATATTTTTCCGATGTGTGATGCAATTGTCTGCTTTATTGTTGCTTGTTGCAGCTCCGGGATATTTGGTGCAGATGTTTTTCGATCCCGATTCCCGAGACTTTATTCCGCCGACGGTAAACTGATGATAAATGTGGTACCTTCTCCGGGAGAGGTTTTAAAGTTGATGGTTCCTCCGGCGCTTTCGATGATGTTGCGAACAATGGCTAATCCCATGCCCATACCGCTCGATTTGGTGGTAAAATTCGGTCGGAAAATTTTTTCCTGCATTTCTTCGGGAATGCCCGTTCCGTTATCTCTTACCCGTACCCAAATGATGTTGTTGATTTTTAAAACGTCAATGCTTATTTCGGGCTGTCGATCCTTGGGTACGGCTTGAAGCGCGTTTTTGAATAAATTGATAAACACGCGCGACATTTGCTCTTTATCGGCACAAATCATGGCTGTCGACAATCCGTGAAAATCGGCATGAAAAGCTCTTTTGTTCTCGCCGACGGCAAACAGGGGAATTATGTTGTTTATTTTGGTAATTACATCAATTTTTTGATTTTGTGCAACCGGCATCTTGGCAAAATTTGAAAATTCGGTGGCGATAGACGACAATGTGTCGATTTGTTCCACCAACGAACGGGATATTTTTTCCATATATTCGTCGAAACGTTCCGATTTGTTATCCCACGCCCGCTTCAGATGTTGTATGCTCAGTTTCATGGGAGTCAGCGGGTTGTTTATTTCGTGGGCAATTTGTTTGGCCATTTCGCGCCAAGCCGACTCGCGTTCCGAGCGCGCCAAACGGTCCGCGCTTCGCGCAAGTTCTCCGATTGCTCGATTATATTCCGCTACCAATCCGCCGATTTCGTCATTGCCGGCATAGTCAACGGGTTCGTTTTGTGTGCCCAGTTTAATATCGCGGAACTTTTCCTGCAACATGATCAACGGTTGCGTGATTTGATTGCTTAACGCCACGGATACGATAACGGTGAGCAAAATAATCACCATGTAAAAATTGGTGATGGTTAGAATGGCGTTGGAAATTTCCTCGGTCAGAGCATCTTGATGCGTGAAATAAGGCAAATTTAAAAAAGCGATTACTTTATTTTCGTTGTCCACAAAAGGTTCGTATGCCGATATGTAACTTAATTTGCCGATATCCTCATGTTCGAGAATGGATGCCCGTTGTTTGAAATTCAATCGGATGTATGCATCCGGATTCATCTGCCGGCCGACCAATCCCCTGTCGAATATATCGGGAAGAGACGTTGCGATCAATTGGCCGTTTACATCAAAAAGATTGATGTCCGTAAAAAAGATATTCTGAAAATACACCAATAATCCCGACAGATCGTTATTGGTTGCCCACTGCTCGTCCAAACTTCTTTGAATAAAAATCGCATCCGACAATTCACCGTAAATGGCTTGCATTTTTTCGTTAATAATGTCGTTGTTTTTTTCGCGGTATTGACGGTTGATATAAAATACTGTCACGATACCGATAAGGGCAAACGATACCAACATGACGGCAATCATCATGTATTGTATCTTATTGCGGAAATTCCATCGAAATCCCCGTTTTATTACCGGTAAATAAAATACCAGCAGACAAAAAGATACGATCAAGAACGAAAGAATGAAAATGTACGAAAAATTGATGACCAAATCGCCCGGTTTCGGCGAATAAGAACTCAATACGATCATATTATTTCTATCGGGACGATACACCAAATGCTCCATGCCGTCGGCATACACCATGTGATAATCGCTTTTGTCGGTTTGAAAAATATCGCCCGTCAAGTTGTATTTGTACTCGCCGTATTGCGTCACCCGTTTATTGCCGGTGTATTTCGCGTACGAATAACCTTTCAGATTATTTCCTCTGCCGGTACGGCTGTCGAGCAACAGTTCGGGATACCCCAATTCATCGGAAGTGCCTCCCATCCATAGTTCGATGAATAAATGCAAGGGCGGGGCGCCGCTTCTTTCTTTGCGAAACCATCCCAAATAAGATGATTGTCCGCCGGACGATCTGTCGATGTACCAAAATTCCGAACGAGGTAATTTGGAACCTTTTTCGTCGACGGTATATTTAAAATAGCCGACGCAATTCTCATATCGTTGTTGTCCCGTGATGTACAATTGCGTGGTGTCATCGCATACCCAGCACCGAATGATGTAACGATTCCAATAAGAGGCATAAAAATATCGGTTCTTGATGTAACTGTGAACCTCGGGATAATTTCCGGTTTGCAGATCGGCGTGTGCCAAATCGACCAATGCGGTAGTGTCCGAAATAATCCTGTCCGAAATGTTTTTGAGCAAAAATTCCGCCGTCAAGTCATGTTGCGAGGACAAGTTGGTAACAAGCACTTTCTTTTGATCTTCGTATTTAACGAAACTGTACCGATTGATAAAAACGGAGACGAATATGCACAGAATGAATACAATCAATACATAATGAGAATAGTTGAGCTTAACGGGTCTTTTCAACCGTATCATTCCCAAGACGCATACCATAACGGTGAGAAAGGCGACCGACAGTAGTCCGATACGCAGCCCGGCCAAGCTGCACCCGATGACAACCAGTGAAAGTATGCCGGCATAAAAAATGAGAAATTGTTGAAAAGTCATTTCTTGCTTGCACAGCGACAGTGTTTTATCGAGCAGTAAGCAGAATGCAGCCAAAAATAACATGATGATGCCGTATCCCACCAAACTGAATCCGTTAAGCAATATGGTTCGATTGGGCCCCTCGAATACGTCGGACGAATTGACGACCAACGTTTGAATTAATTTTCCGATCGCGAAAAAGCCGATAATCGTCATTGCCAATGATATACCCACGTATGTGAAATATTTCCATCGATGTTCGTAAAAGAGCGGAAATCTTAAGTTGCGGTACAGCTCGAAGACGAAAAAACAGATGAAAATACACCATAAGAAAAGTTCGCCGAGAGAAGAAAATCCGGACGATGCAAAATATATGGGATCAAATACTCCGAGTTCGTAGAAAACCGAAGGTGTTTGCCAATATTGTCCGCCAAGACGTACCAATGCCAACAACAAGGCCACAAAGGGGAGATACATGTTTTTGGCCGTTATGCTGCGCAGCCTTTGGAAAACGCTGTTCAACAACAGAAAGAAGATAATGAATGCCGCCAAGTAAGCCGCAGCCGGTAAATATATCTGATATCGATAAAAACAAGTGCCGTCAAAAATGAGCGACCACATAAAATTACCTTCACTGTCGGTAACGGGGTAGCTTCCGGGAAGAGGATCTTTATAAATTTTGACATTTGCGGGCAACCCGAAATCTTTTTGAAAGGATGTTTGCAAATACTTATTCTCGTATGTGTAAACGTTTTTGATAAGTATAAGCCCCACAATATGTAGATTGCCTTGCTTTTTCACAAAGGAAGCGTACCGGCCGTTACTCAGATTGACATAAGGTGTGTTGAGATCCGATTTCGAAAAAAAAGATGACACGGGTACATCTTTTGTCGACCAGTAAACCAATGTGTCGTTTTGGTATACAAAAACATGCAGGCCGTGTTTTTTCAGATAATCTTCGTGTTCCAGATGAAAAGGAATGAAACAGGAATCTTGAGTGGCGGTTTTAAGGCAGTTTCCCATTGTGCTCATGTATCGAAGCAACTCCTGCTCTTTTTCGGTAAATATTCGTTGTATTTTTTGAGCGTGTTGTTCGTTGAATTTGGGAAAAAGAATATTGTTTTCCACGAGCTTGGCAAACAACAACAAAAACACAAAGGTTATCAAAAGCCGTATGGACATATTCGGAACATGCAACTTTCGCCCGACTCGACGCAAGCGTTTTCTTAACGATAATTTGTTGTCGGTTTCGTTCATCCGATCGTTTGTTATGACAATTTGGTTTATGCTTTCCGAATCACGCACCCCATCCGTCTCTGTCGAGGCTGCGGTATTGTATCGCTTCGGCCAAATGATGCGTTTGTATGTCGGTTGATGCTTCCAAGTCGGCAACGGTACGCGATACTTTGAGAATACGATCGTAAGCACGCGCCGACAATCCGAGTTTTTGCATGGCGGCCTTCATCATATTTTGTCCCGCGACATCAATGGTGCAATATTTTCGCAACATTTTCGAATTCATTTGCGCATTGCAATGAATGCCGGGATATTCGGAATATCGTTCTTTTTGAATGTTACGCGCGGCAATGACGCGTTCGCGAATCACGTGACTCGGTTCGGATACCCGTTGTTCGGACAATTTTTCGAACGGTACGGGAACCACTTCGATATGTATGTCGATACGATCGAGCAGGGGACCCGATATTTTGCTCAAATATTTTTGAACGAATCCCGGCGCGCACATGCATTTTTTTTCGGGATGATTGTAGAAGCCGCACGGGCAAGGATTCATGGATGCGACCAACATGAATCCGGCAGGATATTCCACTGCAAATCGTGCACGCGAAATGGTAATTACGCGGTCTTCGAGCGGTTGACGCATCACTTCGAGAACTGTCCGTTTAAATTCGGGCAATTCGTCCAAAAACAACACTCCGTTGTGTGCCAACGATATTTCGCCCGGTTGCGGAAACGATCCGCCGCCCACCAAAGCCACATCGCTGATGGTATGGTGCGGTGAACGAAACGGACGACGCGTGATCAGTGTCGTATCTTTTCCCGTTTTTCCCGCCACGGAATGAATTTTTGTCGTTTCTAATGCCTCATCGACCGTCAACGGAGGTAAAATACCCGGAAGACGTTTGGACAACATGGTTTTTCCCGCACCCGGAGGGCCGATCAATATGATGTTGTGTCCGCCGGCTGCCGCTATTTCCATGGCTCGTTTGACGTTTTCCTGCCCTTTCACGTCGGAAAAATCGGCTTCATATTCGTTTTTGCGAAGAAATTCTTCGTTGAGGTCAACGGTAACACGTTCCAAGCTTTCTTTCCCGTCGAAGAAATCGATCACTTCTTTGATGTTTTCGGCGCCGTATACGGTCATTCCTTCAACAACGGCCGCTTCTCGCGCGTTTTGTTTCGGAAAAATGCAAACGGTAAAACCTTCGCTTTTTGCTTGAAGGGCGATGGGCAGTGCGCCTTTGACGGGGCGGATAGCGCCGTCGAGCGATAATTCGCCCATGACGATGCAACTTTCGAGTTTGTCGCTTTTTATTTGTTCCGATGCCGCCAAGATACCGATGGCAAGCGGTAAATCGTACGCCGAACCTTCTTTGCGGATATCGGCCGGAGCCATGTTGATCACCACCTTCTTGCCCGGCATGCGGGATCCGTGTGTTTGCAGGGCCGATTCGATGCGTTGTTGACTTTCCTTGACGGCGTTGTCGGGCAATCCCACCAAAAAGAAATTGATGCCTTTGCCGACGTTTACTTCAATCGTAACGGTGGTCGCTTTGATCCCGTATACGGCACTTCCGTAAGTTTTAATCAACATAACCGAAACTTGAGAGGTTCGAAAATCCGCTTGGGGAACGGATCGTTTGATCGATTTTTGTTCCATGTATTTGACAGCTTCATCGATGAAACTGTCGAATACGGAAATTATTTCATCAATTCGGCCAATTTTGCATTTAAGGCGTCGGGCGGGAGATTTTTAGCGAGTATTTTTCCGTCCTTGTCCAACAGTATGGTGTATGGAATCGAAGTGACGTTATAAAGTTTTACGGCGGCGCTTTGCCAAAACTTCAAATCCGACATTTGCGGCCAAGTCAAACCGTCATCTTCAATGGCTTTCAGCCAATCGGCTTTCGTTTTGTCCAACGAAACACCCACAATTTCAAATCCTTTGTCTTTGTATTGGTTGTATAATTTTACCACGTGCGGGTTTGCCATGCGGCACGGGCGGCACCACGATGCCCAAAAGTCAATCAATACATACTTTCCTTTGCCCGCGTAATCGGAAAGTGCAACCGATTGGCCGTCGGGCGACGACAATGTAATATCCGGAAAGGGTTGTCCTTCGCTTAAACGCTTGGCAACGGCTGCCTTTTCTTTAATGTTTTGCACCCATCGCGATTTAGCGTTAGCGCCGTCAAAGCCGTTTGCGTAAGCCTCCATTTGATCGCCGGAAACATAATACGAAAGATTGCTGTCGACGAGAACTGCCGTAAAAATGGAATTGGGATGTTCTTGCGCGAAACGCTTCATATAGTCAACCCGTTCTTGTCTGATTTGGTCCATTTGCGACAAATATCCTTTCTCTTTCTCGACGTCGGTTGTTCCGGAAAGTTTTAACGACATGTAATCGTCGTTTACTTTGCTGATGCGTGTTTCAAAATCTTTCATACCCGTCGAGAATTCGACCAATAAATCGGTTTCCTTCGATCCCGTCACTTTCGAGTCTTGTATCTTATCCGAATTTATTTCGATGTTGATGGGCGAATTTTCGACGAAAAACATTAACGGCCCGTTATTTCCGATATACAAGATGCAATATTCGGGACATTCCACGTTGCCTTTCATTTCGAATTTCCCGTTTTTAACGGTGCAACTGTCCATGCTCACGGGATCCGAATCAATGTTGACGATCTTTTTTAGAACGACTTTTTGTCCGTCGGTGTCCGAAACGGTTCCGTTTATGGTATATCCCGTATGTTTGGTGCAGGCATGCAACATGCAAACCGCTACCGTTATCCAAATTAAATGCTTCATCTGTTGTTGATTTTAATGATACAAATGTACGATTTTCATTGATACAATACAAAAGAGCAATTGGTTTTCGGAACTTCGGATTTATGATTCTTTTTCGCTCAATTCCAACCATCGGTCGGTTTTTGCATCCGTTTCGGCAAGGATATCGGCAATGCGTTTCGATGCCGTCATCATCTCGTCGTGACCGATCGTTCCCGCACCGAGCAATTCTTCCAGTTCCGTTTTTTCCTTTTCGAGTGCGGCCAACGATGCTTCCAACTCTTCCAATTCTTTCTTTTCGCGATAACTCAGTTTATTTTTGTTTTCCTTGGGAAGAGGTTTCGGTTCTGTTGCCTTTTTTGTCCGAACGTTGCGCGCATCTTCGGCTTCTTTCTCTCGAATCAAATTGCGGTATTCCGTATAATTACCCGTGTAATCTTGAATGTTGCCGTTGCCTTCAAATACAAAAACGTGATCGACCAGCTTATCCGTGAAATAGCGATCGTGCGAAACGATGATCAAACAACCGTTGAAAGATTGCAGGTAATTTTCGAGAATATTCAGCGTTACGATGTCCAAATCGTTGGTAGGTTCGTCGAGAACCAGGAAATTGGGACTTTTCATCAGTACGGTTGCCAAGTACAAACGTCGTTTTTCGCCGCCGCTGAGTTTTTCCACCGGGGTATATTGCATTGCCGGCGGAAATAAAAATTCCGTAAGAAATTGCGAAGCCGAAACTTGTCGCCCGTCACCCGTCGTTACCGTTTCGGCAATATCCTTGATGATGTCGATGACGCGTTGTCCCGGACGAAAATCGATGCCCGATTGACGGTAATAGCCATATACTACCGTTTCGCCCGTTTCGATTTTTCCCGAATCCGCGGGTTCTTTGTTCGTCAGCAAATTCAAAAAACTGGTTTTGCCCGTTCCGTTGTTTCCGATGATTCCCACTTTCTCGTTTCGCGAAAAAACATAAGAAAAATCGTCGAGGATTACCGTATCGCCGAAACGCTTGCTTACGTGTTCCAACACGAGTATTTTGCTGCCCAACCGTGCACTTTGAACGTTCAATTCAACGTTTTTTTCGTCGCTTCGACGGTGCGCGGCGGCCTTTAAATCGTCGAAGGCGTTTATGCGGTATTTGGCCTTGGTGCCTCGGGCTTGAGGCATACGGCGCATCCATTCGAATTCCGTACGGTATAAGTTTTTGGCTTTTTCGGTTTCAATCTGTTGCAATGCCGCTCGTTCGGCGCGCTTTTCGAGGAAATAACCGTAATTGCCTTTATAGCGATTAATATCTTCCCGATTCAATTCGATGATTTCGTTGCACACGCGATCGAGAAAGTAACGATCATGCGTTACCATCAAGAAAGCACGGGAAGTTTTGCGCAGATATTCCTCCAACCATTCCACCATATCGAGGTCGAGATGATTGGTCGGTTCATCGAGCAGCAGCAAATCCGGGTCGTTGATCAACAGATTGGCCAATGCCAATCGTTTTTTCTGTCCGCCCGACAGTTGTTCGACGGGTTGATCGAGCCAATCGATTTTCAAGCGTCCCAAGATTTGCTTGATACGGGCTTCATAATCCCACGCTTTCAGAAAATCCATGCTTTCTCCCGCGTGTTCCAATGCTTTTTTATCACCCGAAGCCAACGCTTTTTCATATTCCGAGATAACCCCGATCATTTCTTCGGATGAAGCAAAAACCGCTTGAAAAGAAGTCATTCCCGGCGTAAAATCGGGATTTTGTTCCAAATAGCCGATGCGTATATCGGGCATATAAATAACATTTCCCGCATCGGGCGTGTCTTTTCCCGCAAGGATGTTCAACAGCGAGGTTTTTCCCGCACCGTTGCGAGCAATCAGAGCCATATGCGAGTCGACATTGATCGTTAAATCAACACCTTCGAACAATTCGATGTCGCCGTACGATTTGGCCAACCCTTCCGCTTGCAGATAATTCATTTGCCGATTCTATAAAAGCGACGCAAAAGTAGTCAATCGAAAACAAATAAGACATAAGAAAAGTCAAATTATCATATGCGACAAATGATAATTGAAGTCGATCGTACATTTTCGAATGTTTTATCTTACAAAAAATATTATTTTTGTTTTTATTTGTGTTAATTTGAAATAATAAAGAATGATTTTTAGGTATTATTGAAATTTTATTGTTTGTTTATTTATGTTTTTATTATTTTTGCATCGTTATAATTATTATATTTTTCTTTAAAAATACAAAAGTATGTCCGATAAAAAGAAACTCGGAATGATTGCCGGCGGCGGAATGATGCCGGTGGAAATCATCAAACATTGTAATAACACCGGAACGGAAATATTTGTTGTGGGAATTGAGCCATATGCCACCGATGATCAATTGAAAGACGCTCCGCATGTGTTTGCCAAAATCGGAGAAGTGGGTAAGATATTGAAAGCATTCAAAAATAATGACGTAAAAAACATTGTTTTGGCGGGAGGTATCAAACGTCCGTCGTTCAAGGAGTTGATTCCCGACTGGGAAGGTGCGAAACTCATGGCCAAGTTGGCGATTAAGAAAATGAGCGACGATAATATGTTCCGCGCCGTGATGGACGAGATAGAAAGGCACGGTTTTAAGGTGGTCGGTATTGAAGAAGTAGTTCCCGAAATGATGTTCTCCGAAGGACTTTACGGAAAAGTGAAGCCCTCTTCCGAAGATATGGACGATATCCGACGCGGAATTACGGTGGCCAAGGCGCTGGGTGCGGTCGACGTAGGTCAAGCCTGTGTGGTGCAAGAAGGTATGGTGTTGGCCGTTGAAGCCGTTGAAGGCACCGATATGATGCTTTCGCGCGCCGCAACGGTGAAAAAAGCGGGAAAAGCGCCCGTGATGGTAAAAGTGCTCAAGCCGGGACAAGATATGCGCGTGGACCTTCCCGCCATCGGGCTGCAAACCATCGAGCAATTGAAAAAGTACGGCATTAAAGGCATTGCGGTGGAAGCGGGAGGTATTCTTCTCATCGAGCGCGAAGCCGTTATTAAAATGGCCGACGAATCGGGTATCTTTATCATCGGGATGAAGATATAATTTCGGAATTTTCCCGCAGATAAAACAAATGCTATCCTATTGGGTTTTCAAAACCCGATAGAATTTGCAGAAGAGTAAGACCTATCGGGTTTTGAAAACCCAATAGGTCGTTTTTTTGAAGTATCTTTGTCTCAACTCATCATACGCCGCATCATGAATCAAAAATCGGAAATCGGAAATCAAAAATTGGTTTATATCATTGCCGGAGAACCTTCGGGCGATTTGCTTGCTTCAAGGTTAATGCGGGCTTTGCGCGATAAAGAACCGGATATTCGCTTTGCGGGTATGGGCGGCGAAACCATGATGGCGCTCGGTTTTGAAACGCTGTTCGACATTTCCGAAATATCGGTCATGGGTATTACGGAAGTGTTACCGAAATTGTCGCAAATCTTGAAACGCGTGAAGCAAGTGGTTGCCGACATTCGCGAAAAAAAGCCGAACGTACTGGTAACCGTCGACAGTTGGGGTTTTGTGCATCAAGTGCTTAATCGACTGAAAAAAGAAGGCGTCGACGTTCCCAAAGTACATTATGTGGCGCCGCAGGTGTGGGCTTGGAAAAAAGGTCGCGCAAAAACCGTTGCCCGTCTCGTCGATCGATTGATGACGTTGCTTCCGTACGAACCGCCTTACTTTGAGAAATACGGACTGCAATGCGATTTCGTGGGACATCCGGTGATCGAAAATACGGCGGGTTTGGTAAACGATGCCGACGCATTTAAAGCAAAGTACGAAATACCCGAGCAATGTACGTTGATTTCCGTATTACCGGGAAGTCGTCGCAGCGAGATCAAGCGATTGATACCCGTTTACAAAAAGGTGTTGCGGCAATTGAAGAAAACATATCCCGATTTGTTTATGGTGATTCCGTCGGTAGCGGCCATCGCAAACGATGTAGAAATGGCGTTTGCCGATTCGGAAGTGCCGCATCGTATCATTTTGGGACAATACGAACGTTATGCCGCTTTTATGGCGAGTTCGTTTGCCGTTGCCGCATCGGGAACGGTATCGCTCGAACTGACGGCATTCGGCGTGCCGCACGTCATTATGTACAGATTCGGCTACGTTCTCAACAAACTGCTGAAATGGTTTGCCGGAACCCGATATGCCAATTTGATCAATATTTTGGCAGACAGATTCGTTATTCCCGAATTTGTGTTGGAGAATTGTCGCGAGAGGCTGATTACGCCCGGCGTTTTGGATTTGATGCAACATCCCGACAAGGCAAAAGCACAACAGGACGAAGCACAACAATATCTTCTGCGGTTGAAACCGAGCGATATGATGCCTTCCGAAAAGGCGGCTTCGGTGGTGTTGTCCGTTATTGGTTAAGAGAGGCTGAGCTTGGTATTCGGCCTCGTCCCTTATAACTATTGCTTCTTCTTCGACAGGTAGGGCCCGAAAGTTCCCGTTACGTATTTTGACGTATGCGTATTATCCAGAACGTATATCATATACTCGTTACCGCCCGGCAAAACCCTTACCACGATATGTCCCTGCGTTGATTTATAGCTGCTGTCTAACATGTCGCCGATGACGAGCCGATTGGCATCGAGCATGGCGGTGGCAAACAAATCCCGATCGTCCGGCCATATTTTTCGCGAAGTCATTCGCAGAAGCGCATCATGTCCCGGATGGTCGGCCGACCACACTTCCTGTATGATCACTCGCGGTTTCAGCACGCCGAGATAATACGCCGACATGGCGTCGCGATTGGCGTGATGATTTGTCGTGGTCACATCAACTTCGCCCACGCACGGGGCCACCACGCTCTCCACGTCGTGCCATTCGGGTTTTTGTTCCCATTGCGGAGCTTGTCCCGGTATGTCGCCGTTTGTGAAGAATTCGAAATTGCCGTATCGGAGCAAAAATCCGCACGAAAGCTGGTTCTCGTCGGGCATAACTTCTTTTACGGGGTAATCGACAGCCGGAGGCATTTTACTCACCACGGTTTTTCCGTTCCAAGCTTTTCCGTTGGCCGAAATATTTTCGATGCGAAAATCGGGATATTTCTCGGGCGTGTTTTTCATGACGAATTGCTTGTTGTTACCGATCGCAAACGACTCGTATTTGAAGTCTTTTCGTTGCGATTGAAATTCGACGAATTTTTGATAGTTCGAAAACGTTCCGAAACGTTCGGGATATTTTGCGATCGCTTTCTTGAAATCGTACGGATAATCGGTGCCTCTGTCCACCAACGTGTTGATCGGAATGATGCTTCCCACGCCGATAATCCCGGTAAGCGAATAACCGCCCGTTTTCGAAGGTATAATTCCCGGGTACAACCCACCGTAATGGTCTTCGTGATAATGCGTCACTAAAGCATAATCAATCGTTTTATTTCTCGGCAATATTTCCGATATGTAATCGGCTTGCCATTGGTAGGCGTACTTGGTGTAATTCGGAAATCGGCGGGTAATTCTCGCGGAATTGATCTGCGGCGAAGAAGGATCCAGTTCTCCGGCATCAATCAACATGGTTGTCCCGTCGGGAAAGATGCAAAACATGCAGTTTCCGCATCCTGTGCTGATAAAATGAATGTCGAGATATCCTTCGCGCCACGGTGACAGAGTTGTTTGAGGAAAAGCGTCTGTCGCATACAGCAAAGCGGCGACGATCCATAACAAAATTTTCTTCATGATGTTTTTATAATTATTTTATTTTCAGTAAATAATAGCTAATTTAAACCTACCGGGTTTTTAAAACCCGGTAGGTTTTGTATAAAACCGGATAGGATTTCATATAAAAGCTATCAATATTTTATATCATACGAGTTGTCCGGTAATTTTACAAATTATTTAAAATAAACTCCGTAATGCGGGTGTACAAATGTCGGGAAGTATTTCCTCCGCGTATGCCGTGATTTTTGTCGGGATAAATCTGCATGTCGAATTGCCGTTCCGCTTGTACCAATCTTTCGGCAAAAACCATGGTGTTTTGAAAATGTACGTTATCGTCCGCCGAACCGTGAACCAATAAAAACTTGCCTTTGAGTTTTTCGGCATGATTTATTGGTGAGTTATCGTCATATCCCGATGGGTTTTCTTGCGGCGTGCGCATGTAACGTTCGGTGTACACGCTATCGTAGAATCGCCAATTGGTGACGGGAGCCACCGCCACACCCAGTTTGAAAACATCCGCACCGATCGTTAGGCAGAGCGACGACATGTATCCGCCGTAACTCCATCCGAAAATTCCGATGCGCGAAGCGTCGATGTACGGTAATCCTCCGAAATAAACGGCGGCATCGATTTGGTCTTGAACTTCGAACTTGCCCAGTTGCATATACGTGCATTTTCGAAATTCTTCGCCGCGAAAACCCGTGCCGCGGTTATCGACACATGCCACCACATATCCTTTTTGCACCAACATTTGTTTCCATGCCATGCCGTTGTCCCATCCGTCCGCCGCTTGTTGTGATCCCGGTCCGCCATATACGAACATCATCAGCGGATATCGTTTGCCGGGCTCCGAATTTGCCGGTTTCATCATATAGGCGTTCAACTTGATTCCCGACCGCGTTTCGATGGTCATCAATTCTTTGTGTACAAACCCGTATTCCTCCGTCCTTTCAACCAACGTTGCATTATCTTCCAACGTGCGGATAAGTCGGCCGTTCGCATCGTAAAGTTCCACCCGTAAAGGTGTATCGGCATTCGAATAATAGTTGATGAAGTATCGATAATTGTCGGAAAAGACGGCATGATTGGTTCCGGAACGCGAACTTATTTTGAGCGGTTTTTTCCCGTCGATGCTTACCGAAAATACGTTGCGTCGCAACGGCGACTCGTCCGCGGCAACGTAATAAAAACGTTTTGTTTTCGGATGATATCCCAAAAGACTTGCCACATCGTAATTACCCGAAGTAATTGCCCGAATCGGTTTGCCGGTTTTCATGTCGTGGAGGTAAATATGGTTATATCCGCTTCGTTCGCTCATCATGTAAAAATATTTTCCGTCGGGCGTGAAATTGACAAAGTCGTCGTTTACCTCGTCGACATAATATCGGTTGGTTTCCGTATAAAGAATTTTTGTTTCTCCGACAACCACGTTTGTTGTCAGTATGTCCGCGCGATTTTGCAACCGATTCAGTCTGATGACACACAATTGAGTCGGATCGGCCGTCCATTTGATTCGGGGGATGTATTGATCCCGTTCATCGCCGACATCGACCGTCAATGTTTTCCGGTTTTGCAAATCGTATACGTGTACGCTCACCGTGGAATTTTTTTCGCCCGCTTTGGGATATTTAAACGAATAATATTCCGGATACAACCGGTCGCCGTATTCGGTCATCTCGAATAACGGGACTTCGCGTTCGTCGAAACGCATCCATGCGATGCGACGGCCGTCGGGCGACCATTCGAATGCTTTCGAAAAGCCGAATTCTTCTTCGTATACCCAATCGGGTGCGCCGTTGATGATTTCGTTTCGCTTGCCGTCGTCGGTCACGGCAAATTCTTCTCCGCCGAGTGTCTTGATATACAAATTATTGTCGCGAACAAAAGCAACTTTGCTCCCGTCGGGCGAAAGATCGGCCAATTGCTGGGATCCTTTTTCGGATACCGGAATGAGCTTCTTTTGCGGGATGTCCCAAACAAAATAATCGGCAAGAAACGAATGTCGATAAACAGACTCGACGTTGGCATAAAACAGAATCCGCCGTTCGTCGGAGCTGAATTCGTAACCGTATATGCGATCGATTTCGTATTCGCTGTCGTCGGGCAACGAAAATAAGGTGTCCGCAACAATACCCGTTCGGTACACATATTTAACGATATGTCGGCCTTCCAAAGTCGTATAATGTTCTCCGTCCTTCATCGATCGGATGCCGTACACGCTGTGTGAAGCGAAAATATTTTCGCGAAAGATGTTTTCCAACGTGATTGGTTTGTTTTGCGGCAGGGCCGTTTGAAACAAGAAACAAAGAATGACAAGCGGGAAAAACGTTTTCATGAATGATTTTTTGTTATTTGTGTCCGGATTTCGCGTTCGAAACCCGAATGACAAAATAAAACATAAACCGGGTAAAAAACAATGTCGGTGATCCCGCGCGAAAAAATGTTCTTGAAATCATGCTTTATATTCGAAAAATACGTTTTTTTGCACTATGTTTTAAGAATGCCGCACAAATGATCAAACGTCTCCGATTTAATTGTTCGATCATGCAGGTTCGTTTTTGGTTGCGAATTTGTACGGTGTTTCTTTTGCTGATTCCGTGCGAAAAAACAGTTGCCGATGTTAATGTCGAATTGGACGTTTTTTTCAAAGATTCGACGCAACGATGCCGATTTTTGTATGTGCTCGGTACCGATTCGGAAGGATCGGCCGATACATTGGCCGTGTTTGATACGTTGGAATTCAACAACCGGCAACGGGTGAGCTTGTTTTATTCCGTGCATTCGGATTCGGAAAACACCATATCGATTGTTGACACTGCCGGACAAAGTTTGATGAGCAAACCGTTCAAAGTTTCTTCGCAACGAACGACTTTTGTCGTAACCGTTCATCCGCAGCGAATAAAGGTTACCGTAAAAGATTATTTGTATCCGCGGAAAAACGAGGATGAGCAATCGTATTTTTTCTTTTTGCTGATTTATTTTGTTGTAAAAGTATTGATTGCAATAGGTTACATTCTTGTCCGAAAGCTGCCTCTTCGCTTGATATCGATCGCTTCCGGCGCCTTCCTTCTCGGTGCTTTTATCGAATGGTTTTTACCGCTTCATTATTTTTGGCGTTTTCTGATGACCGTTTTAGTCGAATTTTTACTGATTGCATTTTTCGGTCGAAAACTCATATCTGTATTTCGAGCGGGATTGTTGACGTTGATTGTCAACATAATCGGATTTGGGATTATATTCGCCGCATATCTTTTTTACGTATTTTTTTAAAATGCGTTAGTTGCATTTAGAAAAAATCGCTACTGCGGAATAAAAATATACGTAATGCTTCCCGATTGTTTTGCCGCGGCGGCTTCATTGAATCGCGAGCGTTCGGCGTCTCGTTTGGCAGCTTCCGTCAAGCAAGGATCTTCCGAATCCGATTTGCTTTTGTTGATATCGGCCGATAAAACATATCCTCTTTGATTGACGACAATGTCCACCACAATTTTGCCGCCTCCACGGCATTTGTATACCGGGGCCGGCATCGATACATGTCGACGATCTTTTAATTCATACGATACCGTTGTGGGGCCTTTGTACACCGTTCGCTCGCCCGCCGCATTGATCGGAAACTTATCTTCGTAAATGCGGGCTTCGTTTTCAAGCAGTTTCTCTTCGGTTCGGGTAATTTCTTCCGGAGTATCCTTCGGCGGCGGCGGATCAGTAATGTTCATTTCCGTTTTGATGTCGCGCACCATCTTGTCGATGTTTTCAACCGCACGCTCGTTGGCAACATTCACGGGAATGTTACGCACGTTATATTCCCGATGCAGATTTTGCACAAATTCCCGGCTATTTACTTCTTGTTGGGGCTTTTCTTCGGGTTGTTCTTCCTCCTCGCGAATGTCGATTTTCGACAGATCGATCATGATGTTGTACTCCCGTTCGGCGTAAGTATTGATTCTCAATATCAAGATAACCGAAACAATCACCAAATGAACGATAATGGTTGCCAAAATACCGATTTGGTGTTCCTCCAACCACAACAAAAATTGATGAAATCCGACTTTTATTTGTGTCAAAATACTCACTTCAAATACAATCAACCTCATTGACGGCGACGTCAATGAGATATTTTTTAAACATGATATGCTCCGCAATTATCCTGCCGATTTTTCCGGGAAAACGACATTCTCTTGATTTGACGGAGCTGACGTAATTTGTCTTCCCGTTACCGTTTCTTTCGTCCGTACGGTTTTCGATTGCCTTTGCCGACTTTCGGTTTCGGCATCGGTTCTGTCGTTTCTTCGGCATCAATCGATGGTTTGCTTTCCTCCAAGCGAAAATCCAACTGTTTTTTCATCAAATTCGCCCGCCATACTTCCACACGTATCGGTTCGCCCAATTGGAACGTACGTCCGCGGCGTTTCCCCTTGATGCAATAATTATCTTCGTCAAAAATATAAAAGTCGTCGTTCAAATCGCGGATGTGGATCATGCCTTCGCATTTATTGTCGTTCAGTTCCACGTATATGCCCCATTCCGTGACGCCCGAAATGATACCGTCGAAACATTGTCCTACCTTATCGCTCATGAATTCCACCTGTTTGTATTTGACGGAAGCGCGTTCGGCGTCCACCGCGCGACGTTCCATGTTCGATGCTTGTCGACATAAGGCTTCCAAATCGTTTTTCTCGGGTTTAACACCCGTTTCGAACAGATAATACCGCAACAAGCGATGCACCATCATATCGGGATAACGGCGTATGGGCGAAGTGAAATGCGTATAGTATTTGAATCCCAAACCATAATGTCCGATATTGTCGGTGGAATAGTCGGCTTTTGCCATCGAACGCAATGCCAATGTTTCGACCATATTTTCTTCCTTTTTCCCTTTTACTTTGTCCAAAAGGTTGTTGAGCGAAACGGCTATGGCACGGTCGGACGACGTTTTGATCGAATAGCCGAAACGAGAAATGAATCCGGCGAATTTTTCGAGTTTCTCGGGATTGGGCTTGTCATGAACGCGGTATACGCATGCTTTGCCTTTTCCTTTGCGCTCGGGACTTTCCGTTTGCAAAATTCCCGAACAAAATTCGGCCACGCGGCGGTTGGCCAGCAACATGAATTCTTCGATCAATTGGTGCGAAGTGGTGTTTTCCGTAAAATATACGCTTAACGGTTTCCCGTTTTCGTCCAATTCGAATTTCGGTTCGGCCCGTTCGAACGAGATGGAGCCTTTTTTGAACCGATCTTTGCGAATTGTTTGTGCCAATCGGTGCAGCACTCCGACCTCTTCGTTCATTTTCCCTTCGCCCGTATCGATAACAATTTGCGCCTCTTCGTACGACAGACGATTGGTGGAACGGATTACCGTGGGGCCGAACCATTGTCGTAACACCTCGGCATTTTCGTTCATTTCGAATACGGCCGAGAAACACAATTTGTCTTCGTCTGGACGCAACGAACAAAGATTGTTCGATAACTTTTCGGGCAACATGGGTACCACGCGGTCGACCAAATAAACGGAAGTGGCGCGGTTGATCGCTTCTTTGTCGATGATCGAGCCCGGTTGTATATAGTGCGTTACGTCGGCAATATGTACGCCGATTTCCCGATTCCCGTTTTTCAACGTTCGTAACGAAAGCGCATCATCAAAATCCTTTGCGTCGGCGGGGTCAATGGTAAGCGTGGGTACACCTCGAAAATCGCGACGATTTTGAATCTCGTCTTCGGTAATTTCGGAAGGAATCGCTCCGGCGGCATCTTCCACGTATTGTTCAAATTTATAAGGCAATTCGCATTCGGCAAGGATCGAATGCATTTCCGTTTCGTTTTGTCCGGGATAGCCCAAAACCTGTATGACTTCGCCGATCGGATTTTTGGCTCTGTGCGGCCATTCGACGATGCGGGCCACTACTTTTTGCCCGTCCTTTGCTCCGTTTTGTTTGTCTTGCGGAATGAACAAGTCGTAAGGCATCAAACGACTGTCGGGAATCATGAACGCAAAATTTTCGGTAATGCCGATGGTGCCGACGAAAGAGGTACGAGCGTGCTCGATCACTTCCACCACTTGTCCTTCCAGTTTGGCTCCCTTGCGCCGCGCAAACAAATGCACTTTCACGGTGTCGCCGTGAAGCGATTCCCGCAGGTTCTTTTGCGAAACAAACACATCTTCTTCCGATTCGGGCGATATGATGTACGCATATCCGTGCGCCGTCATGTCTACTTTGCCGACAACGCAACCCGTACTATCGTAACTTAATTGATAGCGACCGCGTTCCGTTTCTTTTATTTGTTTTTCGTTTTTCAGTTCCGACAAAATGTCCGGAATCATTCGTTGAGTGGGCTCATCATTAATCCCCATTCGTTTGGCTAATTGGCGATGGTTTACCGTTTCGCCGGGATAGCGTTGAAATGCCGACAAAGCGCGTTGTTTCAAGTCTCCGTTGTCCGCTTTGTGTTTTGATTTATTTCTTTTTCGAGTCATGTTTTCGATCACTAAATAATGTCCAAAAGTACGGTTTTTTCGATAACCGACAATCAGTAAAACGGCATTTAGCCGAATCGGTTTACGGATTGTCGGATTTGACAAACTGTAAAAAACGCCGAAAAGAATACTTTTTCGGCGTTTTTTGATGGGAAATGACCGGTTATTTATCTTTTAAAGCATCAAGCCTTTCTTTCAATTTTTGGCTGTTTTTGTGCAGATCTTTCAACGCAAAAGCAAGCATGATGCGGAAGAATCCGATAAACATGAATGCAAAAGATACGATATATACGGCGGCCAACACTCCGGCGGCAGGTTGCCAAATGATGGCAAGAGAGCAGATGATGGCCAGTATGCCGAACACCAAATACCATCCCCATCCTTTGATTCCGACACGATTTAAATCAATGGCGTAACCGATGGAGGTAAATCCTCTGAACATGATCCAGAAAGCGAGAATAAACGGTATAACTGCCGCTGCTATTGCGGGCAGGAACATCAACAGTACACCCAACAGCAAATCGATAATACCGCAGGCAAGATACCAGCCCCAACCCGAAAGCGTTTCGCGATTGGTAACGGAAAAGAAGATTTCCAAAACGCCGCTCGCAAACATTCCGATACAAAAAAAGATCACCAACGCCGCGTATGAGGAGACGGGGTTGAACATCAGCAACAGAGACATTCCGATAAACAAGATTCCCAAAATGAGGGATACCCACCAGTTTTTTACCGCACTTTTTACTTCTTCCAATAACGAGGTATTCATAATGTTAAAATTTAAGATTAATAATTAAGATTTCCGGATGATATTTAATCGTCTTTGCATTTTTCCGATGATGTCTTTGCGATACCGGTGAAAAACACGTGCAATATCGATTCAACGCGCCTCACACATCAAAATATAACGCCCGAAACCAATAATTGTTTAATAAAATCTTTGAAAAAAACGAAAATGTACCACAAACATACGCAATCGCGTTCTCAAAAAGAAATAAAAAACATTAAAAAACGAAGTGCCATGCCGTTTTGGACATTCAAAACCGGTATTTTCAAAATCATCTTTATTATCGAAAGAAATATTTACTTTTGTACGGTTGTATTGTTTCCGAATCGACAAAAATTCGGGAAATAAACGCGAAATGCCATGCAAAAGATGTGTTATCGGATATTATCGGTTTGCGGAGCAGCGCTGCTTTTGGTGGCTTGCGGTCCGTCCGGCAATAAGCAGGTGGCCAAAATCAACAAGCCGGTGCTTTATAACCCGGTTTCGTCGGCATTACATCCGGAAGTAGGCGTTTTTCATGTATCCGACGTCGAGTCGCAATTATACATCAAAATAAATACCAACGAGTTGATTGTCAGCGAGGCCAACCCGGAGCGGACGCCCAAGTCGATCATCAAAATACACTATGAATTGTTTGATTGCACGGAAATCGAAAATAACAAAGCGGTCAGCGACAGCGCCACTTTTTTGAATGCCGTCGAGATTAAACAACAGCAAAAAATCATCGTTTTTCCCATCATGTTTCCGGCGGAACAAGGTCGTCGCTACATGTTGTTGGTGCAAACCACCGATATAATGCGTCGCAATACCATTCGGCAATTCGTCACCGTCAATAAAACCAATATTTGGTCGGCGCAAAATTTTAAGGTTACCGCCATAAACGGCAGTCCCGATTTGGATGACATCACCAACGAAAACGATATTTTCAGAATCGTTTATCAGCGGAAAGCGGTGAATAAATTGTACATCGGCTACATGAAAACGCCCGAGGATATTGCCGTGTCTCCTTCATCACCCATGCCGGCAAAAGATTTTGTTTTCAAAGCGGACAGTGTTTGGGAACACCAATACAATTCCGCCACTAATTTCATGTTCGGGTACGAGGGCTTGTATTTAATCCGAACGGATACCGCACATCGGGAGGGATTATTGTTGAAGAATTTCGGACCGTCTTATCCTCAAGAGGATCGCACGGCGAAATTGGTACAGCCCATACAATATATCGCAACAAGTACGGAATACAAGAAACTGAGCGAGGAAAAGAATCCCAAACTGATGATGGATAAGTTTTGGCTGGCAACCACCGGAAGCACGGATAAAGCCCGTATGATAATTCGGGTGTTTTACACGCGAATGACTTATGCCAATCAATATTTTTCCGATTTCAGGGAAGGTTGGAAAACCGACCGGGGAATGATTTATCTGATTTACGGGTTGCCGAGTAACATCATGAAAGGATCGGACTCGGAAACATGGGAATATACGCGCAAGCAACAGGCATCGGTTAATTTCGTTTTCGAGAAGAAATCGTCTCCGTATACCGAGAGTTATTACGTGTTGCGACGCAGCGATCCGCAGCCTACTTATTGGGCGCAAGCGATCGAAAGTTGGAGAAAAGGAAAGGTTTTTAATTTTCAAGATTTGGAATGAACAATTCACCGTCGCAACAAATGATATTCGGTCTGCATTCGGTTAGGGAAGCATTGGAAGCGGGCCGCGAAATAAGTAAAGTATTGCTGCGCAAAGGTCTTATCGGCGACGGATATAAAGAGTTGTCGGTAATGCTGCGCGAGCGGGGTATACCGATGCAGTCGGTTCCTCCGGAAAAATTGAACGGAATCACCCGAAAAAATCATCAAGGGGTAATTGCGTTTGTGTCGCCCGTCGAATATGCCCGTATCGAAAATTTAATCCCATCGCTGTTTGAAAAGGGAGAAAATCCTTTTATCGTTATTTGCGAGGGGATAACCGATACCCGTAATATCGGAGCCATAGCACGTTCGGCCGAGTGCGCCGGAGCGCATGCCCTACTGTTGCCGTCGAAGGGTTCGGCGATGATCGGCGCCGATGCCGTGAAAACATCCGCCGGAGCATTGAATCACATTGCCGTTTGTCGTACCGACAACTTGCAGCAAACATTATTGTTTTTGAAAGACAGCGGATTGAAAATTGTCGCCGCTTCCGAAAAGGCCCGTAACGTTTATACTCAAGTTGATTTATCCGGTCCCGCGGCTTTATTGTTGGGCGCAGAAGATACGGGAATTTCGCCCGAATGCCTCAAAACGGCCGATCTCGTCGTAAAAATTCCCGTGAAGGGACAAATTGCATCACTCAACGTGTCGGCTGCGGCCGCGGTGTTGATGTACGAAATGGTCAAACAAAATTCGTAAAATAGTTATAAGCGTAAGTCAAAAAGGCTGTTATGCAAAATAAAGCATGCGGCTGAATTTGAAATTAACTTCGGTGAGCTTCGCATAAAAAAATGCCCGTACCGAAACCGATCGTTGCTATCGCAATATCTTCGACCGCATTGATGTCTTGATGATCGTGAACGGTGAGGGAAAATACGCTCCGTTCGTGTGAGAACTCGGTGTTCGCTTGAACAGGTCCGGCAATATGGTTGCCCAACGCAAAGGACGTTCGGCCAAGTCGTAAAACGAGAACGGCCGGTCGTAAGGGTTTTTGCATCGTGCCGGTGCATTGGAAAATCGGCCGCAGCCCTGCGGCGAATGTTCCAACCCACCGGGAAAGTCCGCTGCAAGTTGCAGGAAACAATCCGATACCATGGTACGGTCTGCTGCAATTTGCAGCGGACTTTTCAAGTCATCGGTAAGGATCGCTGCAAATTGCGGGAGTAAAAACAAGTTACCGGGACGGCTTGCCGCAAGATAACCATTGAAAGGCGGGTCCCGAAGGGATTAGATATGAATAACCGCACGTTCGGCGACATTTGCAATGCCACCGCCCGACATTGTCAAACCTTTAGCTCGCCGAAGGCAATTTTAAATTCGCCGAAGATAAAGAGCGACAATAGAATTACCGCTCAACCCGGGACAAATTGCATCGCTCAACGTGCCGGCTGCGGCCGCGGCGTTGTTGTACGAAACGGTTGAACAAAATTCGTAAAACGATATAAACGCAACACGGAACGTCAAGTCTTCCCGACTTGGCAAGTTTGTTTTTGAACCCCGGCCGATCCGTAATCTTGAAAATTCGTTACAAGCAGGCTTGTTCCATTTTGCGAAGCACCTCCATGCATTGATCGATGCTTTTTACGGGACTAACGGTCATGGCCAGTTTGTCTTTGGCTTCCTTCATTTTGAAGAGACGTTGGTTACGGGTAACATATTGCAGTATTTTCGTAAACGTTTCCGATTGATAATATGTCGATTGTTGATTCCCGACGAAATAAACCAATAATCGCTCGTTGCGAAGCGTGATTTTCTCGAAACCGAGATGCGCCGCCATCCAGCGTAAACGTACCACATTGATCAATTCTTCGGCGGGAGCCGGTATCGGACCGAAACGGTCGACGAGTTCCCGTTCGAAGGTCGCGAGTTTTTCTTCGGTATCGATATTGTCCAATGCACGATACAAACGAATGCGCTCCGATACGTTTTCGATATAACGTTCGGGAAACAATAATTCGAGGTCGGTATCGACTTGGCATTCGGTAACGAATATCGGCGATTCTTTCGTTTCGGCGGCTTCCGACAATTCCCGTTCGCGGAATATTTCCTTGAAATCGTCTTCCTCTTTCAGTTCGGCCATCGCTTCGTTAAGAATACGATGATAAGTTTCGAAACCGATATCGGCAATGAAACCGCTTTGTTCGGCTCCCACCAAATTTCCCGCACCTCGTATGTCCAAATCCTGCATGGCAATGTTGAATCCGCTGCCGAGATCCGAAAATTCCTCGATGGCACGCAACCGTCTTCGAGCTTCGGGTGTCAGATCGGTAACTGGAGGCGTCAACAAATAGCAAAACGCCTTTTTGTTGGATCGTCCCACGCGGCCGCGCAGCTGATGCAGATCGCTTAACCCGAACATGTGCGCATTGTTGATAATGATGGTGTTTGCATTCGGGATATCGAGCCCCGATTCGATGATGGAAGTGGACAACAACACGTTATAGTCTCCGTTGATGAAATCGAGCATGATTTTT
>JAVBNP010000110.1:0-10582 GCA_031551455.1 Bacteroidales bacterium | reverse complement strand
AAAATACCGCCGCCCGAACCGGTACCGGTGTAGCCGGTATTTCCCGTGAGTGCAGTATTTTTCCTGACTATTATATTGTTAAATTGACTTTTGACACCGACAGCCACGTAAATACCGCCGCCGTCACCGTCACCGGTGGTACTGCCGGGCGCTATTACCGTATTGTTTTCTATAACCAAGTCGGAGAGGGTTCCGGTTGTGTTTCCGACGGAACAAAAAATTCCGGCGCCGTTATTATTAAGTCCCGTTCCGTTTCCATAACCATCCGAAACATGGAAACCGGACAATACGGCTGCTGCATGGTTGTATATTACTACGCGGTAAGTGTTATCGGTTGCCGTATTGAGTAAACCGATGTTGCCGCTCAAGCGGGTAACATTGTTCCGATAGTCGGCATTGTTGGTGATTGTTCCCGTTGCATCGACAGGGAATCCGCCGTACATCTTCACGGCCTTGTTCAATTCGAACGAATATGCACGCGCCGTTGCGGCATCGTCGCACCCGTCCCTGTAAGGCAAATAAGTTCCCGCGGCCACGTATATTCGGGTGCCGTCAACGGCTTTGTTTTTCAGATACCATGCCAACAGCCGCCCGTCGAAAGCATTATCCCACGACAAGCCGTCGCCCGTTCCCGAAGAAACGGTTTTCACGAACAAAGCGGTTGTCGTTACATCGAAATTGACGGCGAACGATACGCTTGCGAACAAACAATCGCCGGCGTCTTTCACCCCGAGCGTACGGGTTCCGTAGGCAAGGTCGGCATCGAAATGCACCGCGACGGTTCCCGACGAAGTAATGGAGTCGATCGTTGCGATGGTCGTATAGCTTCCGCCGTCGATATTATATTTGAACGGCGCCACGCCGCCCGAGACTTCAAAACTTACCGTCACCGGCATCGTCGAGGCTTTCAGGCAATCGACAAGTCGCACTTTGATATTACCGGCGGTAAATGCGGTCGTTGCCGTGAAGTTATCCGCCCCGGCAGCATTTTGACATGCTGTACGAGTGTCGCCGTCGAAATCCTTCGGGACATCGGCCAACAAAAGCGTATGCAACAGCGGATCGGACGCGCTTGTTCCGTCTAAGTGCAAATCGGTTGCCGATCGGAACGCGACGGGTTGCGCCAAACGGACGGATACATCGTTTGCGGCGGTGTTCCATTGGTTGATGTTGGTGTACGAATTGCCCGAAAATTCGCCGATGACGCCGCTTGCCGCGTAGTAACGGTTGTCTTTCAAGCTTGCCGAAGCTCCGGCATAAATCTGAACGGCCGGACGGTCCGTGCCGGCGGTTTCGTTCGAAAATAAGTTATTCCGCACATCCACGGTAACGGTTTTGCCGGCGTCGTTGCCCACGACCAAACATTTACCCGGCCCGCCGGGAGTGAGACGTACCGTGTTGTGGTATACTTTATAAAAGTCGTTCTCGTCGCTGAACTGCAAGCCTGACGAATAATACCCGTCGATATCGAAAATCATGTTGTTGACGATGAGCGGCGCGTTAGCCGAACTTACGGAAAAGTTTTGAATTCCCGTTATCCCCACGGCCAAGCCTTTGGGCGCTTTCACCGATGATATTTTATTGGCGGACACGATGCCGGGCGCTTCCAAACGGATACCTGCGGCATCGAATACATTGGATGTGCTGTTTCCTTTCGATTCGACGCCGTTGATGGTGTTGTTTTCGACGTTGGCGCGCGCGGAAGCCGATCCGTCGGGTGTCTGGATCAAGATACCGAAAGGTGTGTAGATGTTCGATATATTATTGATCACGTTATTTCTTACGTTCGCCACAGCGCTTCCGTACAGCAAACAGTTGATACCGTAAGCATCGTAATCGGGACTCGTTGCAACGGAAGTGATGCTTTCTATCGTATTATCCGCGATATTCAACGTTCCGTCCGTGGCGGCCAATATTCCGTATGCACCCGACGAACCGGACGTGGCTTGGTTGCGCATGTTCTTGATCGCATTTTTCGTGATATGAAATGTCCCGAAGCCCGCCGACGCAATGTTGATACCCTGCACCTGCAATGTGTTGTTGTACAATGCGGCATTGGTTCCCGTAATATCGGTAAACAGATTTCCCGTAATGTGATACGTGTCGGGATAGTATGCGTTAACGCTTAATCCCGTATTTACCGCACCTTTCAGTACATTGTACTTAAATGTGAGCTTTTTCACACGGTCGATGATCACATTTTCGTTGGCCGTGTTCATCAAGCATTTTTCCACCGTAATATGATCGGTAGTCACCACCAAATTGGCCGTACCGAATACGTTGACCACGGTCGGCGAAGTCAAACGCAACTCCACGTTTCGGATCACGACATTTTTTCCTTTGACATCGTCGTTTTCCGCGCAACCGTTTATCCCGTCGTCGCAGCCGACAACTCTTTTTTCCACCGATATGGTTCTCACCAAATGGTTGATCGTTGTTGTTGCAGTATTTTCAAAAACCAGATTCTTTACCAATGTGTCGTTACTCACGGGCGTTTGTCCGTCGATAACGATATTGTTGGCTGCAAACAAATGAATGAGCGGACCGGCCACATTTCCCGACACTTTTCGGGGCGTAACCTTATCGGCGGTAATGGTGAGCGTATATTGTTCGGAACCGGGTGCGGTGCCAAGAAATTCGACGGTTTTTGTGAGCGTGAGATCGCTCACGATTTTAAAAGTCACGTTTTGCGATATGCCGCAAGTGTTGTAAGCATCGGCCGCATCTTGAAGCGTTGCGTAATTACTGCCGCCGGTAGCGCCGCCGCCGATGGTATATACGGTGTATGCGCTGCTTGCACTCGGATTGATAAGCGCCGGCGAAGCCGCCGAAACTTTTTTGTTATACTCGTAAGCATAAATGCTCAAGGTGTTACCGCCTTGATCGTTCGGGAACGTGAACGCCCAAATGGTTGACAAGCCCACTCTTGAGGCTTTGGCCACCAATTGCCCGCCATCGTATGCGCGAACTTCATCTATCTGAATGGCATTGCCCAAAGCATCACTGCCGGCGCGCGTTTCGACATACAGCACCGTGCCGCAACTGTTCGAAGGTTTTACCGTTGCGCCTTGCCGTTGGAAAAAGGGATAGCTGCCGTTTTCCCAAATTGCCCACGGATAGGAAGTATTGGTTGTGGATGCAAATTGCCAGCCCAAACCGCCTGAATATGTACTTGCGGTTTGCAGTTCCGCTTGGGTTTTACTCGTGCCGTTATCGCCGTTTAAAGTGCCCGCGGTGGTCATTCCCGAAAACGCATAATTGCCTGTTGAAATTCCGCCGCCTGCCGTCACGCGGGAATAATAACCGCCCGTAACGGACATATTGGCTGCCGCCGAATTGTTGACGGTTCCATAATAGTTATTCCCGACCAGTCCGCCGGCTGCATAGCCGTTGACATTTCCGGAAGCATAACAACGAGACACGGAACCTGCATTCATACCGACCAATCCGCCGGCTGCTCCCGTGGCATTGATGTAACCTGTGGCATAAGAATCGGAAACAGTTCCCGATTGAGTGGACCCGACCAATCCGCCGATATTTTCTCCAAATCCCGAGGCTGTTCCGGTAACATTCACGGATGCAAAACTTTCCGTAACTGTTCCGGAGTTGATTTCTCCGATCAATCCGCCGATGTTGTTCCCGTAACCGCTCACGTTTCCTCCGATGACGTAACATCCGCGAACAACGGCGTCGCTTTGCAGGCTTCCGGCCAAACCGCCGACGCCGCTTGCGCCGTTCACTCCTCCGGAGCCTATTTCGACGCCCAAATTTTTAATTTCGGCGGTGGCACTGCCGACATAACCGAATAAGCCGACACCGAAACCTCCGTTCAGCCACAGCCCTTTTACGGCAAACCCGTTCCCGTCAAATTTTCCCGTGAAAGGCGACGACGATGTTCCGATCGGATCCCATCCGTTGGCGGGACTATTGGCGGTAAGCCAAGCCGTAAGATCGATGTCGTTGTTCAGTTTAAAGTATTTATCCAACTGTCCGCGAACAGCGTTCAATTGTTCGGCATCGCAAATCAAATACGGAGAAGCCGTCGTTCCCGCACCGCTGCAAAAAACCCGGTCGATGGGTTTGGTCACAAAATACGAACGCGTTGCGCCCGCCACCACATATACGGCATCACTTAAGCCGATGGGCGATGAAAAAGTATATGTCCATGTTGTCCCCGACCAACTCAAAGTGCCGGCGGGAGATGTTCCGTCTTGTTTATAAAACGTCAGCGGGGTGGATGTTGCCGCACATTTACCCGTTATGTTGTTAACGGTAGTCTCGGTTACATTCGCCGGGGCATTTTGCCGTTGAAAATAGGGAAGGCTGTTACCGGCCCAAATAGCCCAATTGCCCGCACCGAATGTCCAGCCGGAATAGGTGCTTTGCGTTTGCAGTTCTGTAAAGGTTTTGTTCAAACCGTCCTTGTTGGTTGCCGTTCCGCCGGTTACCGCAATCCCGTTTGCCGTCATATCGACCAAAGCGTAGCAATTGCTGATTGTAGAATAAGTGCCGTTTACAGCTACAATACGACCGGAGGCCATAATGGAATAAGACGACTACCCCGAAAGCGCCGGGTTATTGGCTACACAATTGGTAATACTTGCTTTTACAGACGAACTGTAGTCGGTGTTGTTACCCACTACGCCGCCGACATAAGGCCCACTGACCGTTCCCGATGCATAACAATATGAAACAGTACCGGCGTAGTTTAAGCCTACCAGACCTCCGGTGGCATAACCCATTACGTTCACTGTTGCATAGCAGTTGGTAACAGTTGTATTACTCCAACCCACTAATCCCCCAACCGTACCGGTCCCTCTGATAGACCCGATACCTGTAACATAACATCCGGAAATGCCGTTTGTAACGCTTGCTTTTTCATATTTTCCTATGAGGCCGCCCACATTATCTGCGCCGACAACTCCCGAGGCAACTTCTATTCCGAGATTTTTAATGGTAGCGTCTTTGCAATATCCGAACAAACCGACATTATCGGTTGTCGGTCTATTAATTTGCAGACCTTTGATAACTTTTCCGTTGCCATCGAATGTGCCCGTAAATGGTGCGCCGGAAGTTCCGATAGGTGTCCAGTTGGTTTCACTACTTAAATCGAGATCGTTACTCAAGATGTAGTTCCCTGCCATACTCATAGTTTTCAATCCGGCTACAGTCGTAATCGGTGTTTGAGCCTGTATGCTATTTAATGCAAACCAACCTAACAACAAAAACGGGAAACAAACATTCCCGAATCTTTTAAGAAACAAATTATTGAATATAATTGAACTTAACATAACACATAATGATATTGTCGGTGAATTTCATGTCTATTTCTGACAATAACATGCTTGAGGATTCACAATTCGACAATTCTATTGCCGTTTTATACGTATGTCGAACGTAAATGTTTCGAAAAAAAGCCCGAAACCGGCAATGATTTTTCGAGAAATATATGCTGTTCTCATTACAATTTAAAAATCAAAATATTATACCATCGATCATGTGTTTTTAAATTCCGCCAAACTTACCGTTCGCTTGTTTCATATGATCGCGACATGTCCTTTCTTTCGGGAGCATATCCGCCTCTCGTCGGAAATGATCCGATTTTTATTGTTGCCGATGAGGCAGCGTCATCGTTTTGAGTCGCGTGTCGGTATTTTATATCAAAAAAATCCGATCGTTTGTCAAAATACATTTATCATTCCGAACCGGATAACTGCAATCGTTATTCTTCGGAAATGCTGCGATATTAAACAATCCGATGATGACAAATCGATCACTGCTCATCCATTTCACACATTAAATACAATAATTTATACTTATTGTTTAATGTTTCATTTTTTAATCCTTTTCAAAATTTTTACTTTTGCATGTTTTTTAATCGCCGCATTTTTATAAAAGAAAGCGAGTTTATCCCATGCACCAGAATATTTCCGGATTTTTATTGAATCTTACCGGAGCATTCGGATATTTTTTAATCCGGAGCATTATTTTGCTGTCGGTATCGATCCCGAACTTTGCACAAGAAAAAACATCCGTAAACAAGTTGAGCATCGACCAATGCTTGACGGTTGCCGATGAGAAAGAAAAGTCGGGCGATATTCGAGAAGCGACGCGTTTTATCAACGAAGCTGCCGATAAATATTGGGATGCCAAAAACTACGACGAAGCCGTTAAACTTTACAACCGCTCGATTACTTTAAATCAAAAAATATCGAACGAAAACGGAATTGCGGGTATCAACAGTAATTTGGGGCTTATTTATTTCGATAAAGGCGAATACGAAAAATCTCTTGACTGTTTTCGGAAAACATATCATTATCGACATTCGCAAAACGAAAAGCCTGCTGCAATTAGCGCATTGATCAACATGTCGGTGGTATTGAACAAAACAAAGCGATATGATGAAGCGGTCGTGGTATTGGACGAAGCAGCTTCGACGGCGCGGGAAATGAATGATCTGGAACAAATGCGAAGTTGCTACGGCATGTTGTCCGAAACATATACCAAAGCCGGCAACACGACTAAAGCCGCGGATTATTTTTATTTATACAAAACGGTACACGAAACGCTTCAACGCGAAAGCGAAAAACGATATCGGGAAGAATTGGAAGGCGCAAACATTCAAATGCAATTAGCCGAATCAAGGAGACAATATGCCGATTTGGAGTTACGCTACAAGCAACAAGAGTTGAACGAGAAAGAGAAAGCGTTGGGAAATCTCGATTCGGCCAACAGGGTGTTGTTGCTCGACAAAACCAAGGCGGAACTTCTTGCGGATAATCTCAAATTTCGCGAAGAGAATGCCGAATTGATGCGAAAAAAAGCGGAGGCTCAATTGCAAAACGAACGACTGAAAAATTACGTTCTATTTGCCGGATTGGGCATCGCACTGATCGGCGCATGCGTTATTTCTTTTTATTACGTTCAAAAAAGAAAGATCAACAAAAGGTTGGAATATCAAAATGCGGAAATTAAAAAGCATCGCAACAAAATATTGGAACAAAATGTTGCGCTTGAAAATGCTTATGAGAGGATCCGGCATATAAACGAGGACATCACCCAAAGCATCGACTATGCGGAATACATACAAAAGGCTTTTTTAAGCACTCCGAAAGATTTGAAGATGCGGTTGCCCGATTCTTTTGTTTACATGAAGGCTTGCGCCATCGTCAGCGGTGATTTTTTCTGGTGCAAACATGTCAACAACAAGACCCTGGTGGCGTGTATCGACTGCACGGGGCACGGCGTATCGGGCGCTTTCATGTCGCTTATCGGTTCGAATCTGCTCACGCAAATTGTCGATCAAGGGTTGACCGATCCCGATCAAATATTAACGGTATTGCACATTGCCCTTTTTCACGCGCTTCATAAACAGGACTCGAAACTACACAGCGGAATGGATATGGCATTGTATTGCATTGATCCCGATCGAAAAGAGTTGACCTACGCCGGAGCTAAAATACCTTTGGTGTATATACGCGACGGAATCTTATATAAAATTTCCGCAGACAAGCATGCGATCGGGGGAGATTATTTCACGTACGACGAAAACATCGATTTGACCTTTCGAAAACACGTGATCCCGCTTGATTACCCGATTTGCGTATATCTGTCTTCCGACGGTTATCAAAGTCAACTTTCACACCTCGACGGGAAAAAATTTCAATCTCGACGCTTTCGCAATTTATTGCTCGAAATACACGAGAAACCGGCAGAGGAACAAAAAAACATACTCGAATCCGTCATGAACGAATGGTTGAACGGCGGAGAACAGGTAGATGATATTCTTGTGGTGGGAACCAAAATCGATTTAACCCGATAATATGAAACAACCCTTGTTAAAAAAAATCGGCATAACCGCTTTGGCGATCGGTTTATGCTTATGCGTTCACGGGCAAAAACCCGAAGAGCACGCCCCGACGACTTATACCGACAGTCTCGGTAATTTTTACATTCAAGTCGACTTGCCGTTGTATTTTTATGTTTCCACGTCGCCCGACGACCCCAAACAACGTTTGAATCGAAGCGATATCAAAGAAAATAAACCCGTATACATGGACGGCCCCGGGAAACACCACATTCGACATGCGGATAACATTAATCACCGCGCCGAAGTATTCGAAATATATGCCGACGGTAAAGCGCCCGAAACGACTTCGTCGTTTACCGATGCGCCCGTTTATTCGGGTAAAGACATGATGTATTACGGAAAAGGGCTCAACATACGATTAAATGTTCGCGACGATATGTCGGGCGTGAAAGGGCTTTATCAATCGTTCGACGGTGCTTCGTTTACACCCTATCAACCGCAATCCGTCACGAAAGAAGGAATATTCAACTATCAATATTACGCGGTCGACAATGTGGGTAACGTGGAAAAACCGAAGCAAAAGACATTCACGGTCGACCTTTCGCCGCCCGTTACGTATCATAATATCGAAGGAATTGCCCAAAATTCGATTATATCGACCAGCAGTTTGATTTACTTAACGCCTTCCGACAGTCTTTCGGGTGTTTATCGAACTTTTTACCGTTTCGACGACGGTTCGGAAAAAGTATACACGCCCGGCAGCATGATTCCGTTTTTGCATTTATCCGACGGTGAACACACGTTGTATTATTATTCCGAGGATAGGGTACAAAACAAGGAATCCGTGCGGAGTGTAACATTTTTCTTCGACAAAACCGCTCCCATCATGTCGGCCGACGTTTTGGGCGATCGATTTATCGTGGAAGACAAAGTGTATTTCTCGGGACGTACCAAATTGAAATTGACCGCAGTAGACAATAAATCGGGAATAAAAGAGATCAAATATTCAATTGATGATAAGCCGTTTACGGAATACGATGATCCGTTCTACCTGCCCTCGAAATCGGGTAAACATACCATTCGATATTATGCCGTAGACCAAATGGGGAATTCCAACGCCGACGAATATCATCATAATACCGGCATCGTATATGTGGATCTCACCGGGCCAAAATTATCATACACCGTCACCGGGCCGAATTTCGTCAAAGGAGATATCCGATACATTGGACCGACAAGCAAAATTACCTTGAAAGGAACAGACTCCGAATCGGGCGTGCAATATCTCAGCTACAATCTGAACGAAGATAACGAAGAAATCCGTTACGGTGAACCTTTCGGGTTGACTCGAAGCGGTAGCAACACGATTCGTTACTACGGGTACGACAACGTAAACAACCGTAACGCAAGCGAATTTATGCTGATGGTGGATGCCGAAGGTCCCGAAATTTTTCACACGTTCAGCGTGAAACCGGTTGGTACCGATAAACTCGACGGAATGACCGATGCGGAATACGCGGGTGAATACCCTTCCTATGTAATGCTTTATTTGGCAGCCACCGATCAAATGACCGGTAACGGTGAAATAACGTATTCGATTGACGGCGGGTCCGAATTGCCGTTTACGTCGCCGATAGGATCATTCCAAAAAGACCGTACCTATACCGTTAAAGTAAAAGCAAAAGACAAACTCGGAAACGTTTCCGAGAAAATGATTTCGTTCCGTACAACCGCTTTTTAACAAACTTCCGGAAAGGAACTGTTCAAAGCCTTAAAATGAACGTCATTGCGAGGAGGTACGACGAAGCAATCCGCCGCCGTTTGAAAGGATTGCTTCGCTATCGCTCGCAATGACGCAATATAACAACCTTTTTGGACAGTTTCTTTTATTTTTGAAAAACGATTTACATCCGGAATCCGGCGATTTAAATTTAAGATCATTCAAAATCCGATTTGTAAATTTATCAACTCGTTCCATCAAAATTTGCTTTATCTTTGTCGTTTCATTTGAACTTAAAACCCGAATCAAACATCGAAGATGGATTTTAAAAAGATAAACAGCATTACCGGATGGATTGTATGTGCCATAGCATCGGCCGTCTATATTATGACTACCGAGCCGACGGCCAGTTTTTGGGACTGCGGCGAATTTATTTCGACGGCTTATCGTCTCGAAGTGGGACATCCGCCCGGAGCGCCTTTTTTCATGCTCATGGCCCGCATTTCTACATTATTTGCCGGAGGCAACAGAGAATTGGCGGCTCAAATGGTTAATATCTTCTCGGCGTTATGCAGCGGATTCACCATTTTATTATTGTTTTGGACCATCACGCATTTGGGCCGTAAAATTATCGGCAAAGCCGTTGCCGATATTACCCCCGTACAAACCGTATCCATCATCGGTGCCGGAATCGTCGGAGCATTGGCCTACACTTTTTCCGACACTTTTTGGTTTTCGGCCGTCGAAGGCGAAGTGTATGCTTTTTCTTCATTATTTACCGCATTGGTTTTTTGGGCCATTTTGCGATGGGAAGACGAATCCGACCAACGTTATGCCAATCGCTGGTTAGTGCTCATTGCTTACTTGATGGGCTTGTCTATCGGCGTACACTTGTTGAATCTGTTGGCTATTCCCGCAATCGGGTTGGTATATTATCATCGTAAGTATCCCGTTACAACCAAAGGCACCATATATGCGTTGCTGATTTCGGCCGGAATTTTATTGGTAATTCTTTACGGCATTGTGCCGGGCGTGATACAAATTGCCGTATG
>JAVBNP010000192.1:0-11365 GCA_031551455.1 Bacteroidales bacterium | reverse complement strand
GGCTGCATCAGCCGCATTGGGCGAAAACATTTTTATCGGAGCATTCACGTACATTGCGGAAAACGTAAAAATCGGAAACAACGTAAAAATACACCAACAGGTGTTTATCGGCGAAAATGTCAGCATCGGCGACAATACCGTACTTCATCCCGGAGTAAAAATATATCGGGATTGCGTCATCGGCATGGATTGCGTACTGCATGCGGGAGCGGTAATCGGCGCCGATGGTTTCGGATTTGCTCCGCAAAACGATGCCGACTACAAAAAAGTACCGCAAATCGGTAACGTGGTCATCGAAGATCGCGTCGAAATAGGCGCCAACACGTGTATTGACCGTGCCACCATGGGATCGACCATCATCCGAAGAGGCGTGAAACTGGATAATTTGATACAAATAGCGCACAATGTGGAAATCGGCGAAAATACCGTTATTGCTTCTCAATCGGGAGTATCCGGATCGAGCAAAGTCGGTAAAAACTGTATGCTTGCGGGACAAGTCGGTCTTGCCGGACATATCACCATTGCCGATGGGGTTAAAATCGGAGCGCAATCGGGACTTAACTCAAATATCAAAAAACCGAACAGCACCGTTTTGGGCACGCCCGCGCTCGATTATCAAGACTGTTTGAAATCCTACGTAATAGTTCGCAATTTGCCCCAAATGAAAAAGCAATTGGACGAATTGGAAAAAGAAGTAAAAGCAAAAAACAAAGAATAAAAACAAATCGAGAATCATAAAATCCGTAACTCGTAATCGATCAGAAATATGGCAGACCGATGTGTGTTAATAACGGGAGCTTCAAGCGGAATAGGATTGGAGTTGGCCCGAATAGCGGCGTCAAATCAAATGAATTTGATCTTATTGGCACGCAATGCCGAAAAGTTGATGCGGTTGAGAACCGAACTCGAAAGCCTTTATCCGATCAAAGTATTGGCCGTGGGATGCGACCTTTCGAATCCCGATGCAACAAAAAAGATTGCCGTGCTGTTGCACGATCGCAACATTGTGCCCGACATACTGATCAACAATGCGGGATTCGGATTATACGGCCCGTTCGATAAAACCGATGCCGATGTCGAAGCGGACATGATTCAAGTAAATATCGTTGCGCTGACGGAACTGACCAAAATTATTTATCGTAAAATGCTGCAACGAGGCAGCGGGCGGATTCTTAACGTGGCATCCGTTGCCGGGTTCATGCCGGGACCGTTAATGGCGGTATATTACGCCACAAAAGCTTATGTATTGTCCTTTTCGGAAGCATTGGCCGCCGAAGCAAAAGGTTCCGGCGTACACGTTACCGTGCTGTGCCCCGGTCCCACCGTAACAAATTTCGAAACCAACGCATCGGCCGAAGGTTCTAAGTTGTTCAAAAGTTTCGGGAAGTTGCCGACCGGTAAACAAGTGGCCGAATACGGTTGGCGGTGCATGATGAAAGGAAAGACAACTGCCGTCCATGGTCGGAAAAACCGTTGGATGCTGTTTTTCATTCGTTTGCTGCCGAGAAAAGCCGTAACCGGCATGGTCAAAAAAGTACAAGCTCCCGCTCGATCATAAAAATCGCATCATGCGATTTCGCAAATAAATCTTTTTCCGAGCTAACCGAACGGTACACATAATGTTTTTTTGGATATCCCAATATGTAGCCGACATAAATATTACGCGCCGGAGGCGTAGTTTATTTCAGCCCGATGGCAAGCGAAGCGACGCCTCGGGTTCGGAGCCGGACTATAAACGATGCGCCCCGAAGGGGCAACTTAAACTGCACTTTCAGTGCGCCGTAACATGTTGTTCGAACTTTACCCGAGGCGTTGCCATCGGGCTGAATCGTAACGAAGTGCAGCTCGACGGAGTCAAATAAATTGCCTCTTCGAGGCGTTATATTACCTTTATTCGACAAAGTTTGAATTATCCGGCGGATGTATATTGAGATGTGCATTTAATTTTTTTCGAATTTCCGATTTTTTGAATTTTCGAATCGGTATCTTTGCGCACTTCAATTTTTTACCTCATGAATCCTCCGCGTCCCCGTGCATACCGATATTCCGTTTTAACCGTTGTTTGTCTGTCGGCGGCATTGATCCCGTTCACCGGTTCATCCATTAATTTGGCGTTGCCGTACATCGCCGACGATTTGTCGATGAATGCCGTAGCCATCGGTTGGATCGTTACCGCATTTCTGCTGGCTTCCGCCATTTTTCAAATTCCGTTGGGACGCGTGGGCGATATGATCGGCCGAAAGAAAATATTAGCCGCCGGCGTTCTTCTGTTTTCGATCGCATCGGTTGCTTGCGCCTATGCTCCGTCGGGCCCCATGCTCATAGCATCCCGTTTTGTGCAAGGCATTGCGGGCGCCGGCATTTTCGGCGTGAACATGGCCATCATCACATCGATATTTCCCGCGAACGAACGCGGAAAAGCGCTCGGCATCAACACGGCGGTCGTTTATTTTTCCATCGCTTCCGGACCTTTTTTCGGCGGCATGTTAACGCATTATTTCGGTTGGCGCAGCATCTTTTTGGTGACCACCGGACTCAGCTTGGCGGCATTTTTCGGAATTCTTTATTTTTTGAAAAGAGACCGACCGGAAGCCAAAGGAGAAAAATTCGATTGGTGGGGAATGATTGTTTATGCCGTCGGATTATCGGCCGTCATCGGCGGATGTTCCGATTTACCGTCCGTTCCGGGATTTCTCTTGATTGCGGCGGGAATCATTATGTTCGTCTTTTTTACGAATTACGAAAAACGACAAACAACCCCGATGTTCAACATGAACATGTTTCTAAGCAATCGCTTATTTCGTATGTCATCCTTTGCTGCATTGATCAACTATGCAGCCACCTTTGCCATCGGCTTCATGTTGAGTTTGTATCTGCGTTACATTAAAGGTTTTGATGCCCAACAGGCCGGATTGATTTTGGTGGTTCAACCCATCATGCAAACAATCGTTTCGCCTTTGGCGGGCAACCTGTCGGACAGGGTCGATGCGGGTAAAATAGCTACGTTCGGCATGGGAATCATCGTACTTTGCTTGGCGGCCATGGTGTTTTTCCTCACACCCGATACCTCAATATTTTTATTGATTGCCGTATTGGTCATATTGGGAACGGGGTTTGCCCTTTTTTCCTCGCCCAACGTTAACGTTATTATGGGATCGGTAGAAAAACGCTATCTGGGAATGGCTTCGGCAACCACGGGAACCATGCGTCTGACGGGGCAATCGTTCAGCATGGGAATTACCATGATGATGACCTCGCTTTTTGTGGGTGAAACACAAATGACTCCCGATGTTTATCCGCTTTTCATGAAATGCGTGCATTATACTTTTGCCATTTTTGCGGTATTGTGCATGCTGGGTGTTTACACTTCAAGTATTCGTTCGAATCGAAACCCCGAAAAATAATCCGATTTGTTCGCCTTTGGCTCGATCGGGGGTATTTTTGTATCTTCATGATTTATTTCGATCGCACCCAAGCGAAAAATGTACTACCTTTGCGCCCTCATAAAAAATACGGACACGGAATATGATAACGGTTGGTAATTTGAGCGTTCGATTCGGTAAACGGACATTGTTTCAAGACGTAAACATGAAGTTTACGTCGGGAAATTGTTATGGCGTCATCGGCGCCAACGGTGCGGGAAAATCCACGTTCTTGAAAGTATTAAGCGGCGATTTGGATCCTACGGGAGGTTCGGTAACCTTCGGACCGGGCGAACGGCTTTCCGTATTGCGTCAAGACCACTTTGCATTCGACGATTTTTCCGTGATGGACACCGTATTGCAAGGTCATACCGTGCTGTGGAACATCATGAAAGAAAAAGATGCGCTGTATGTTAAACCCGATTTCAGCGATGCGGACGGCATTCGCGTATCGGAACTCGAAGAAAAATTTGCCGCTTTGGGCGGATGGAATGCCGAAAGCGATGCCGCCGTCCTGTTGAGCGGACTGGGAATTAAGGAAGATTTGCATTATGCGCCGATGATGAACATAAGCGGAAAAGAAAAAGTCCGCATATTATTGGCACAAGCGCTTTTCGGCAAGCCCGACAATCTGTTGCTCGACGAGCCGACCAACGACTTGGACCTCGAAACGGTGATGTGGCTCGAAAACTATTTGTCGGAATTCGAAAATACCGTATTGGTGGTATCGCATGACCGCCATTTCTTGGATGCCGTATCGACCAACACCGTGGATATCGATTTCAGCAAAGTGAAACAATTTGCCGGCAATTACAGTTTTTGGTACGAATCGAGCCAATTGGCGCTTCGTCAACAACAGCAACAAAACAAGAAAGCCGAGGAAAAGAAAAAGGAGTTGGAAGAATTCATTCGTCGTTTCAGCGCCAACGTGGCCAAGTCAAAACAGACCACCAGCCGCAAGAAAATGATCGAAAAACTGAATATTGCGGAAATCGAACCGTCGTCGCGACGTTATCCCGGTATCATTTTCACGCCCGAACGCGAAACGGGCAACAAAATATTGGAGGTACGCGATCTTGGCGCAAAAGTCGAAGATACGGTACTTTTCAAAGACGTATCGTTCAACGTGGAAAAAGACGATAAAATCATTTTCCTTTCACGCGACCCGCGTGCCGCAACCGCTTTTTTCGAAATCATCACCGGCGAACAACAATCTTCGACGGGCACTTTCGAATGGGGACAAACCATAAGCAAGGCATACTTGCCGCTCAACAATGCGCCTTTCTTCGATACCGATATGAATTTAATCGACTGGATTGCGCAATTTTCATCCGATACACACGAAACGTATCTCAAAGGATATCTCGGCAAAATGCTTTTCTCGGGCGATGAGGTACTGAAGAAAGCCAACGTATTGTCGGGAGGAGAGAAACAACGTTGCATGATTTCGCGCATGATGTTATATAATCCCAACTGTTTGGTTCTCGATACGCCGGCCAATCATCTCGACTTGGAGTCGATTCAAGCCTTCAACAACACGCTTAGTATGTTCAAAGGAGTCGTGTTAATGTCGAGTCACGATCATGAAATGATCCAAACGGTTTGTAACCGCATCATCGAACTGACCCCGAACGGTATTATCGATAAAATGACGGATTACGACGATTACATTACTTCGGATGACATCAAGGCTTTGCGGGACAAAATGTACAAGTAGTTTTTGATTAAACCGTTTGCGTTTTTCCGTGCAGCAAATCGTTAATCATTCCAAGGGTAAACGCATCGAACCATTCCTCGGGATGCCATTGAACCGCCATGATCGGTTTCGTCTTGTGGCAAAACGCTTCCACCAAAACTTTGTCCGAATACGGATCGAGCTTCGCCAAGGCCATGGGTTCCAATTGCGGTGACAACCCGGCAAGCAAAACTCCTTGATGATGGTGCGAATTAACTTCGAAAGGCTTCATCGCATACCGTGCCGCGGAAGGAAGCGGCTCCACCGTATGACCGGCAAGGCTGCGCCCCGGGCTTTGCGGATGTTTCCATAAATGTTGCTCCATCATCGAACCGAAATACACGGCCAACATCTGAAATCCCATGCAAATGCCGAATACGGGAACACCCGCATCAATGTATGACGACAACCGTTTTTCGTAAAAAAACTGCTTAAAAACATCTTGATTTCCCGTTTTGAATGTCGGCTGAGCGCCGAATGATTGCGGCGCGAGATCCAACCCTCCGGGAAGAACCAACAAATCGACGGCAACAAGCTCTTCGTCGGGAAAAATAATATAAGGCTTCCCGAAACGGGAAATCAATTCCAAATAATTGCTGCCCGCGCCGAATACCGAACCGTCCTCCGATCTGTATCCCGGTATGCCGATAATTTTCATGGTTAATAAATCAAATACGATTAAAACTTTTTCAACGAAAATCGATTGTTGAACCGCAAATGTACTCCAAAACCGTAATCCGTTTCGCCGCGTCCCAAATCCGTGTAGGTTTCGATTTGCGCGCCGATGGATACGCCTTTCACTAATTCTTTTCCGAAAGCAAATTTGAACGTCAACAAATCGCGCGTCGGAACTTGTTGTTGCGGATTGAACGGATTGAACGATCCGAAAAGCGGTTCGCCTTCGAATCCGTAAAACTTTTCGGCATGCCAATAACCCGCCATCGCTTCGAACGGCGACGCATCGACATGCAATACGGGATACACGCCCCAACCTTTATCGTAAGGTCGCAACGTTTCGTCCGGGTAACGATCTTTATATCCCGCAACATACACATCCAAACCGACCGATTGTATCGTTCGGCCGACATAAAATCGGGAACACAAGCCCGAAACAACGTTACCGAGCACAATCATGGGAGCGCCCGAAACGTCGATTTGCCCACCTTGATGGTATATCAATATTTGCAACGGAACATTCAAACAAAATCGGCTCTCGGGATCGGTGAGCATGGCCGACACCGATGTTCCAAAAGTCAATGCCTCGGGCACCGAATCGCCGCGTTCGATAAAATGTTGCCAATCTACCCAAACATCGGTAAACCAACGATCGGAATGGAGCACAAATTGCAATCCGCTTTCCGGTTTGGCTGTAAATTGCCGTTCCCATTGATACAACGGTTCGATGAGCCGATGGTTGACCCCGCCGTACAAATTTCCGAGCACCATGTTGAAGTTCGGAGTAATGGCATATTGCAACCGAACAAAAGCCTGCAAATTCGATAAGGGATCGCGTCCGGAATATTTAACGCCGTAAGCGCCCGCTTCCGCCCGAAACTTATCGGAAACCTGATAACCTAACGCAAAAACGGAAGAGATACCCGGAAGCGTTTGCCCCTCTGCAGTGGGACTGAAATATTCGTTGTTTTTGAAAAATCCGGTCATATCTACAGCCAGCGACAATTCGTTGCTTTCGACTTCGGATAAGGTCGGGGAAGAAAGAAGCGTTTCGGGAAACCATTGCGCGTGGACGGATAAGGTCGTAATGATCAGCCAACCAACAAGCAACAAACGTCGAACATCAAATATGGAAGTCGGATGTTTCATTTGCCCGATAACTAAAATAATAATTCCGGATCCTTGTAACGGCTGATCCCCAAATCGGTATATGTTTTCGGCGTTACTTCGCGCCCTCTCGGCGTACGTTTCAAATAACCTTCCTTGATGAGAAACGGCTCGTACACTTCTTCGATGGTTCCGGAATCTTCACTCACGGCCGTCGCAATGGTAGACAACCCGACGGGTCCTCCGTGAAACTTTTCGATCATGGTGCGCAATATCCGGTTGTCCATTTCGTCCAAACCGTGCTTGTCAATGTTCAGCGCATCCAACGCGTAACGGGTAATCTCCAAATCGATGGTTCCGTCGCCTTTTACTTGAGCGAAATCTCGAACGCGACGCAACAAAGCGTTGGCGATACGAGGCGTTCCGCGACTGCGCGACGCCACTTCCAATGCAGCATCTCGAATAATGGGTACTTTCAATATTTTTGCCGCGCGTATGACGATTCCCGTGAGAACGTCCGTATTGTAATATTGCAAATGACACGTAATGCCGAAACGCGCCCTCAAAGGTCCCGTGAGCAATCCCGAACGGGTAGTGGCTCCGACCAACGTAAAAGGATTGAGGGTAAGCTGTATGGAACGCGCACTCGGTCCTTTGTCGATCAATATGTCGATGGTGTAATCTTCCATCGCCGAATACAGATACTCCTCCACCACGGGGCTGAGACGGTGGATTTCGTCGATGAACAATACGTCGTTTTTCTCGAGATTGGTGAGAATCCCCGCCAAATCGCCTGGTTTGTCGAGTACCGGACCCGAAGAAAGTTTCAAATTAACCCCGAGTTCGTTGGATATGATGTTCGCCAATGTTGTTTTTCCCAGTCCCGGAGGGCCGTGCAACAACACATGATCGAGCGCTTCGCCGCGCATTTTGGCCGCTTGCACAAACACACGCAAATTTTCCACGATTTTCGGCTGTCCGCCGAAATCTTCAAAATCCGCCGGCCGCAACGAACGATCGATTTCCAAATCCTCTTTATCCCACCGATTGGTTCGAAATTCTACCGTATTCGACATGAAATATCTTTTACGGGGGTCAAAGATACAACCTTTTACCGTTTTTGTATATTTTTTTGACTCGGCATGGATTTTGTCGGAAAAAGCATTAGGTTTGCACCTTCTTAAAAATATGTCTTTTCACGGATAAGGATGATCAGCAATATTTTAATTAAAATAAACCGAAACATACATCGTTTCCGATGCTTGTTCCGATGCCCCATACGGGAATAAGGAATACTTCATGCGTCAAGTAAGCATACGCGGAAGAATTCGGTTTTTGTGTCGTTAATTAGAATAAATCAAATCATCATTAAAGTTTCAAATGAAGTTTACCATTGAAGTAGCCGCCGAAAAACACTGCAAATACGCCGAAGAAATCTGTAAAGAAATGGAGGAATCGGCAAAAATTCGCGGCACGGGTATCGCCAAACGTTCTCCCGAATACGTCAAAAAGAAAATGTGCGAAGGAAAAGCCGTTATTGCTTTAGACGAGCAACAACGATTTGCCGGATTTTCGTACATCGAATCGTGGAGTCACGATCATTTCGTGGCCAATTCGGGGTTGATCGTTAATCCCGAATATCGTAAGAGCGGGTTGGCGCGGCAAATCAAGAAAAAGATTTTCGATCTTTCGCGCAAAAAATTTCCCAACGCCAAAATATTCAGCATCACCACCAGTTTGGCCGTGATGAAACTCAACTCGGAACTCGGTTACAAGCCGGTTACTTTTTCGGAATTGACCGATGACGAAGTTTTTTGGAAAGGTTGCGAAGCATGCGTCAATTACGATATTCTGCAACGCAACAACCGTCGGATGTGTCTTTGCACGGGAATGCTTTACGATCCCGAAAAGGAAGATAAATTCAATTTCATCAAGAAGTTTAACGTACTTGAACGTTTTCGACAATTGACCACCGCAAAACAGAACGGGAAGAAATAACGCGCCGCACCGAAAACAAATTCGGTAAAGTAAATTATTTGATTACGATACGTTATAAACTTTATAACGATACAAACGCTTAATATTTTATCATGATAAAAGCAGGAATTATCGGAGGAGCGGGATATACCGCGGGCGAATTGATACGCATATTGTTGTATCATCCCGACGTAACCATTGGTTATGTGCACAGTAACAGCCATGCGGGACAACCGATTTGTGCCGTTCATACCGATTTGGCGGGCGATACCGATATGCGCTTCGCCGATCGGCCGGGTGATGCCGATGTTGTATTCCTTTGTTTGGGACACGGCAAATCGCTTGAATTTTTGAGCGAAAATCGTTTACCGGGAAATCCCAAAGTAATCGATTTGAGTCAAGATTTCCGAATTAATCCGTTTTTTCGGGATAAGGATGATAATTGCTCGGAATTCGTTTACGGATTGCCCGAATGCAATCGCTTGCAAATAAAGGAAGCCGATTATATTGCCAATCCCGGTTGTTTTGCCACGGCTTTTGAGCTGGCATTGCTTCCGTTGGCTAAAGCGGGAATGTTGACCGAGGAAGTACACGTTAACGGAATTACGGGCTCCACGGGTGCGGGGCAAGCGCCGTCACCAACCACGCATTTCAGTTGGCGCAACAACAATATTTCCATTTATAAACCTTTTGCGCACCAACATTTGAAAGAGGTTCGCAAAACACTTGAAATGACGGCCGGAAATCTTATTTCCGACTTGAATTTCCTTCCGTTACGCGGCGATTTCACGCGCGGTATTTTCCTGTCGGCATACATGCATACCGTATCGGAAGAAAAAGAATTGATCGATTTGTATAAAAAGTATTACGCCGATGCCGCATTTACGTTCGTATGCGAACACGAAATCAGTCTCAAAGAAGTCGTAAATACCAACAAATGCCTGTTACGTGTCGAAAAGCACGGCAATAAGGTATTGATCACATCCGTTATCGACAATTTGTTGAAAGGCGCTTCGGGGCAAGCTGTTCAAAACATGAACTTGATGTTCGGATTCGACGAAAAAGCCGGTTTGAACTTAAAAGCAATCGGTTTTTAACGGTTGCGGATTTTTTCGGCAACCGTAACACATACATTTGTAACCGTTTAAATTTTTCGAAAATGAATTTATTTGATGTTTTTCCCATTATTCCCATCGAACTTGTCAAAGGAGAAGGATGTTACGTTTACGATAAAGACGGTAATCGGTATTTGGACCTGTACGGGGGACACGCCGTCATTTCCGTGGGTCACAGCCATCCGACTTACGTGCACCGCATCGAAGAACAACTGAGAAAACTTGCTTTTTATTCCAATTCGGTGATCATTCCTCAAAAAGAAGAATTGGCCAAACTGTTGGGGCAAATGTCCGGATGCGACGATTATACTTTGTTTCTTTGTAATTCGGGAGCCGAAGCCAACGAGAACGCCATTAAACTCGCATCGTTTCGGAACGGACGCAAGAAGGTTATCAGTTTCGGTGCTGCTTTCCACGGACGTACGCATGGTGCGCTGGCGGTATCGGACAATCCGAACATGTGTGCTCCGGTTAATACCCGCGATCATGTAATATATGTGCCCTTAAACGATATCGACGCCGTGGAAAAAGCATTGGCGGGCGGTGATGTTTGTGCGGTAATTATTGAAGGAATACAGGGATTGGCCGGCATTAACTGCCCGGACGTAGCATTTTTGCAAGCTTTGCGAAAAGCATGCGATAAATATGACGCGGATTTAATTCTCGACGAAGTGCAATCGGGTTACGGCCGCACGGGTAAATTTTTTGCGCATCAATATGCGGATATTCGTCCCGATGTTATCACCACCGCTAAAGGTATGGGAAACGGATTTCCGGTAGCGGGCGTGTTAATTCATCCGAAGTACGAAGCAAGATACGGCATGTTGGGAACGACTTTCGGCGGAGCGCATTTGGCTTGCGCCGCTTCCATCGCCGTACTCGAAGTAATGGAGAAGGAAAATTTGATCGATAATTCGTTACAAGTTGGAAATTATTTGATCGAACAACTGAAAACGATTCCGCAAATTAAAGAGCTGCGTGGTCGCGGCTTGATGCTCGGATTGGAATTCGACGAACCGGTAAAAACGTTGCGCGGTCGATTGATCAACGAATATAAAATATTTACCGGCGAGTCGTCGAACAAAAACGTGCTGCGACTTTTGCCGCCGCTGACACTGAAAAAGGAGCAGGCCGACGTATTCGTTAAAAGCTTGAAAGAGTGCTTGTAATTATTTATAAGCACAATGTCGATTTAAAGCCGGATGGTTGAACATCATCCCGTGAACAGCCGATAAGCAACATGCCCTCAAAGTATTTCTTTGGGGGCATGTTGCTTATTAAGCCAATACCGAATGTTAACTGCTCGCTAACATCTTAGAATCAAAAAACTCCTG
>JAVBNP010000145.1:0-14555 GCA_031551455.1 Bacteroidales bacterium | reverse complement strand
AAAAGGATTACCCGTGACGGGTGCCAAAGTCCTTTTTGTTCGTTCGGGGCTCAAGTATGAAACCGTCAGCGATGTTACCGGTTACTATCATCTGGAGAATGTCACTTCCGTTGAATCTCTCGGGAATACGGCAACCGCATTGTATTGTTATCCCAATCCGTTTAACAGACAAACGGTCGTTTCGTTTTATCTTGCACGGCAACAACGTGCCGAAATCGCTGTTTTCGACGCAACGGGGCAAAAAATACACGTTATTGCGGACAAAGTTTTTCCGCAAGGGCGAAATCAAATTGTTTGGGACGGATTATCGCATAATCGCACACGTGTTACACCGGGGTTGTATGTATGTCGCCTGCAAACGGAAACAAACAGCGAAACATTCAAGATGCTGTTGTCGGGTGGTGATAATCTTGCCGTTCCTGTAACATCGACGGACGAACAACCGGTTCCGAAAGCTTTGAAGGCTGATCAAACAACCTATACGGCATATGTTTCCGGCAGCGATTTCGAGACGCATCGTGTGGACGGAATTGAATCGGCAGAAATAATCGTGAAAGATTTCATCATCAATAAATCAACGTGGGCACCTTTTGGTACCACGGAAAATTATCTTGCCGTATATGACGGGGACAAATACAAACCTTTTTTTGTCAAGGGTGTTAACATCGGTTCGGGGGTGCCCGGCGCATGGCCCGGACAAATGGCTGTTTCGGCAAAACAATATGCCGATTGGTTTCGAATGATTGTCGAAGCCGGATTCAACACCATTCGTATCTATACGTTGCATTTTCCGCGATTTTACGATGAATTGGCTCGTTATAACAATGAAAATCCCGACAAGCCTTTGTATTTGTTGCATGGAGTGTGGTTGCCCGAAGAGTACGATAATGTGGGAGGAATACCGTACGATTTATATTCGCATACGACGGGATTCGAACAATCATGCCGCCATGCGGTCGATTGCGTTCATGGCAACAATTCCATAGCTTTTCGATACGGCGAGGCTTACGGTACTTATAAAACGGATGTTTCGAGATGGGTGATCGGTTGGATCATCGGGCGAGAAATATTTGCGGAAGAAATAGAGACAACGCACAATGCACATGCCGGTGTCACCAATTACAACGGACGTCATCTTTCGCTTAATACCACATCGACTCCCGCGGAGGTTTGGGCTGTTGCTCGTATGGATGATATGATCGAATATGAGCGTTCTCGTTATCGTACCGACAGACCCGTTGCTTTTTCCTCGTGGCTTACGCTTGATCCTTTAACACACCCGAGTGAGGCATACAGCTACACCGAGGACGGAGAACCTTTGGATCTGAACAAGGTAATCGCTACGGATGCGCCTGCGGGGCAATTCATCTCGTATCATGCATATCCGTATTATCCGAAGTTCATAGACAATGAATATACCGCAACGGATGAAATGGGATCGAATCCGTATTTGGGATATTTACGGGCATTACGAGCTTATTATACCCGTTATCCCGTATTGATTACCGAATTCGGGATGCCGACCAGTTACGGTGTTGCGCAATTTTCTGTCAGCGGGATGTGCCACGGAGGCATGACCGAGGAACAGCAGGGTCGCTATACGGTACGTATACTCAAAAATCTGTACGATACCCGTTACGGAGGAGGTGTCGCCTTTTCATGGATGGACGAATGGTTTAAAGTCACATGGATTACCAATCCCATGACGCTTGGCGATCGTCGGCCCTTGTGGCATAACCTCTGTGCACCGGAAAATAATTTCGGCTTACTCCGTTTTGATCCTAACCCTCAATCTTTTAATCAAAAACAGATTAACGAGTTTTCTTCCGGCAGGGTTTCACGGGCGGAAGTGTCGCATGATTTTGTTTCGCTGAATTTGGAAGCAAAACTTCGGTCACCGCTAACAAGCGGCGATACGCTGTGGGTAGCGTTTGATACATACAAACGGAATATGGGCGAAAGTACGCTTCCCAACAAACGCAGAGTTTTGGATAATAATCGCGCGGAATTTTTATTGCGCATAACACCCGATTCGGCAAATCTGTATGTCATGAAAGCGTATGATCTGGTCGGTTTGGTATTTCAGAACTGTCCGTCGACATCGTTCCGTACTCAAGAGACGAACGGTAAACCGTGGATGCCGGTCAGGTGGCAAACCGATGAGGATGAAACACTGGATTATCTCGGAAGATTGCATATATACAAAGGGGAGGGGACCCCGAGACGCGATCAAGCCGTTCACATACGAAACGATAAAATTACCGTCCGCATACCTTGGATGTTGCTTCATTTTTCCGACCCGAGTACGTCGCAAGTAATTGATGATAATGTTAATGTTGCCAATTGTTTGAATTACAGAAGATGCGGCGGAAAATATTTACAAACGACACGTACGGACGGCGTGGTGATGACGCTGATATGTAACAATGAGGCGGGATTTGCAACAACTCCTTATACATGGAATGATTGGAATCTTAACGGCATGGAGATATTGGATGCAAGCATGTACATCGAAACCGAAAAAGAATCCCTGCCGATTATCCGCACGGAGCTGAAAAGCAACCCGTTTACACCTAAATAGAGTAAATTCGGAAATTTTTGCTTATTTTGTTGTTTTGAAGAATCTCATGAATCGGATTGACGAAACACAAGCGGAAAATTTATTGTCGGATAATCGCGAGCGAGTTAAAGAACTTACTTGCCTTACCCAAACCATTAGAATATTGAAATCGGGACAACCGATTGAGGAAATGTTGCGGCAAATTTGCCTCATTCTGCCCGCAGGTTGGCAGTACAGCGATCAAACGGTGGCGCGTATCCGTTACGGTCAAACAGAAGTTGTTTCGCCGGGATTTGCGGAAACCGATCGGCGGCAGGCGCAATATTTTAAGACGGCAGCCGGAAAACAAGGTTCCGTGGAAATATTTTACTTGAGCGAATTTCCCCAGAGAGCGGAAGGACCTTTTCTGAAAGAGGAACGAGACTTGATTGATAATCTCGGCGCCGTCATATCTTCATATTTGAGTAATGCGGAATCGAGCGAACACTTGATACCGAAACATTCGGGTAACGAAGAAGTTTCCGATTCCGCCGAGACCGGTCGAAAAGGAGTTCCCGAGTCCGACAGTCGCCGATTGCTTCAACGATTTTTGGAAAACCAAAATACCACCATCAATACCCTGCACGACTTAATGCCGTTTAAAGTAACGGAAATATTGATGGTGGCAACACTTTACGACACTTTTTCCGTTGAGAGCGAAGGTAAATTCGTGGAACATATTATCGGAGAGCATTATCGGAACAATATTTTTTCTATGCCCCGCATTACCGGGGTTACTTCGGTGGAAGAGGTCCGAAAACAATTGAAAACAACTCGTTTCGATTTAGTGATCATCATGGGAAGCGCCGATCGCGAAATGCCTTTTGAAATAAGCGAGGCCGTTCGCGAGGAAGTACCGCAATTACCCGTTTTTTTGCTGTTGAACGGTACCGCCGATTTGGCTTTTTACAAGGAACGTGTCGGAAAAAAATCAACCATCGACAGAATATTCATTTGGACGGGCGATACGAAAGTGTTTTACGTAATGGTAAAATATCTCGAAGATCGCGTGAATGTTGCCAACGATACACAGGTGGGATTGATCAAGGTAATCCTGCTGGTGGAAGATTCCGAGATTTATTATTCGAAATATTTACCGATACTGTACAATTGCGTGCAGGAACAAACACGTCTGTTGGTGGAAGAAGTTCACGCCGACAGCCTCATTAAAGCGTTACGCGCTCGTTTACGACCCAAGGTGTTGTTGGTTTCCGATTATGAGGAAGCTATGGAAATCGTTCATTTGTACGGCGACAACTTGATGTGTTTGATTACCGATGTCGAATTTCCCGTGGGCGATACGCTTGTTTCCGACGCCGGATTTCTTTTGACGCGTGAAGTGCGGGCAACGCTTCCCGATTTGCCCATTGCCGTTCAATCGGCCGATCCGGAAATATCGCACAAGGTTTTCGAGATAAAAGCAACCTTTATCGGCAAAAATTCCGACACCCTGTTGAAAGAAATTCGCAGCTTTATCAACCATCAGATGAGTTTCGGCAATTTTGCGTATCGCGATACGCCGAAAATACCGGAAATGCGTTCGATGCAGGATTTCGAAAAACAAATTGAAACCTTGCCCGACGAAGGCTTGTTGTATCATGCCAAACATCATCATTTTTCATTGTGGTTGATGGCCCGCGGCGAAATAAAAATCGCCAAGATGATTTACCTCATCAAAGTGACCGATTTCGACAATTTGGATACTTACCGCAAGTACATGAAGTTCGTATTGAATCGCTATTACGGCGAAGCGGGAGCCGGAAAAGTGGTCGAATTCGACGAACAGGCGCTTACGGAAGAACAATATGTTGTCAGCCTTGCCGGCGGCAATCTCGGCGGAAAAGCGCGCGGATTGATTTTTGTGAATACGCTTATTTACAATCTTCATTTCAAGGATATCATTTCCGGTACCAATCTTAACATTTGTACGCCACGTACGGCGGTTATCGGTACGGACGAATTCGATATTTTCATTGAACGCAATAATTTGCAAATATTGCTTCGAAACGAAACGGATTACGACAACATCCGGCGGGCGTTCTTGCAGAGCGAATTATCATATAACTTGACCCGACGCCTAAAAACGTATCTCAAACAAATACAGAGTCCCGTTGCGGTGCGTTCGTCAAGTTTATACGAGGATAGCGCGGCCCAACCTTTTTCGGGTGTTTTCGAAACTTATTTTCTGCCGAATAATTCGTCCGATATAAATTTGCGTCTCAAACAATTATGCGATGCCGTTCGGTTGACGTATGCGTCGTTGTATGCTCCCGGAGCGCGTGAATTTTTTCGAGCGCTCGATTACGGTGTCGATAAAGAAAAAATGGCTATCGTATTGCAGGAAGTGGTCGGGAATCGGCACGGACGATATTTTTATCCCGACATCAGCGGTACGGCGCAATCGTATAATTATTATCCCGTATCCTACATGGAACCGGAGGACGGTTTCGCGACTTGTGCCGTCGGATTGGGCAAATATGTCGTGGATGGAGGCAAATCCTTCCGATTTTCGCCCAAATATCCGACATTGGAGACATTATCGCCGCAAGAACAATACAAAAATTCGCAAACGAAATTTTTGGCGCTCGACTTGGAAAATCGCAATCCGGATTTGATGAAAAACGGGGAGATGACCACCATTACCGAGTTGGATATTTCCGTTGCCGAAACGCATGGCGTGCTGAAACATTGCGCTTCGGTATACACGTCCGACGATCGTCTCGAACCGGGACTTGATTCCCGCGGGCCGCGCGTCATCAATTTTGCCGATATTCTTCGTTACGATTACGTTCCGATGGCAAAAATGCTTGAAATGACGCTCGATTTGGTACAGGAAGCAATGGGTATGCCAGTGGAAATCGAATTTGCGGTTGAGTTGAGCAATGAACCCGAAAAACCGGCCAATCTGTGTCTTTTGCAAGTTAAACCGGTTATCGAAATGCAAACCGATTTTGAACTCGATCCTTCCGGAATCGATTCGGATCAAGCAATTCTGTTCTCTTCCAAAACAATGGGAAATGGGTTGATCGATGATATCTCCGATGTGATTTACGTGGATATTGCCGCCTTCAACAAAACCGATACGCTTGTGATGGCGGATGAAATAGAACGGTTGAACGAAAAAATGATTGCCGAAAATCGCAAATACGTCCTTATCGGACCGGGACGTTGGGGTTCGCGCGACCGTTTCATCGGTATTCCCGTTACATGGCCGCAGATTTCGTCCGCAAGGGTGGTGGTGGAAGTCGGATTACCCGATCTGCCGCTTGATCCGTCGCTCGGTTCGCACTTTTTTCATAACATCATATCGATGCATGTGGGTTACTTTTCCATACCGTATCAATCATCCGACGATTTCATTCGTTGGGAAATATTGGACGCATTACCGGTAATCCACAAAACCAAATATCTCCGACATGTACGATTTTCCTGTCCGCTTGACATACAAATGGACGGAAAGAATAGAAGAGCGTTGATTCGAGAAACCGGTGAACGATAGGTACATCGAAAAAATCTTGCGAAATATTGATATGTTTTTGCCGAAAAAACAAGTTTGGCACGATTTTCGCATATTGTTTAATAGTTTTTTTTCATAATTTTGTAGTAGTTAGTAGTTAGTAACTAGAAAGGGCCGTTCGCGAGAACCGCTCTTTTCGCATTTTATGGGGGTATGTTATCATATCCGGTTTTAATTGGGAAATAAAAACTATAATTTTAGTTTTAACAAAAATATTTTCATTTGTGCCGTTTGTTTAAAAATGAATTCGAGAAATTATTTCGAAAAATTACATAAAATGAGGGATGAATATCAGTAACCCCATTCCGACGGCAACGCCGGCGCAAATTAAAACTCCTCCGGCGGCGATATCTTTCACCAAACCTATTTGTTGTTGTCTCTCGGGCGAAACAAAGTCTGCCAATTTTTCGATGGCGGTATTGAATGCTTCCGCAGCCCAAACCAATCCGACGACCGCACAAATTCCCAACCATTCGTAACGATTCAGATTTACCGCAAATCCGCCGATAATGACAACAACGGTTATTACCAAATGGATGCGGGCATTTTGTTCGTGCACGATCAGTTTCCGAATACCTTTTCCGGCATAACCGAAACTTTTGATAAATTTTTTAATGCGAAAAGGTTCCATGATTATGTTTTGATGATTGATGATCCATCAAATCATATTCCGCCGAATGCGGTTCCGAGGTTATCGGGCAACATGTCGGTTTGTTCGGGATATAAAATGACGCTGTTGGTATGCCCGAAATAACGGGTTATCACGCGCGGCATCAACGCCAGCTTGCGACTGTACGAAACCGTGTTTTGACGGGCCGAAATCACCACGATCAAGTCTTCGTCGCTCAATTCTCCGGCCAAACCCTGCATGTCGGGAAAGGTGTGCAAAATGCGAAAGTGTTTGTCCGAAAGCGATCCGCTTTCTTTCAATTGCGAAATGTTGGTCAATGTTTGTTCGTCGCCGATAAAGAGCGGCTCGCCCGAAGTGTTGCGTCGCAAAGCCGATAATAAGCGTAACCAAACATAAAATCCGACTTCGTGGTCGGCATTTTTAGGCACTAAGACATATATTTTTCGAAATTTCAATATCCGGCCGGGTAAATTGGTTACCAGTATGGTTTGCCGGCAATTGTCCAACAAGTTTTCGACAATGCTTCCGAAGAAATATTTGGCCGTTCCCGATTGTCCGCTCCATCCCATCACGATATGCGTGCTTTGCATTTCCATGGCCGCTCGAATGATACCTTCGGAAATATTGCTGTCGACACGCATGGCGGGAAAATAACGAACTCCTGCCGCGTTAGATTGTTCGGCAAATTTGTCGATGAAAGTTTTGTTTTTTAGGATGGACCGATCCAATTGTTTGGGATCGGTTGCGATCGTGAGCGGAAAAATACCAGTTTCGTCGTAAGGCCGATGCATCAGAACGGCGAAGTCGAAAAGCGTCAGTGCGGTTTCCGGATTGGAAACGGGCACCAAAATTTTATCGGATTTGCGTCCCTGTACATCTTGTTCTTTTTGTTGCAAGGCAACTTTTCGTCCGGCATAATCGGTATAATACGTACTGACCAAACAGGTAAAAAGAATGATTAACACCGCGGCGTTGAGAATGTGTTCATCGAATATTCCCATGTTATATCCCACGATGACCACCGCTATGGTGGCCGCCGCATGCGAACTGCTGAGTCCGAACAATAACAGGCGCTCGGCTTTGGTATAACGATAAATCAATTGCGTGGCGAGCGCTGCCGCGTATTTACTGAGAAGCGCGACAACAATCAATGCTGCCGCAAGCAAAAGCGTATCGAACCCTTGAAAAAAAGCCCGTATGTCGACCAACATCCCGATATGGAGAATGAAAAAAGGAATAAAAATCGAATTGCCGATAAATACGGTGCGATTCATTAACGACGATTGGTGCGGTATTACTCGGTTGAGCGCCAATCCGCACAAAAAAGCTCCGACAATGGGTTCGATGCCTGCCGCTTCGGCCAATAATCCCGACAAAAACAGCGAGCAAAGTACGAAGGTGTATTGGGCGATATCGTCGCTTTGAAAATGGTGGAAGTACCAACGACTGAGTTTGGGAAACAACCACAACATCAGAAACATGAATCCCGGCAATAAGATGCCCGTTTTAATCCAAAACCATACACCCGGCGATCCCGAATAGGTGGCGGTGATTACCGTAAGGAACAACAAAACGGCCATGTCGGTAATGATGGTCCCTCCGATACTGACGACCACCGGCTCGGTTTTGGTAATATTCAAACGGCTTGCGATGGGATATGATACCAACGTGTGTGTGGAGAACATGCATGCCAACAACAACGATGCCGCAATCCGGAAATTAAATACGTATCGGGTTAAAAGAAAGCCCAACACAAAAGGTATCACAAATGTGAATACGCCGAACCAGACGCTTTTGAATTTGTTTTTGCGGAAACTGAACATATCGATTTCCAACGTCATCAAAAACATCAAATAAAGTAATCCCGCCGTCGACAAAAGTTCCAATCCCGATCCTTCTCCGATAAGATGAAATCCTTTCGGCCCGATGATGATGCCGGAAATGATTAACCCGAAAATCGAAGGAATACCGAGCCTTCTGCATGCGGGCGGAACGACCAGCATGATCAGCAAGCAAAGCGCTAATACAACAACGGGATTCTCAATCGGCAGATGAAATTGCATATACGGGGATTCGAAAACTTCTCCTTAAGATTCACTCTGTTTTTACGGGAGAGGGAAGGAGAATATTAAATTTGACAAAACATCAAACTGTGGTTATTTTTTTGATAATGATTGTATATTAATACGTTGTTTATTTTGCGGGGAATTTCGCCGTAGTGAACGACGCCTTCGGGAATATTTCCCGTGGTCAATATTCCGAAGGTCAAATATACGGAAAATCCCGATGCGGTGGGATATTCGCCGCATAAATTTTTAAAGAAACAATAAACTTTATTCGGAAAACGCTTCGAGATCAAGTTCCGATATATATCGTCGCCGGCAACGTCTCCGTTATTTCCCAAAACCAACAGATCTATATCCGAAGTCGTTTTTCCGACGGATGTCAAAAAAGTGTCGACTTCCCGATACAAAGAAAAATCATTGTCGACCGGGCCGAAGAAGCGTATCCCGAGCAGCTGCATCGAAGGTTGATTTTCCGGCGGCCGGTTTCCCGCCATGAAGAAAGCGGTTCCTTCACCCGATGCCGTGCCTTTGGTTCGTCCGTCATAAAGCCGACTGCCGGAAGCGAGATTCTTTTTCCAAAAGCCCATGCGCCGCATGATTTCGAAGCTTGTGTCCGTGGTTTCGTCAAAACAACCCACCAATACATTATCGGCGCTTCCGTCGCCGAGTTGCAATATTACGTCAAGCAAAGCGCTTTCGAACGAAAAACCGCGATGCACATATGTGATGTTGTATCCGGTATTGCCCGTCAACAAAGCAATTTGCGCACCCACGGTGTTAAACGTCGATTGGATAAAAGGCGTCGGATTCGGCGAAGTTGCGTCATCAGTTATCGCATTCAAAAATTTTTCGGTATCGGCCAAACAACCCAATCCTGTCGCCGTAATGACGGCATCGGGTTTTACGCCGGAAAGTTCCGCACAACGCAAGCCGGCTGCAACACCCATTTTCACGGCGCGGCTCATGCGTCGTCGCATCCCCGCATCGGTAATGCACGATTTGTAATCGGGCTCGATGCACGACCAACGATTTTCCTCCAAATCGCGCACGGGCGAAGCAAATTCGCCTTGTGCGAAAGTGCCTTGCGGGCTGATGCAGGATGCCGATGAAATATACATTTGGTGATATCGATTTTGTATCGGCACAAAAATACGCATAATGTGGTGAAATATTCATCGGCACATGAACGTTATAATCTTTTGTATGTTAATTGTGTATTGATTCCGAACGGAATTTTGTTCGGGAAGGGTTCACGGATTGTGTTTTTCATTCATCTAATTTTCCATACTTTTGCATAGAAAACCGAGTAATTTTTTTATTTGCGGATAAGCGTGAAGCGGACAAAAAAGATAGGGAAAATCGTTACATTGGCGGTGTTGACCACCGTATTGTTGTTTTACCTGTTACCGAATGTAACCGTTATCGAACAATCGTTGGAAATAAAGGCAACTCCGGATCGGGTGTTCGAATTGATTAATCGCCCGAATAATTGGGTAAGATGGTACGTACCGCTCACGGACAGCCAATCGAACGTACGGATTCGTTACAGCGGTCCTTCGGAAGGAAAAGATGCCGGCATGCAGTGGAAAACCGATAACCCGAAAATTTCCGGCGGAACGATGAATATCAGAAATTCAAAAAACAATAGGAGTGTTTCGGCTGTTATAGACTTAAATGAAAGACATTCGGCGGTGATGAATTTCAAGCTGAAACCTGTCGGAAAAGATGCATCGTTGTTGACCATTACCTCGCGGTTGCGGTTTCCGCAAGACAGTCTGTTACATTATCTTCGAATGATGTTCGATCGTTCGGATGAGTTGGAGATCATTGATTGTTTGGAAAACATTGACGATGCGGTTGCCGAAAACACCAAAGGTATTGCGGTTTGGTTGCAACGAATCGAGCCGTTTTCGTACATTGGTATTACGGACAGTTGTGACTTGAAAGATGTGTCATTGCGCATGAAGGATTTGTATGACGAATTAACGATTTTTGCCGCAAAGTCGGGGTTATCGATGATTCATCGTCCGATTGCCGTGTATCGGAAGTTTACGGAAAAACAAGCAGTTTTTGAGGTGGGCATTCCGGTTAATGGTATGGTACAGGCTTCGGGACGCATCCGAAACGAAACGATGCCCGGCGGAAATAACGTAACGGCGGATTATTACGGTTCGTACGACACGTTGGAAGACGGACATAATGCCGTTCAACGATGGTTGACGCATCACGGGAAAAAAGTCAACGGTTATCCGTGGGAAATGTATGTGACGGATCCCGCGGCCGAACCGGACGCGAACAGATGGTTGACGCGTATTTTTTATCCCGTCGAATAATAATTTTAAGGAAACATGAATTTGTTTCATTTATAAAAACCATAATTTAAGTAAAGACATGAAAAAAGCGGTTTTAATAATCATAGCAGCAGTTTGTTTGGCCGGAACAACCGATGCGCAAATTCGGTTCGGGATAAAGGGCGGAGTTAATTTCAACGACTTTAATTATACGATGCAAGATTTGACGCTCGATAATTCGACGGGATGGCAGGCGGGCGTGTTGTTGCAATTTAAAATCCCGGTCATCGGACTCGGCGTGCAACCGGAGTTACTTTATTCGGTAAAAAAAGCGGAAGTCGACGGGGAATCGAACAGTATCAAATATCTGGAAATTCCGCTTAACATTCGGTGGCAATTCAAATTGCCGGTGATACATCCGTATATTTTGGTCGGACCGTATTTCAGTTATGCTACCGATTTCAGCGGCGATGCTTTCAAAAACGGACTCGATCGGTTTGACTGGGGAATCGGTTTGGGCGGCGGCGTCGAAATATGGAGATTTCAACTCGGTCTGCGTTATTCGTGGGGATTGCAAAATATATCGAACGTTGACGACTTTAAGTTGAAAAACAATACATTAAGCCTTTCGTTGGGTTTCTTGTTCTGAGAGAAAAAGTCGAAACGGGAATATGCCTCATGTCGCTCATTGTGGTTTAAACCGATTTGTAAATTTTTCCGGGTAGGCTGTGCACCAATCCCGACAGTTCGAGATTCAATAAAAGGGTAGACACCTTCCCGACGGGCATCTGCGTGAAGAAACTCAAATTGTCAATGGCGCATTCCCCGTTTCCTTTTAAATAGCGCAAAATTGTTTCTTCTTCGGGTGAAACGGTCGGAAAAAGTTCTTTTTGAACGGATTTCGGCGTTTTGGATTTCTCATCCCAATTCATCATGTATTCGATATTGTCGACCGATTGCAACAAATTGGCTTTATTGGTTCTGATCAGCCAATTGCATCCCGTCGAATAAGTATCCGTCAAGCGACCGGGAAAAGCAAAAACCTCTCTATCATACGAATTGGCAATGTCGGCAGTAATCAATGCTCCTCCGCGAATATCGGATTCAACCACGACCGTCAAATCGCTCAATCCGGCAATAATACGGTTGCGGCGGATAAAATTGTTGCGGTCCATCGGGCAGTCGCTCGGAAACTCGGTAAGCAAAGCACCTTGTTGAACAATTTCTCGGGCAACGGAAACATGTGCGGCGGGATAAAGTTGCGACAAGCCGTGCCCCAGCACCGCAATGGTGGGTAAACCGTTACGCAATGCAGCTTTATGCGCACAGATATCAATGCCGTAGGCCAATCCGCTGACGATAATCGGATTGAGGTTTCGTTGGCACATTTCGTCGACCAATTTGTTGCAAAGATCTTTTCCGTATTGCGTGGCACGGCGCGTCCCGACGATGCTTACCGTTTTGGGATGATCGAAATCGACATCGCCGCGATAGAAAAAGATGACGGGCGAATCGGGGCAGTTTTTCAAACGTCGGGGATAGTCGTCGTCCAAATAAAAAGAATAGTTGATTTGCTTGCGGTTGATAAAATCGACTTCTTTTTCGGCGCGTTGCAAAATGGTTTGGTTGATCACCGAAGAAGCCAAAAATTCCCCCACGCCGGGAATTTTCAATAAAGCGGCCTTTGATTCTTTAAAAACGGCTTCGGCGCCGCCGCAATACGAAATGAGTTTTTTGGCTAAAATATCACCGATACCGGGAATCATCCCGACACCGATTTTATATTTCAAGTCCTCCATCTTCCGTTTATCCTATTTCGACGCATTGCCCGCTTCGGCTGCTTTCCATTGCCGCCTCGATCAAGTGAATCACGTTAAGCGCTTGTTCGGGGGCCACTTCCAATTCGGCGCGGTTGCGAATAACGTCGTAAATATTGTCGTAGTACGCCGCATAATTTCCCGCAACGGTTTCCACTTTGCCGCGAACGTGCATTCCGTTGATTTCCGTATTCAATATTCCCCAACACGCTTCGGGCTCTTTTCCCCAATCGGGTATCGATGGGCTACCGCCTTGTTTCAGCATCTCTTCCTGCGGATCTTTCCCGTATTTCAAAAACGAACCGAACGTGCCGTGCAAGGTGTAACGCGGCCCTTCTTCACGAACCAGATAGCTTGCTTTCAACGTCACCTTTATTTCGGGATAAATCAATTTGATCAAATAATAATCGTCTACCTCGCTTCCGTTTCGCATGCCGTCGATATCGGCCCAAACCGCTTCGGGCATGCCGAATAATACCACGGCTTGATCGATCATGTGCGATCCCAAATTATACGTAATTCCGATTCCCTGCAAGGCGGATTCTTTCCATGTGTCCGGTTGTATGTAATTGCGATACCGCATGTAATTCGATTCGAATTCCACAAGCCTGCCGAGCCATTGATTCTCCAACACTTTGCGTACCGTCAGAAAATCGCCGTCCCACCTTCGGTTCTGAAAAACGCTTAGTACTCGATTATGCTTATCGGCCAAATTCAGCAAATCCTCGCCTTGTCCGATCGTTTGCGTAAACGGTTTTTCCACGATCACATGCTTTCCCGCTTCGAGCGCTTTATGCGTATATTCGAAATGCGTCGGATCGGGTGTATTGACAATGATCAATTCAATGTTGTCATCCTCAAGCAAATCGTCAAACGAGCGTACCGACATGATGTCCGGATACCGACTTTTTACTTCGTTTTTGCTGCGTTCCACTATTTTCGATAAACAAAAACCCGGATGATTGGCCAATATGGGGGCATGAAAAACTTTACCCGACATGCCGAATGAAGCTAATCCTGTTTGTATCCTGTTCATATTTTGATTTTTTAGCGGTTCCGATTGATGTGCACAAAATACGTAATTTACCGACAATTCGCAATTGTTTTTGCAAAATTAATGTCGTAAACTTGCGGTTGAAAACACCACGAAAATGATTCGTTGTATTGCCATTGATGATAACGCGCAAGCTTTGGGAATTGTTGAGAATTATATTGCGAGAATTCCTTTTTTGGAATTGTTCAAAACATTCGACAATGCGTTTGCTGCCGGCGATTTCCTTGAAGAAAAAGAAGTTGACCTGATTTTTACCGACGTTGAAATGCCCGTGTTGAACGGATTGGAATTTCTCGGAAGTTTGCGTCGCAGGCCGTATGTCATTATCATTTCCGAGCAGGAACAATATGCGGTTGATGCATTTAACTTGGAAGCAGCTGATTATTTGCTGAAACCCGTTTCTTTCGAACGTTTTCTTCGCGCCGTCAACAAAGTGCGGGAACTGATCCGTCTGAAAACGCTGATGCATGCGCCCGTGTTCGGCGAAACATCGGAACGCGACTTCATTTTCATTAAATCCGATTATAAAACCATACGGATTGATGTTGAGGAGATATTGTTTGCCGAGGGTTTGAAGGAT
>JAVBNP010000291.1:0-7080 GCA_031551455.1 Bacteroidales bacterium | reverse complement strand
TTCCTTCTGTTTCGAAGAAACGGATGATGCTGTTAAAAATTGTCGCCAACAAGTATCTGTATCGAAAATATATCCCGATTCCCTTTCCCGACAACGATTTCGATATTTCGTTTCATCCCGAAGGCGGTCAATTATTGCAAGGTACGTTTTGCAGAACCGCTTTCAAAGCGATGAAATCGAACGGTCAATCGGTAAAAATTGTCGGTACGGTATATGATAACGAAGGAGCTGAAATCTGCGAGATTGCTTCCGATCATCTCGGCACGGGTAGTTTCACGTTATTGGCCGAACGGGGCAAAAGCTATTACGCCGAATGCGAAAACGACAAAGGCCGGAAAAAACGGTTTGAGCTTCCCCGCGCTTCGGAGGTTGGTTACTCGTTGCATGCGGATCTGACAAAAGACCGATTCTTTGTGTCGGTATTGCAACCTTCCGGGCAAATCCGTTCGGACGAACTATACCTGTTGGCGCATGTCCGTGGTGAGGTGTATCACGTAATTCGATGGAATTTTTCGAAAGAAGCCGTATCCTTTCAAACAACCGCTTTTCCTTCGGGCGTGTTGCATTTATTGTTGTTCGATGCCGAATTGCATCCGATCAGCGAACGATTGGTGTTTGTGAACAACAACGATCAAGCCGGAGTCGATTATCGTCCCGACAAGAAAAATTATGCCGCTCGCTCGTTGGTAAAGAATCAAATATTCTTGACAGACAACGATGACGAGCCCTTAGTCGGTAGTTTTTCGGTATCGGTTACCGACGATAAAGAAGTGATCACGGATACGACGAGCAATATTCGAACCGATCTGCTGCTCACCTCCGATCTTCGGGGACATATCTCCGATCCTGCGTATTATTTTCGAGACGATGCCGTATCGCGCGGTACGGCGGATTTGCTGATGCTGACGCAGGGGTGGCGGCGTTACGATATATCGGCGATGGCCCGGGGACATTTGTCGCATCCGAGCATGCCGCTCGAAGCGGGTTCGGAACTCTCGGGTACGGTAAAGAGTATGTTGGTAAATAAACCGGTTGAAGACGTGGAAGTGACCATTATGTCGTGGAAGGGCGATTATGTCAACAATACCCGTACAGACAAGGAAGGCCGATATTATTTTCAAGATTGCGAGTCGCCCGACAGCACGATGTTTATCGTACACGCCATACCGAAAAAAGGGATGAAACGGTTGGGCGTTTTTCCCGACGAAGAAGCATATCCAAGAAGAACGCTTATGCCCGTACCAGTGGAAGAAGTAAATAAAGACATATTTGTAAAATACGTGGATAAAGCCGAACAGAAATATACATACGAAAACGGGATACGCGTGGTTCATATGCAAGAAGTGACCATTAATGCCGACAGAAAAAAAACCGGTCTCAGATTACCGTTTTATTATACAGCAGATCATTCCATCACCGAGGGAAAATTGGAGAGAAGTCCCGATATGAATATTTACCATTTGCTGAGTGCATTTCCGGGTGTAACGGTTGGCGGCATTGACGGAAAACAAATTAAAATTCGCGGCGGAAGTGAACCGTTGTTGTTGGTCGACAATGTGCCCATGGATCTCGATATTTTGTATGTTATTGATACGAAGGACGTGGCGCAAATTGATATATTAAATAGCGCGAGTAACATGGCGATGTTTGGATCACGAGGCGCAAACGGCGTAATCGTGATTTTTACCAAAACGGGTAAAGGTTATCCCGATCATAAAATATTTCATATTAAAGAAATCATGCCTTTAGGTTACCAACTTCCCTTGGAATTTTATGTGCCTAAATACGATACACCCGAGAAAAAAGAAAATCCGATGCCCGATTTACGAACCACGATTTATTGGCAACCCGACGTCAAAACGGACAGTTTGGGAACGGCTTCGTTTGACTTTTACACGGCCGACACGGAAACTTCGTATTCCGTCATTATAGAGGGAGTTGCTGACGACGGAAAAATTATTCGGAAGGAAGGAAAGCTGTACAGGCGTGATGAACGGTTCGTTAAGTGATCGCGATAGTATTATCCGATAAGTATTGTGTTTATAAATTCAGTGATGCTTGGAGTTTGTCTTTTTGCAATCATTTGAATCTATATAAGGGTTTGATGATGTTTATTTCCGAAGGATAAAAACGGGTTATTTTTTATTTTTTTTGGCAAATTGAAATCTAATGCATATACTTGCATCAAAATTCTGAAGATGTTAGGCTCCTGAAACATTCAGACAACTTTACTTTGATTTGTAATCATTTTCGGGTTTTTGAGCCGAAAAATACCTTAACGACATCCACATTTAAATTTTATATTTTATTTTATGTATGATATTCTGGAACTGAATACCAAACTTTTGACCGAATTGCGTGAAATTGCAAAATCAATGTGAATTAAACGCGTCGAGATAATGAAAAAACAAGACTTGATATTCAAGATACTTGACCAACAGGCCATCAAAGCCATCGCCCCGGTTCCTCCTCCCCCCTCGAAAAAGGCAAAAGAACTAACCGACAAGCCGAAAGAAGAAATAGTACCGCCCTCGGCGGGACAAAAAGAAAGACCGAAAGAAAACGAACCCGAAGAAATATTTACGGACGATTTGCTTCTTCCCGAAGAATTATCAATAGCTCCGGAAAATGAAATCGTTGCACCGATTTATCAAGAACCGTTGCCCGTGGCCGAGGAAGATCCCGTTGTTCTCGAACGACGTAAAACATTCGAACGGAAATATTACGATAAAACATTTGATTTCGACGGCATTGTCACAGGCGAAGGCGTTTTGGAAATCATGCAAGAAGGTTACGGATTTTTGCGTTCCGCCGATTATAACTATCTCAGTTCGCCCGACGATATTTATGTGTCTCAATCGCAAATCAAGCTTTTCGGATTGAAAACGGGCGACGTGGTACGTGGTCCCATCCGCCCGCCCAAAGAAGGCGAACGCTATTTTCCTTTGATCAAAGTTGAAGACATTAACGGCAGAAGTCCCGATTATATTCGCGACCGTATTCCGTTTGATTTTCTGACGCCTTTGTTTCCCGACGAAAAATTCACATTGGCCAAACCAGGAGAACCGGCCAGTTTATCATGTCGTATCGTCGATTTATTTTCTCCCATCGGAAAAGGTCAACGCGGATTAATCGTATCGCAACCGAAGACCGGTAAAACGGTCTTGTTAAAAGATATAGCCAATGCCGTAGCCAAAAATCACCCGGAAGTGTACTTGTTGATTCTGCTCATCGACGAACGCCCGGAAGAAGTAACCGATATGGCGAGAAGCGTTCGCGGAGAAGTGATCGCATCCACTTTCGATGAACCGGCCGAACGTCACGTACGGGTTGCCAACATTGTGCTGGAGAAAGCAAAACGTATGGTTGAGTGCGGTCACGACGTGATGATCCTGCTCGACTCCATCACTCGTTTGGCGCGTGCATTCAATACCATCGCACCGGCATCGGGTAAGGTATTAACCGGTGGTGTCGATTCCAATGCATTGCAAAAACCCAAACGTTTCTTCGGCGCTGCCCGTAATATCGAGAACGGCGGTTCACTCACCATTTTGGCCACCGCTCTTACCGATACGGGTTCGCGTATGGACGAAGTGATTTTTGAAGAGTTCAAAGGAACGGGTAACATGGAATTGCAGCTTGATCGCAAATTGGCCAACAAGCGAATTTTTCCCGCCGTGGATATTGTTGCTTCGAGTACTCGTCGCGAAGATCTATTGGTCGAAAAAGACCAATTGAGTCGCCTTTGGGTGCTGCGTAATTATTTGACGGATATGAATCCCGTGGAAGCAATGGATTTTATGCGCGACCGATTAAGCAAAACTCAATCAAACGAAGAGTTTCTCGTGTCGATGAACGGAGAATAAACCGTTGTTTGAACGATTTTTATTGATCCCGCCCGTCCAGCGGGATTTTTATTTTGTCGGCGGGGCTTGCCCAGATCGGCTTGGATTTACGTAAAATTATGACTAATTTTGTGCGCAAATAAAGTTTTTTACGTAGAAATCAATCAATGTCCAAAAATCAAGCGTCAAGGACAAAACAACAACTCGTGCGTGTCGGATTGGTACAAACCGAAGCATACGACGATCCCGAACGCAATCTGTCTCTTGCCGTAGAGCAAATACGCTGGGCAGCCGACGCCGGCGCTCAAATTATTTGTTTACAGGAATTGTTCCGCACGCTGTATTTCTGCAATATCGAAGAACACGACAATTTTTGTTTGGCGGAATCGATACCCGGCCCAACGACCGAACGATTGCAAACATTGGCTGCCGAATTGAAAACGGTGATTATTGTTTCGTTGTTTGAGGTACGCGCACCAGGACTTTACCATAATACTGCCGCGGTGATCGATGCCGACGGTTCGTATTTGGGTAAATATCGTAAAAACCATATTCCCGATGATCCGGGATTTTACGAGAAATTTTATTTTACGCCCGGTGATACGGGCTACCGAGTGTTCGATACCTGGTACGCCCGCATCGGGGTGCTTGTTTGTTGGGATCAATGGTATCCGGAAGCTGCCCGCATCACTGCATTGTCGGGAGCGGATATTTTATTTTATCCCACTGCCATAGGTTGGGATGTGAATGAAACATCCGAAGATGTGAACCGCGAACAATATAATGCTTGGGAAACCATACAACGGAGTCACGCTATAGCCAACGGAGTGTACGTTGCAGCCGTTAATCGCACGGGAGTCGAAGCGGGGACTCGCTTTTGGGGCGGATCTTTTATCGCCAATCCTTTCGGGACGATTCTTCGGCAAGCTTCACATCATGCATCCGAGACTTTCGTCTCGGAAATCGACTTGAGTCTCGGAAGACAATATCGCGAGGTTTGGCCTTTTTTGCGCGATCGTCGCATCGATACTTATGCGCCGATACTCAACCGATATATCGATAAAAATACATCATCATAGAATCATGCAAGACACATTAGACGAAAGAATTCCGAAAAGTGAAACCGAACTGACCAAAAACGACTTCATCAGCGATCAGATGGTGAAATGGTGTCCGGGATGCGGAAACCATGCCATCTTGAACGCAGTGGCGCAAACTTTTCCAAGGCTCGGATATCGTAAGGAAAATTACGTGATGGTATCGGGCATTGGTTGTTCTTCACGTTTTCCGTACTACGTCGATACGTACGGTTTTCACGGAATACATGGTCGTGCGGCGGCAATTGCCACCGGCATGAAAATCGCCAATCCTTCGTTAAGCATATGGGTCAATACCGGTGACGGCGATTCGATGGCTATTGGCGGCAATCACTTCATTCACGCCATCCGACGCAATGTTGACATGACCATTTTGTTGTTCAACAATCAAATATACGGTCTTACTAAAGGCCAATATTCGCCGACGACTCCCATGGGATCCGTTACCAAAACATCGCCGTACGGTACATTGGAAGCTCCGTTTAAACCTTGCGAGCTGGTGATGGGCGCTCAGGGAACGTTTTTTGCCCGTGTGGCGGACATCGGTCCCAAATACATGGCGGATTTATTGGAAGAAACTGCCAAACACAGAGGGACTTCGGTGATTGAAATATTGCAAAATTGTATCATCTTTGCCGATAAGACGCATGCGACGGTTACCTCGAAAGAAAATCGTGACGACAATCAAGTGCTTTTGAAACACAGTGAACCGGTTCTTTTCGGAAAGGATAAAACAAAGGGTATTCGCTTGAACGGCTATCGTTTGGAAGTGGTGGAACTTGGTAAAAACGGCATTACGATCGACGATATTTTGGTTCATGACCAATACGAACAAGACCCGACCGTACAGTTATTGTTGGCCAAAATGAGCCCGCCCCATTTTCCGATGGCCGTAGGTATTATCCGTTCGGCCGAAACTCCCGCTTTCGATCGTTTGGTTGAAGAACAAATCGATACGCAAAAATCACAATCATCTATTCGATGCGTTGACGATTTGCTGACCACCGGAGATGTAATTGAAATTAAATAATCGATCAAAATTCGCCCGAATAAATTACGTTTATTTGCATATTTTTTCCGTTGGTCAAAGAAAATCGATCGTTAGTCAAAAATAAGTTTTTTTTGTGTAATTGCAATGTATATTTGTACGTGTAATTAAAACAAATTTTTACACTTTCATACTTTACTTTATATTTAACCCCGAGCGTTTGGCCGCACTCGGGGATTTTTGTTTTCCGTTCACCGAGTTTTATAAGTCCCGATAAATAAGTACAAATAAAACGTGACTGAAACCCGATAAGTTTGTTGTGTAGAATCAATTATACTATCTATTGGGGCGTTTCAAATTGTCGTAAATTATTTTAAATTGCGGATATCCTATCAGTTTTTAAAACCTAATAGGTCTCTACTGAAAAACGTTGGATGCAAGCCGACAAATATTTAGTTATCCATTTTTCAATACACAATAACATGAAGTTTTTCAGCTACTTATCGATTAAAGTCGTAATTTTTGGTGTAGTGCTGACATCGTGCAATAAAGATGACTTCAAACTGACAGTTTCTTAATAGCAATGAAGGTAGCGCTGCTTCGTCGCAGACCGTAAAGGAAGGAGAAAGGGTCGAACCCGAAGACCCGACGCGAAGTGAATACACATGACTATGACCACAACGATAGTTGAAATATAGTTTTCCCTGGAGGGTACCAGAATGGCTATCGTTGATGGGGGTGACGGATCACCACAAAGGATAGTGATGGAAAAGAATGGTGATATAGTTGGAGGAGTTTAGACATTGTTATTCTAGTGAAACGACGCATATCATCACCATTACAGGGAGACAATATCTGGAGTAAGTAAAACAACCATAACTTACTAGAAACATTGAATGTAAATAAAAATGTCGCATTGAGTGAATTGTGGCACTTTCATAATCAATTAACATTTCTGAATGTGAGCGAACTTAACAACATGGACTGATGATTTGTTCTGATAATCAATTATATAAAGTCTAATAAATATTTTCATTAATATTGCAAATGTTTTTGATTTGCTCCGCCGAGACTTCGCTTGCCCACTTCTCGAAATCCGCTACCCTATGTTTCATGGATTTAACCCATCTATTGTGAGTCACCTTTTTCC
>JAVBNP010000285.1:0-12355 GCA_031551455.1 Bacteroidales bacterium | reverse complement strand
AAGGATGCGCTCGATTTTATACTTCAAAATCCGGACTATTCGAATTCTTTGAGCGTAACCAAAATCGAAAATATACACTCCATTCTGATTAAGGATCTGGACGTTGATCGTAATGTAAGGCAACGCCGCGTAGGTATAACGGGAACGAATTATAAGCCGCTCGATAACGAGTTCCAAATACGAGAGGCAATGGAACAAATGTGTACCCTTGTGAACAATAAAAATAATGTATTTGAAAAGGCATTGTTATTGTTGGTACTGCTTTCTTACATTCAAGCTTTTAATGACGGCAATAAACGAACCGCGCGAATTGTAAGCAATGCCGTTCTCTTGGCAAATAACTATTGTCCTCTGTCATTTCGAACAGTGGATTCCGTTGCTTATAAAAAAGCGATGCTGTTGTTTTATGAGCAAAATAATATCACCGTTTTCAAATCAATATTTATTAACCAGTTCGAATTTGCCGTGAATACATATTTTTAGTATCACCGTTTGCGCGCGCTTGTAACGCGTTCATTTATTCACTCGTAACATTAGGCAATTGTTTATTTTTATACGACTCGCGGCGTTTGAAGCAGATACAAAAACATGCAAAACTTATAATTATTCGAAAACCTTCAACATAATCGTCTTAACATCCTCCACGGCAGGAGTTATATCAAAAATATGATCGGGTTTCATGTACCGTATTTTTTTATCGCGTTTAAATCGTTTTTCTCCGCCACCCGTGATGTTGAGCATAATGCAGGCATCGGCGGGGATTGCGCCGGCTTTCACCCGATCGATTAACGTGGCGGTTGCCACAGCCGCAGCGGGATGAATGTCAATCCCTTCCGTTTTCTCAAATAAAGCGGAAGCTTCGGCGGCTTTGGAATTATCTGCCGTCAATATTTCGCCTTTCGTATCCTTGAGCGCATCGTACAATCCGCCGTAAATCGCGTAAGGTGGTTTACGATTCGACAATACTTTCGCATCTATGATTTCGACATGACGGCGCGCTTCATCATCGTCATAGGGTAACATTTGACGCGAATCCTTGTTCCAAGCGTGGTACATAGGTAAAAAAGGTTCGTTTTGCGACACCATCAATTTCATTTTATGTGTACCGAAACGTCCGTCGACAATCAAACGCATGTTGGCTTCCCAAGCCGCAATGGCTCCCGTTCCGCTTCCGACCGCCTGAAAATAATAATCGGGAATTCGTTTGATCCGATCGACTGCCGAAAGAACAGTGGTTCCCATTCCGTCACGACGAGCAACGTTTTTGGCTCCTCCTTCAGGAAAAAAGCCCGGAAGAGCACAAATCATATTCGATAGATGAATGGCGTCAAAATAGTCGCTGCCCGAACGGGTGCAGAACAACTTTACGTTATTTTTTATCGGTTCGTCAAACCACAATGCGTCCAAATTATCCTCGGGTACACAAAGCACCAACGGAATGTCGTTATCCGAACAAACGCGAGCAAAAGCTCTGGCGGTATTGCCGGCCGAAGCAACAACCAACACATCTTTGGTATCGGGATTCAAGCGTCCGCACACCGAATAAGCTTCGGTTTCCTTAAAAGAACAAGTCCGCATTCCGGCTTCTTTTTCGGGCCAAAACCCGCTGAAAGTAACATAGAGATTTGTCAGTCCCAAACGTTGCGCCAGCCCTTCGCTTTTGTAGGTAACGGGCGCCGACGATCCGTGAAGATATCGTTGCACGGGCAACCAATCGGCAAAACGGAAAATTCCCCACGACGGGTCTTTAACATCTAACCGTACTTCCTCGTATATTGTCCGAATCAACGAAGGGTCCGTTTCGTTCGGCGGATCGAGCGTCCATCCTTTGTCCGAAAATTCATTTCCCGTATGTACCGATTGCAGAAGATATTGTGTGGGCTCCAAAGATTTCATCAATAAAAAATATAAGACAGATCAATAAACAATGCTTTATCGCAAATTTTTCGTCGATTTTTCGGTATATCGAAAGCATAAAAATGGCCGATTCGCACGAATTAAATATTTATATTTGCCATAAATGAAGGGCAAAAATAACTAAATTTTTCCGTTTAAAGCTGAAAAAGCAAAGTGATCGGATTGGTCGTGTCGAAAACAGATGTGTCATCAACCTGAATAATAAATATTCCGTTTTTCAAAACGAGTGTTTTATTTTTTCGCAAAAAGAGAAGTATTCGGAAGATGTTTCCGAAGGTTGGAGGATTAATTGCTCGCCCCCGACAAATAATCTATGTAATATCGTAAATACTTACGGCTCTTCATCGTTTGCAACTTTCTCATCAGTAAATGAGACTCGAAGCTTGTTTCGAATTGTTTGGCAAATACTAATTGCCAGGGCGCTCCTTTTTTGGTGGCCATCCTCATTCCCGCATTATGTACGTCTGCCATATATTCCGGCGGCTCATGACTTTGCCCGATATAGTATTGGTAACGATCGGGGCTGAAAAGAATGTATGTATAATATTTCATGTAAATCCTTTTAAAAACGGAACCACATTGAATAAAATTATTTTTAGGCCGTCTTACGAAAACGACCGTTTGTCAAAAAATATTGTGCGAAACAAACTATTTTTTTCCCGGAGCCACTCATGGGATTTGAACCCACGACCTGCTCATTACGAGTGAGCTGCTCTACCGCTGAGCTAAAGTGGCGTAAAAAGAAGTCACAAAAATATATATTTTTATCAAAAAACATGAATTAAAATGTAAAATATGGAGTTGTAAGATATAAAAGTCTCAAATCTATTATTTATATAAAATGATTTTATATTTAGAATGTTATAAAATAAAAAGTCATTTTCCGACATTGTTGAGTTGCTTATTTTGATCGTAACATGCTGAAATAAAGGATATTAATTTTTATCAAAATATTTATTTACTGTTATTTAAATGGTTGTGTTCAATAAAAATAAGGGTTAGAAGAACCAATATAAATATTGAGTTTTTTCGAAAAATCGAATACCGGTTCGCGATGAATTTTTAACTATCCGATACGGCATTCCGAATATAAACCCATGGTAATCTGCTTTTAAATATACTTGGTTAATCCGCACCTCTACGAAACAACGAAATAATCCCGAGCAGGACAACCGCTCCCACAATTGACATGAGCAATACACCCCATACGGTATGAGTCTGAAACCCGAGCAATCCGTAAATCCATCCGCCCAAAACGCTCCCGATAAGCCCCACGATAATATTCACGAGACATCCGAATCCATAGCCTCTTGTTATCCATCCGGCAATTGCTCCTGCCGCAAGTCCGATAATAATAGACCAAAATATTCCCAATCCTTCCATATTCGGTTTATTTATTGATATTATGAGCACTTATAGTTTCAATCATTCAAATATTTTTTCAGTTCCGCCGCCACGTATGTAAACATCGATCGTGTTTCGGGCATTTCGGCAAATCCGTTCAATAATCCGAAATCGTGGATTACCCCGTTGTAGCGAACGGTGGTTGCTTTTACTCCCGCTTCGTCCAATTTTCGACCAAAGGCCTCACCCTCATCTCGCAGAATATCGTTTTCGGCCACTACAACCAGTGTGGGAGGAAGTCCTTTCAGTTCTTCCAATGATGCCCTTAACGGGGAATGATATATTTCGTTGCGTTGTTGCTTGTCGGTGGTATATTGTTCGAACATCCATTTCATCAGCGAAGCGGTCAAGAACCGTTGTTCCGCATACACATTGTACGAGTCGGTATCGAAATAGGCATCGGTGACAGGCCATAACAAGACCAATAGTTTAATGGCGGGACCTTTCCGGTTTTTGATCATTAATGCTGTTGCTGCCGACATGTTTCCTCCGACACTGTTACCCACTAAGGCCATACGCTTGCTGTCAACTTCCAACCGATCTCCGTTGGCCCCGAGCCATTTCACGATGGCATAGATTTCATTAATCGCCTGCGGATATTTCGCCTCGGGCGAAGGTGTATAGTTGACGAATACTGCCGCAAAACCCGACTCTGCAACCAAGTCGCGTACCATTCTGCGATGCGTCGGGTAGTCGCCCAAAATCCAACCACCCCCGTGAATGAAAACGAAAACTGGTAATTTGCCTTTTTTCCCTTTGGGGCGTACCACGTTCAGTTTGATGTTACAGTCGTCTGCCGAAATTATTTTTTCCGTCTCATCAATGCCCGATACATCTACTTTTACAGATGCTTGTACTTCCTCCAGCACTTTGCGGGCTTCCCCCGTCGAAAGACTTTCGACGGGAACGCCACCAGAATTCAATACTTCCAAATATTTTTTCGTTGCCGCATTTAGGTGCGGATCTTGCCTGAAATCAGGTGCTTTTTCTACGTTTGTTTTCATGACATTATGTTTTTCGATACTTTTCCATCTTTTGTCCTTTTATGATAAGTTACAACATCCGTACAACATTATTTGTTTAATGCCTCGATATTCTAATCGAACTTACGATCCGCGATTTCAGCAACAGTGACAGAAATAAATTCTAATATTTTAATACTATATAATAGATACTATTTTTATATAATTTTAACATATACAACTATCTATTTTACATTATTTTTATGAATATCAAGGTATTTTTACACTTTGAAAGGAAGTGTGAATTTTTTTTAATTACAAAGGCATGGAGGAAGCAAGAATATTTGTCAAATTTTTGAGGTTGGTTCAAGAAAAATTCAAGGATGAACATGATGTAGATTTCTATGCCGTGCGACTTGGAATAACTCCCGACGAACTCACGCGCATTATTTGGGAAACAAGTGAAAGTACGCTGCCCGAATGGCTCGATATCATGGAAAAATCGGAAGAATGCAACAAAACCGTCCGATAATCACCAACCTCAATAAAAAAGTACATTTTTATCATTAGCAGAATTTTTAAATTTACGGAAATGAAAAGAATTGCAGTAATTATCATCATAATCATGGCTGCAACCGCAGCTGCCAATGCTCAGTTCACCTTCGGAATTAAAGGAGGTGCCAATTTCGCAACCATTGCGAACTACGATAATATAGATGTTCCGCAAACAGTGGTGGACGCTTTTACAGCCGATGGTTCCAACAAGTACCGCACAGGTTTCCACGCAGGTCTGCTGCTTAATTACACCTTTGCCGGCGGATTTGTCGGGTTACAGCCCGAAGTACTTTATTCCAACCAAGGAATGAAATATTCGGGAACAATTGCAGGCATCAGCGGCACATCGGTTACGGCAACCATCAAAACCGACTACATCACTGTTCCCATGATGTTGCAAGTGAACATCATCCCGCGTACATTGTATGTGGAAGCGGGACCGCAGATAGGGTTTCTTGTCGGTTCGTCGGCCGAATACGAGATGGCTGCAGGCAGCCTGTCATACAACGATAGTTGGGACATCAATGACCAATTGAACACAGTGGACTTTTCGCTGGGTTTCGGTGTCGGCTTTCAGATACCGAAGCTGCCGTTGGGCGTGCATGCTCGTTACACCATCGGACTGACCGAGGTGGAAAAAGATGTTGACTCGGACAACTCCAAAACATACAACGGGGTGTTTATGATCGGCGCTTTTTTCCGTTTCGGCGGCGAAAAGTAAACCGGCAAGGACATGAAATGAATGAGGAGGCGTCAAAAGCCTTCTTTACTGCGTCATTGCGAGCGATAGCGAAGCAATCTTTTGATTTCTACGAGATTGCTTCGTCATTCCTCCTTGCAATGATGTGCTTTTTTGACTTTTGACACAGCCTCATATCCGTCGTCACACGGATAATGATATAAAATCAGCTCATCATCGGGCGGAAAATTACTTCTATTTCAATTAACTTAAAAACAAATAATTTATGAACTTATTGCCACCATCAAACAGTAATTACAGTGCATTTTTCAGGCAGTTTTTCTTTTTACTTGTACTGATCTTTCTCAGCATTATTATTTGGAAGCAGTTGTCTTTTTTTGTCGGTTGTTTCTTGGGAGCCATTACGCTTTATGTCGTATTCCGCGTGCCCATGTTTTATCTTACCGAAAAGAAACATTGGCGACGGTGGGTTGCCTCTTCATTGTTGGTCATTACGATATCTTTGGTGCTGTCGGGAATCGGATTTTTTGTTTACCAAGTAGTCGCTTCCGAAGTTTCTACCATTGACCTTTCGGGTGTTCAAAACAGAGTAGAAGAATTCTTAAGTTCGCTGAGCGATTATATCAAATACCCCATACTGCCAAAGGATATCTTTGCCAACTCAAAAGATATACTTACCCGAGTGGTTTCCGGATTGCTCAATACAGCCTACAGTTTCATTTTTAATCTTTTCATGATGATGATTGTGCTCTACTTCATGCTTGCCAACGGCCGCAAAATGGAAAAGATTGTGATAGAACATTTGCCTTTCGATCGGGAATGTGTTTTAATGATCAAAAGCGAAGTAAAGCAAATGATTTACAGCAATGCCGTGGGATTACCATTGATTATGCTGGTGCAGGGCATTGTGGCAGGCTTGGGTTATTGGATGCTGGGAGTGGATAATGTCATTTTCTGGGCTTTCCTGACAGCCCTGCTGGGTTTGCTGCCGGTAATCGGTACAGCGGGTATATGGCTGCCATTGGCCATTTCTCTGTTATTGAACCATGAGATGTGGCAAGGCATTGTATTATTGTTATACGGAATACTGATCATAACCAATGCCGATAATGCTTGCCGCTTGATACTGATGAAGAAAATGGCCGACACGCATCCGCTGATCGTCATTTTCGGTGTCATATTGGGAATACCGCTATTCGGTTTCTGGGGAATTATTTTTGGCCCCCTCTTTATTTCGGGCTTCTTGCTTTTGATTAAAATTTACTACATGGAATATGGAAAAAATAAAAAGATAAAGATGTGATTTTTTACATGTCAATCTCGAAGATTCCGTTTCGGAAAAATTAGGATTACCTTTGCCGAATTAAAAAGCGATTCGGGATACCGAACGTGAGTATTTATCTCTTTTACACATATATCGTATGCGTATCGTTTTTATGGGAACGCCCGAGTTCGCCGCAACATCATTGGAAACATTGCTCCGATCGGATATTGATGTGGTCGCCGTGGTAACTTCTCCCGACAAACCGGCAGGAAGAGGTCGCGAAGTTCGGGAATCGGCGGTGAAACAATGTGCCGTAAAACACGGACTGCCTATTTTACAGCCCGAAAAATTGAAAAATCCCGATTTTCTCGCAAAGCTACGTTGTTTTCAAGCCGATTTGTTTGTTGTGGTTGCCTTTCGCATGCTTCCCGAAGAGGTTTGGAAAATGCCGCCATCGGGAACCGTTAATTTGCATGCATCACTGTTGCCCGAATATCGCGGCGCGGCGCCGATCAATTGGGCAATCATTAACGGGGAAACCATGACGGGAACAACCGTTTTTTTTATCGATAAAGAAATCGATACGGGAAATATCATTTCGTACGATAAAACGGAAATATGTCCCGGCGATGATGCGGGAACGTTACACGATAAATTGATGTACGACGGCGCCGAACATTTAACGAAAGCAGTAAAATCCATCGCCGACGGAACTTTTACATCCGTACCACAGGATTCCGTGCCGATACGACATGAACCGAAGCATGCTCCCAAAATTTTCAGGGAAACATGCAACATCGATTGGAATCGAGAAGTTTCCTATTTGCATAATTTTGTCAGAGGACTCTCCCCCTACCCCGGCGCATGGACAACCCTCATCACGCCGAAAGGAGAACATTTGACGCTCAAAATCTACACCACGTACATCTTGTCGGGTTCGCTGTCATGCACTCCCGGCACCATCGAATCGGATAACCGAACATTTTTGCGGATAGCGGCAAAAAACGGTTGGCTTGTCATTGAAAGCTTGCAGGCGGAAGGAAAAAAACGAATGGATATACGGGATTTTTTGAGGGGAATACTCAATATCGAGACTTATCGTATCGAATAATTGACCGGTCGATAACCCTAGGATAGCAATAACGGCCGAATGCATATTCGGCCGTTATTGTTTGGATATCATTTCATGTGATAAACCTCTCAGATTTTAAAAACCCAAGAAGTTTTAACCGATCTTATCGGTAATCACTTATTCTTGAGCTCATCCGCTTTCTTTTGGGCGGATTCGAGAGCGGAATTTGCTTGTTTTTCGGCTTCCTGCTCTATTTTCAGCGCATTATTTTCGCCCTCTTTGCGCAGTTTATCGGCAGCGGTTTTTGCCAATCCTTTTTCGATTGCCGATTTCGATTTAGCGGCATCGATCAACTTATCGGCATTGGCGTTGGCTTCACTCCGAAGCTTATCGGCCGCTTGCTTGCCGGCATCGCGAATATTTTGCGCTTGTTTTTCGGCTTCGGCCATGATCTTATCTACTTGCGCATTGATTTCTTCCTTGGCTTGGGCTTTCACCTCATCCACCTTTTGCGTCACCGCTTCGGTGACTTGCGCTTTCACTGCTTCGGTAATTTCGCCCGCCATATCGGCGATGCTGAGTTTCACTTCGGGCTTTTTAACCGTACCGCCCATGTGTCCCGTTACTTTCAATTCCTTGATGGAAGAACCGCCGGGAATTTTTTTCAATAAATCGCCGGCGCCAGAACCGATTGCCGAAACGGGTATTGCCGCTTTTACGTTATAATTCAATGTCATGTCCAAACCTTGATCGCCCGAAAGATCAACTTTGGTTTGCGCCACGTTGAATTGCATCGGTTCAAGCATTACTCGCCCGTCTTTGATTTCATATTTAATGGTCATGTCGTTCGGCGAAATGGTGCGCAATTTTTCGTTCTTCAAAAGATCGGCCAACGTTCCGAAAAGTTTCGAATTGCGAATTTCGATGTTTTGCGTTTGTAATTGACCTTTTGAAAGGATACTGTTCAACACGGGACTCAAGTGTTGATCCAACAGACTGTTGAATGTCAGCGTAGCCGATACTTTGCCGACATAGTCTTGCGGATCGGAAAACATTTTTTCGAGCACGGAAAACGACGACAACGTTGAGGAAACATCAAAATGGGAAATCTTCATATCGAAATCAACCAACGGTTTCTTGATGTCTTGCGTATTGTATTCGCCGTTAAGCACCATGCTGCCTTCCAACAAATTCATGCCGAGATTATTCATGCGCACTTTTCCGTCCTTCACCAACAAGGTACCGACGGTATTGGTGATGTTCAATTTATCGAACAAAATTTTGCCGACTTTGGCATTCAACGTGAAATCGATATTCTTGGGCACTTCAATCACCGACAACGATGTTGTATCTGCGGGAGTTGCTTCGGCCGTTTCTTCTTCACCCATAAATTCATTCAAATCGACGGTATTCGATTTAAAATCGAGTTTCCCGCGAATAGTTTCGTTTTTGAATACATACGGAATAAAGTTTTCGAGCGTTCCGTTCATGGCAATATCCGTACGTCCGATAACGGCGTCGAAGTTCACCAAATCAACCTTTTTGGGCGTGAAATTGAGCTGCGTGCCCGATATTTTGACTCCTTGCGGAAAATCGGCGCTTACAAAATTAAATCCCGTCAATTTCAACATTCCTTCCGCTTGAAATTCTTCATATCGTTCTTTTTCAAGTGTCGACATGCGGCCGGCCAACGTAAGATTGCAATCCAACAAGCCGGTTAATGTGGTTTTTTCCAACGGAACAATGTCCGCAACCGAGTTAAAATCTATTTTACCGACAAACTTGCCTGCCACCTGCATATCGCTATCGGGTGTTTTCACGTGTAATTCCATATCGAACGGATTACCGGCCATTTCGAAACGGAATTTGTCGACATCCAAGGTCGTCCTGTCGAATACCGTACCGTCGTAATGTGCTTTCACATCGATATTGATTTTGTCGACCGATTTGGGCAGGTCGGGATATTTGAACATGGCGTTTTCGACGGTCAAGTTAATATCCGCATCGGGCATTTGCTTATCGTTGTACGTACCTTTCACGCCGCCTTTCAATGTCAAGCTTCCGGTGGTTTTCACCGATGCGAAATCTTTCATGTAGATGGCCGGAATGAGCGACAACAAACTCTTGAAATCGGTTTTATCGGTCGCAAACGTAATGTCCGTGATAATATCGTCTTCGGGCATCAGTACGGAACCGGAAAATTTTAAAACGATTTCGTTCAACTTAAATTCGTTATCCTTGAAAGTGAATCCCATGTTTTTCAAGTCGGCGCCGATTTGCGAAACAAATCCGACACGAGCTTCTTTCAACATACGGACACCGCCCATCCAAAAATCAACGGCCTGTGTGGTAAGCTCCATGTTTAAATCGGAATAATCCATTGCCATGTTACCTTTCAACAAGAAATCGAGATCTTTCACCGTTGCTGTCATTTTGCTCGAATCATCGCGATAGGTAATATCTGCATCGCGTATTTCGAACTTTTTGAGCGCCACTTTGATATTGGTATCGGAAGTTGCTTCGGGCGTTTCGGGTTCCGGCTCATCGGAAGGTTTCATAATGTCCCAATTGACGTGACCGCTTTCGGCCACATGTGCGTACAATCGAGCTTGATCCAACAATACGGATTTTACCTCGATGTTCTCCATTTTAATAACGCTCATGATATCGACCGTCAAGCTGAACTTTTTGAACGAAACCAACGTGTCTCCTTCAAACTCACCCGTTCCGATCACCGTCAAATCTTCCAACGCAACGTATGCATTCGGAAAATTACGAATAAAAGATAACGTGAGATCCGAGAAATCGACTTGTGCCGTGAGCATTTTGTTTAATTCTTTTTTGGCAATTTCAATGATTTTGCCTTTGAACAAGAACGGCGTTACCAGCAGTATCAGAAAAATAACCGCAATAACGATCAAAAAGATTTTAAGAAATTTTTTCATGGAATCAGGTTTTTATTTGGACATATCAATATTTTACGATCTCCGGCTTTAAAATTAACGGAACATGACGGACAATTATTATCGTTTGCCCGAATTCTTCACGGCGAATCGTTTCTCGAATTCGACACATTATTCGATTTTCCTCCGAAATATTGACCGAGCACGGATATTCCGACAAAAAGCGGAATAAATACCCAATCGATTTTCAGCCAAAGCCGCAAGGCAATGATCAATGGAACGGGAGCATGTATCATGACAAACCACGGAACGGAAAATCTTTGTTGCTTGCTGCGCCAATGCCCGAATGGGAGGTTAATCGCCAAACAAAACAACGCCGCAAAGATAATCATCCATGTCTCACACATACCCGAAATATTCACACAAAAGTAATCTTTTTATCTCGGCTGCCAAAGACCGGTTGATCATCTCGACATTATAACAAAATAATCTCTTCAAAAGTTTGTCGCCGCCGGTTCTCAAACATTAAATTCTTCGAAATTGCTCTAAAATTTATTTGACGGGCTTTGCATGATTTTTTTATTTGTTTGACGGTTCTTTGGAAATTATCGCGTAACTTTGCAAGTTATGTTTCATTATTAATAGGGTGTATGTCGGTACTGACGGAAGCGGAAGAAATTGCCATTCAGGATATGTTTCAGGATTTGCTTCGTGCCTGTACGTTTGTTCGTTCGGACGAAGATCGTAACTTGATTCGCAAGGCTTTTGATTTGGCGCATGCGGCGCACGGCAACACTCGCCGTAAGTCGGGTGAGCCGTACATTATCCATCCGATATGTGTTGCACGTATCGTGGTGGAAGAAATCGGATTGGGCACCACTTCGGTAGTGTCTGCTTTGCTGCATGATGTGGTGGAGGATACCGACTATACGTTGGAATTCATCGAAAATCAATTCGGACCAAAAGTTGCCGCCATTGTCGACGGATTGACCAAAATATCGGACGTTTTCGACAACAATTCTTCGCTTCAAGCGGAAAACTTTCGAAAGATGTTGTTGACCATCTCCGACGACCTGCGGGTAATCTTGATCAAATTGGCCGATCGGTTGCACAACATGCGCACATTGGATGCCTTGTCGCCCGAAAAACAAATCAAAATTGCCGGCGAAACAATTTATTTGTATGCACCGTTGGCGCATCGTTTGGGATTCTATTCCATCAAACAGGAACTCGAAGATCTGAGTCTCAAATACCGACATCCCAAAATTTATTCGGACATTGTCAATTTACTGAGAGACAGCGAAGAAGATAGAAGCAAAGCGCTTGAGGAATTTATGATTCCCGTGAGGAAAAAACTCGACGAAAACGACTATAAATACGAAATTACCGGGAGATCAAAGTCCATTTATTCCATCTATTACAAGATGCAGCATAAAGGCGTTCCGTTTGAAGAAATATACGATCTGTCCGCCGTACGCATCGTGTTTGAAGCCGACCCCGAAGTTCCCGAAAAAAAACAATGTTGGAACATATATTCGTTGATTACCGATATCTACACGCCCAAGCACGATCGCATTC
>JAVBNP010000070.1:0-6838 GCA_031551455.1 Bacteroidales bacterium | reverse complement strand
GTCGAAGTCCATGACTTTTACCGCCGCTTCGTTCAGCAACATGGCCGTGGAATCGTTGGGATACGCCCGAATATCAATGTCGCGCCCTTGAATAATTTCCACGCCCGTGGTTTTGGCCCAATCCGCTTCCGCATAATTACGTTCGATAATGATATCATCCTCCGGATTTTTGCCTCTCCACCAAGTATCCGAAAAAGTACTTTGACTTTCGGTCATTGCCGCAAAATTGTTCGACACAGACTCCGCAACACCCGAAGCAAGCAGTTCGCGACGAAGCAATTCTTTGGTATGACGTACTTGACTGCCTAATTGCACGGATATCAATCGGGATTTATCGTAACCGATATCGCGCGCTTTTGCATGATGTATCTGACGTTGAATTACCGACGTGGAACCGATCAATATCACCGCAAACATGAATTGCGCCACAACGAGTACCTTACGCGAAGTCAAAAAACCGCGTTCGCCCGTAAACGTTCCTTTCAATACCTTCGTCGGAAGAAACGACGACAGGTAGAACGCGGGATAGCTGCCGGCCAACAGACCCGTAAGTACGACAAATGATACCATACCGGCCCAAAACCCCGGATTTCCGAAATTCAAACCGACTTGTTCGCCTGTCAACGCATTAAAATACGGAAGACACAGCGACACGATGATTGCCGCAGCCGCACCAGCAAGAACGGTGATCGATATCGACTCGCCCAAAAATCGAACCGTTAATCCGGAACGGCGAGCCCCGATGACTTTGCGGATACCCGTTTCTTTCGCGTATTTGGCGCTTTGCGCCGTACGTAAATTCATGAAATTAATACAGGCCGTCAATAAGATCAATAAAGCGATCAGCGTGAACATGCGTAAGGTTTCGATCAATCCGCCGGTGAAATTCGACCAAAGGTGCCATCGGGAAACGTGTTGTAAATAAGTCTCGGTGCGATCGCGGCCGTCGGTATGTTTTTCCACGATATCTCGAATGGCGACTCCGGCAGTCCCGGCATCGACGCCGGGGCGCAACTCGACATAAAGGGACTTATTCGATTTGCTTATCCATGAAAGGTCCGGTTCAAATCTTTTCATCGGGACCAACACATCGAACTTGAATTCGGTATTCGCCGGAAGGTCGGCCATAACACCGGTCACGGTAAAATGAACGTTACCCCATACCGAAATCGTTTTTCCCATCGGGTCTTTATCGCCGAATATGCGTTGAGCCGCACTTTCGGTTAAAATGAGCGACAACGGCTCGTTCAGTGCCGTACTTGCATCGCCGCGCAACAACGGAAAATTGAACATGCGCAAAAAGCCCGGATCGGTCGTACCTATGGTAATGAACTCATTCCCTCCAAACAAAGCACTGTTCTCTTCGATAAACATCAACGGAATTTCTTGTTGACCATATCGTGTCATGTCCGCAAAGTCGGCATAATTTTCCGTAAGCGTCGGCCCCAATACCGCGGGTGTTTTATCGAGATACCCGTTAGCGTCATTGCGCGTCCATACTTTGTACAAATATTTGTCTTTTTCGTGGAAACGATCATAACTTCGGTGGTGAAACACCCACAACAGGATAAGACCTGCCACTGCCATGCCCACGGTCAACCCGCCGATGTTGATTGCCGAATAAACTCCGCCGTTGCGAAGATTGCGAAAGAATATTTTCAGAAAAGAATTCATAATAAATAAAGCCCCTCCCCGACCCTCCCCCATGTGGGGGAGGGAGATCGTTCTTTTTATCGGTTGGGAAAAATTAAAAAGGTTTGTTATTTAAAAATTCAATCATTACAAATTTTAATGTTACTTTGATGAGCACACGCTCCCCTCTCCATATGGGAGAGGGGGTTAGGGGGAGAGGCTCTTCACCGGATCAGCCGTTGCCGCCTTTACGGCTTGCCAACCCACCGTGAGCAAGGTTAACACAAACGTTATCGATCCCGCGGCAACAAACAACTGCCACGAAAGGGAAATGCGATAAGCATAATCCTGCAACATCCTATCCAACCACCAATACGCCAACGGGAAAGCAATCGCCATGGCGATACCCGTCAGAATAAGAAATTCCCTCGTGAGCATTTGCACAATTCCCGGTACGCTTGCGCCGAGCACTTTGCGAATCCCGATTTCTTTGGTCTTCGTCTCGGCCGTGAATGTTACCAAACCGAACAAACCGAGACAAGATATGAGAACGGCGATGACGGAAAATATCGAAACCAACTTTCCGGTACGCAGATCGGAACGGTGCATCTCGTCGAAGGTGTCGTCGACGAACCGGTACGTGAATTGATAATCGGCATTGTATTGTTGCCACAGACGATTAATGTCGGCCAAAACTTCCGTCGTTTTTCCGCCGGCGATTTTCACGTACAATCGATTGTACGATCGGGTGTCCATCGAACGGGACAATACCACGGGTCCCGTCTCTCTGTGCATGTTGTACATGTGAAAATCTTTCACCACGCCGGCAATCGTACCGTCGATACCGCGAAAGACAAATCGTTTCCCGATCGGATCAGTCATCCCCATCGTTTTCACCGCCGTTTCGTTCACGACAAACCGCGTGCTGTCGGCAAGCGTGCCGGTGAAGCCTTCGCCTTGCAATATTTCGATACCTGTCAAGGGGATAAAATGTTCATCAGAATCCAGCCGCGCCATCAGAACCAATTCATCGGAATTTTTTCCTTCCCAATCGGCATCTTGGTGTCCGGTCACGTCGATGATCATTTCGTTGGCCCGCGCAACATCGGTAATACCGGGTTGCCGCAATAGTTCGGCCCTCACGGCATCGAAATGTTGATTCATTTGATGTAACGGCAATACGCAAACATTTTCCCGATCGTATCCCGGATTCATGGTTTGGATATAGTTAAGTTGCCGACCCAGCGTAAGCGTACCGACAATCAACATCGCGGAAAAAACAAACTGTACCACCACCAATCCTTTACGAAACAATGCCGTTTTGTTTTGTCCGGTCGGTTGGTTTTTAAAAACCTCGATCGGATGGAAGGACGACAACAGCGAGGCGGGCCAGATACCCGCCAAAAGCACGACAACAACAAATGATACCCCGAAGATAAATAACACAGCCGGCTGCAACGGATTAGCGGAAAAGTTTTTTGCCGACAAATCGTTGAACAAGGGCATGGCAAGTGTTACCAACACCAATGCCGTCAATCCGGCCGCAAAAAAGAGAATGACGCCTTCGCTCATCAGTTGTCCGAAAAGTCCGAAACGGGAAGCTCCCGTCACTTTACGCAGTCCCATTTCGCGACTGCGCTTCCCGGCACGAGCCGTCACCAAGTTAACGTAATTGATGCAGGCTATGATCAATACCGATAACGCGATAACGGAAAACAAACGAACGGCAGACAACGCACTCCCGGCCTTGCCATCGGCTTGATATAAATGTACGTCGGTAAGCGGTTGCAAAATGATGCTTCCGTCATACGAACGATTTTTCCTCACGACGTCCGCCATTTTTTCGTTCAATGCAGCCGCATCGACGCCGGGCCTCAACCTCAAATATGTTTTAATATGAAAGTTTCTCCAACTTCCTCCCAAGATTCTCTCCGGAAAAAGCACCGTATATTCACCGATGCTCGAATTACGGGGCAAATCATTCATCACGCCGGCAACATGCACCGATTGACCTCCGAAAAGCGTCAAGATTTTGCCCGAAGGATCCTCATCACCGAAAATCTTGCCGGCCGTGCTTTTCGACAACACCACCGATTCGTCGTCGGGAAAAGGATTCCGGAAATCGCCCGCAACCAACGAGAAGTCGAAGATCGTAAAAAAAGAAGAATCGACAAAGGCTACCCTTTCCTCGTAAAACCGCCGACCTTCGTACTCCAAGTAATTGATGTTAGCATTTCTGACCCGACATCCTCCGGCAATTTCCGGCAGTTCAGCCGTCACGGCGGGCAACAATGACAGAGGAGTACGCCAATCCGGTCCGTCAAACCACTGAGTGTTCACCAAATATAATTCGTCGGCGTTGCGATGAAACCGATCGTAACTCAATTCGTCGGTAACCCAAAGCGCAATGAGAATCACGGCGGCAAGACTCACCGCCAATCCGCCGACGTTGATGACCGAATATATTCCGTCGCGACGAAGATTGCGCAAAGCTATTTTCAGATGATAAAATAAATTGCTCATGATAAAAATCTTCAAAAGCCTCTCCCCCGACCCCTCTCCCATGTGGAGAGGGGAGATGTGCTATTCATCGATCGGGAAAATATAAAAGGCATATTATTTAAAAATCCGATGATTACATGTTTCAAAACTGCTTTGATTAGCTCCCTGGCCCTCCCCCACATGGGGGAGAGCCGGGGAGGGGGCCTCCTTTTACTCCGTCTTAATACTCTTTACCGGATTGGCCGTTGCCGCTTTTAGGGCCTGCCAACCCACCGTAAGCAACGTCAACACGATGGTTAACAATCCCGCGGCGATAAAAAATCGCCAACCGATGGAAATACGATACGCATAATCCTGCAAGAAACTATCCAACAACCAATAGGCAACCGGAAAAGCCACCAACATGGCAATACCGACCAAAACGGCAAATTCTTTCAACAGCATACGAACGATACCGGGAACGCTTGCCCCGAGCACTTTGCGAATGCCGATTTCTTTGGTTTTGGTTTCGGCGGTGTAGGTCACCAAACCGAATAACCCGAGACAGGAAATGAATATGGCAATAACGGCAAAACAAGTGAACAGTTTACCGGTACGAATGTCCGCCCGGTATATCCTGTCGAAATTATCATCCAAAAAACCGTAGTTGAATTCGTAATCGGCATTGTATTCCTTCCATATTTTTTCGACGGCAGCTACGGCTTGTTTCGTTTTACCCGGAGCCGTTTTTACATACAGGTATGGTTCCCATCCCATGCTGCAACCAATTACCAGAGGCACTATTTCCGAATGCAGATTATGAAAATTGAAGTCTTTCATCACACCCACGATTTCCGTGTTAGCGCCGTTAAAAGACACCTGCATCCCGACCACCGATGCTCCCTCGCCGATCAGTTTCGCCGCCATTTCATTCACGAGGATTCCTCGTTGAGACATTGCTTCATCTCCGCCCCCGATTTCCCGGAAAGATCTTCCTTCAACGATCGAAATATTCATGAACGAAAAGAATCCGGGATCAGCCATACCGAAAGCAAAACTCGGCGATCGGTTTTCCTTATCTTTCCAAACATCGCCCCGGCTCCAATCGCAAATCATTCTGTTGAAAGTTGATGCCGATACGGCGGCAACACCCGGCTCGGAGGATAACCGCTCCATCATGGTCCGATAGTGAGTGCCCGACACGCCCGGTAATTCAACCGTTAAGATATTCTCTTTGTCGTATCCCGGATTCATGTTTTGCATGTATTGCAGTTGAGAGGCAACAACTAAGGTGGCAACGATCAATGCCGCGGAGAATGCGAATTGCGACACAACCAATATTTTTCGGAAAAACGTCTTTCCTTTTCCGCCGGGACCCGTCCCGAATGCATCGATCGGGCGAAACGAAGCCATGGTGAATGCCGGGTATAACCCCGCCAACAATAAGGCAAATGCACCCGAAGACAAGTAGATGAGCACCGTTGATCGGTCGAGCAAATCGAAACGCATGTTCTTTCCCGCAAGGTCATTATAAAACGGCAATAACAAATAAATCAATGCCGTGCCCGCAATTGCCGCTGTAAATAACATTACCGCCGTCTCGCTCATCAATTGTCCGAACAAATTCGATTTACCTGCCCCCGATATTTTACGAACGCCCATCTCGCGGCTGCGTCTGCCGGCTCGGGCAGTTACCAGATTCACATGATTGACGCACGCAATGACTAAAATCAGCACCGCTATGACAGAAAAGATATAGACATTTTTAATACCGGCCGGTTGACCCGCCAAATCGTACAAATGCATTTCGTACAAAGGTTGTAATCGATATCCTTCTCGATCGGAAATATTTCTTTTTTCGGCGATTGCTTTGGCTATTGTTTCGGGGTTATCCGCGCCGGCCAACTTAAAATATGTCTCGTATTGAGAACTGCCCCAATCCTCCTCGATCAACGTCCAATTTCCGTTTCCCCGGAATGTCCGTTGTTGCACATCGAATCGCACGAGCAAATCCGCTCTGACGGAAGAATTTTCGGGAATATCCTTCATCACTCCCGTTATCCGAAAGGCAAAATCATTGGGCGTTTTCAACATCTTCCCGATGGGGTCTTCATCTCCGAAAAACGCTTTCGCTTTGGATTCGGAAATAATTGCGGATAAATCGTCGGGGAAAGGCTCACGCAGGTTACCTTTTATCAACGAAAAATCAAACATATCGAAAAAAGAAGTATCCACGGGCAAGATGGCAACATCGCGAAATTTGGTGTTTTCGTAATCTAAATAAGAACATTGATATCGGTAATAAATCCCTATTCGACAATACGCTTCGATTCCCGTAACATTCGTTTGCGAAAACGAAGCCAACGGCGCCGGCGAAGTCGACCAATAATCGGCGCTTCCTTTGTTAAGCGTTAAGACCCGATAGATACGGTCGCCATCCTTGTGAAATCGATCGTAACTCAACTCGTCTTTCACCCAAAGCGAGATCAAAATGCAAACGGCCAAGCCTACCGCTAAGCCGCTCACATTAATTACCGAATACAAACCGTTGCGACGCAAATTACGCAGAGCGATTTTCAACTGATAAAATAAATTGCTCATGATACAAATATTCAAAAGCCTCTCCCCCGACCCCTCTCCCATGTGGAGAGGGGAGATGTGCTATTCATCGATCGGGAAAATATAAAAGGCATATTATTTAAAAATCCGATGATTACATGTTTCA
>JAVBNP010000059.1:0-5702 GCA_031551455.1 Bacteroidales bacterium | reverse complement strand
CATTTCCAACCGGTTAACGGAAGCGGCCAACGGCGTTTGCAACTCGTGCGAAGCGTGCCCGATAAACGACTTTTGTTGTTCGTACGTTTCGATGTTTCGGCGTGCGCTGCGAAGAGTTGCTTCGTTCAACTTGCGAAATTCGGTTACGTTCGTGGGATTATCGAGTTCGACGACCTTCTTTTCCACACCGAAATTATCCATCCACTTCAAAAGAACATACAACGGTTTGAAACTCCGATGCAGAATCCACCAATTGATACCGATGATCACGAGCAGCAACGCCAAATAGAGAAATACGATCCAATGCAGAATGGCTTCCCGTAAATCCTCCTTCTCGATGGTCGGGATGGAAACCGTCAATTCGTGATATCGATCTTCCGTGTCGACGAAAATCGTTTTGAGAACGCGGGCAGGCTCGGTTTCTTTTTTCGCCACGATGTACACCGTTTCGTCATAATATTTCATGGCGGGGTTTTGAGCGGCATATTCGGGTGTGACTTCCCGGATGTGGTAGCTGTTGTTCGTTCCGTTATCCGTCGACGGCAATGCCTCTCCGACCAACGCCCGCCGAATGATGTTTTCCGAATAATCCTCCAGCGAATCGTCCGTTTCGTCGTTGATTTCATCGATAATGATGAAATAGAACAACCCGGCCCACACTGCCATCAAGATCAGCAGGGCGAGCGACACGCGCGAGGTGATGCGGAAAGACAGTCTCATGATTCTTCGGCAATCATTTTATATCCGAAACCGTACACGGCCTTGATTTCGATGTTTGCGCCCGCATCGGTCATCTTCCGACGCAGATTCTTGATTTGGGCGTAAATGAAATCGTAATTGTCCGCTTGATCGATGTGGTCGCCCCAAACGGCTTCGGCCAACGTCGTTTTTTCGACCAATCGATTCGGGCGGACGATGAAATAATTCAGAATATCGTATTCCTTTCGGTTCAATTCGAGAAATTTATCGTTGACGTATACCTCGAATTTGTCGGGAACCACTTTAACGTTGCCCAAATCGACAACAATTTCGCCTTGATTGCGGTTGCGCCGGATAAGGCTTTTGATGCGGGCGTTGAGTTCCGACAAGTGAAAAGGCTTCGCGAGATAATCGTCGGCACCGGTTTCCAATCCTTCGATTTTATCGTCCACCGAATCCTTTGCCGAAATGATAATGACGTTTTCCTGTTTGCGCAGCTTTTTGAGTTCGCGCAAAAGCGTCAATCCGTCGCCGTCGGGCAACATGATGTCGAGCAGGATGCAATCGTAATCGTACAGCGATACTTTTTCGAGCGCTTCCCGAAATGTCGCCGCCGTTTCCGTAACGTAACGTTCTTTTTCGAGGAAACGTTCCATTATTTCCCGCAACGACGGCTCATCTTCCACAATCAAGATTTTCATTTCGATTTTTTCGCAAATTACAAATTAAAAACTGAAAAGAAGCTGAAAAATATGCGAAAAAAACGGTTACAAATAAGGATTCGGGGTAATTTTATATCGGATGTGTTGCCAAAATATGATTCACGAATTTATCGATTTTGCCTGAATCCCTAATATTTTCGATATATTTTTCGGGAATGGGCTTTTTGGCTCCGAGTAATGCACCGAGCAGGGCCGCATTCGAATCGGTATCACAGCCTTTTTCGATGATTGCTTTCATGGGCGCCATTATATCCGTATAGTTTGGAAATCGGAAAAACGTATCGAACACGTTTGCAATGGCGTTGCAAATATGGCCTTCAATCCTTTGGTACCGTTTAAAATCGGCTCTTTTTGCCAAATCTCGGTATGCCGACTTAAAACGACGATCCGCCTTGTCTTCTCCCATGTATAAATTTTTCAACAAATCGCAATAAAGGCGGCAGCAACTCATATAAAGTTCTTGTACGGAATGCGTCAAGCCGTTGGCGCGACACATCAACCGATATTCCTTTTCGTCGTCCCATATTTGGGAGCACGAGAGGGCGACCATCGGCCAAATCCGCAAAAGACCGCCGTTGCCGTAAGCATCATCCGTCGATATGGTAAAATCGCTTTGTATGGCGCGCCATGTGGCGTTGCCCACATCGAAAAGAACTCCGTTCACGGAATATTCGCCTTTCATGAAACGCCGTAAGTTGTTTTGGTGCAATGCTTCATCATAATCGCCGTCGGGAAAAGCATCAAGCATGGTCAACATCAATGCGGTATCATCTGACCATGTTCCGTGCGGCTGCCCGTGCGTGCCGTATCCGTCGAACGGCTTGAAAGCAAACGATCCCGGGCTTTTGAACTCGTAAGGAACACCCAAACAATCGCCCAAAGCGAAGCCGAAGACGGAATGTCGGATGCGATCGGAGAGGGAAGTGTTTTTCATGGATTCGATAGGTTGATGTAAAAATTAAAATAAAACCTTTTTTATTCAGCATTATTAAAAAGTCGGATTTCAATATCCATTGGTATTTCGTCATTGATTTTTTCTCTAACCTTCTTTTGATACTTCAAGTAATCCGCATAGTTTTCTATTTTGCTCCAAGGATTACCAATTTTGTCAATTTGATATTTATTTGAAAGCTCTTTTTGAATGATGTTATCAATTGGAATATGAAAAAAATGATAGTTGGTTTCTATACCCGGAATTTTATCCTCACCCAAAATAAACAAATATTTTAGTGTCATATTTATCCACTTCTGACACTGTCCGATACAGATTTTATCATATTGAAATTCTGATTGGAACATGCTTTTTAAAGATTCACATTTGTTTTTATGCCAAAAATCAAATACTTCTTGAGATTCGAATTTTTGAATACGAATCTCATTAACTATTTTGGACAAATATATTATTAATCTATTCCGTTTATCACTCTCTGAAACAATGCCATGCAAAGTCCTGTTAAAATCTCTATAAGCACGTTTTATTGATGCCTCAATTAAAGCACCTACATCATCATTTTGGTGATTAAGAAGACATTTTATCCAAAACTTTTCTCTATCACTTTGATTAATTGACGATTTCATTTCTCATATGTTTTAATTAATCGTATGATTTGCATTAGTTCAGTATTATGCCGCCCTTTTTCATTTGTCTTTTTATATAGTTCAGGAACAATATCATCGAAATACCAAACCTCTGATTCAAAATTATTTTCTTTCATGACAGCTTTAAATGAATTTTCAATGTTGTTTCCTTTGCCAAAACATTTACGTGTAGTAACAAAAATTTTTGTCACTTTTTTATCGGATTCTATTATTTGCTCTATCTTATCTTGCCGTTCATGTCTCAAAAATTGATTGACAAATCTTTGAAATTCACTATTCTGCATAATATCCTTTTGAGGTAATACATAAGCAGATCGATATTTTATTTCGAAATCGTAGTATTGATTATTCTTGGGATCATAAGCTAATATATCGATATTACTGTAGTTTGACGGTACCTTAAAAGGTATATCTGTCATATAAAACCATTCTTTAACTGTCTTTAAATATTCTTCCACAATTCGTTCATTTACTTCCATGATTTTTGGCTTTAATATTTTCTCTACTTTTTATCGTTCATAAAATTTTCCACCTCGGCCCTTGTCAGTATTTCATCATTGTTATCATCCATATCGAAATACCCGCTTTGGCATTCATCTTTTTTGAAGCTCTTTGATGTGTTATTCTTTTGTTCTCATTGTGTAAATTTAAGTAAAAATTTCGTGATTTTCAAATGTTTCAAGCGTATTTTTCAGTCGATTTCTCTTTTCCGAATTTTATTTTGCAGACTGTAAAATGAAACGTCAGATATCACAATTGAATATATCAACCGATTGTAACAAGCAGCATCGTGTCACAACGAAATGTCGGTATCATTTTTGAAGTCACGAAGTGACGGCATGGCATAGCCGAGGATTTTAATCCTCGGAATCGAATACGGCAACCAAGCCGGAGTCACAAAGTGACGGCATAGTCGATAAGGTGTCACCGCTACGCGGCTCGGGATCGGTCGGCATATTCGCGTTCCGGGGGTTATCACCCCCCGTTTACAAAGGTTTTGTCACTACGTGACTTCTACGCTGGTTATACCGACATTTTATTGTTGATGCGACAGTGTTTAATGTCAGTAAAATGCGCTTACATAAATATCATCGCAATTTGTTCCTCTCGAAATAACCCGCCGACACCGCTCCGAAATAAATCAATCCCACAACGAGCAACCCCGTGCAAATCAGATACAACCACCCGAAGTTCGTCTTTTCGATGATCGAGCCGCCCAATGCCGTACCTAATCCCACGCCCATGTCCCAAAACGTGAAATACGTGGCATTGGCTGTTCCGCGACGATTGTGTTCGGCCAAGTTGATCAGCATGGTTTGAAAAGCCGGATTGGTGAAGCCCAATCCGACGCCCAACAAAAACGCCGTGAAGTAAAGCATAACCGAGCCGGTGCATAAAGCCAGCAGGGCGAAAGATACGATCAAAGCCGCGGCGCCCGCGTAAATCATCGGGACAATCTTTCCTTTGTTGATGGCTTTCGCCGAAAAAATACGCGCCACGATGAGTCCCATCGAAATGAAAATGAAAAAGACGCCCGCATCCGACACGAACGAAGCTTTTTGGCTATACAAGCCGATATAGTTGGCAACCGAGCCGTAACCGATGCCGATGAGGAAAAGCAGCGCGACACAGGGAACGCTTTTTACTAAAATGAAACGGTCTAACGACAATGCTTGCTTGGGTGGCGGAAGTTCTTTTTTGATCGATTTAATCGGCAGGATGGTACAGAATCCGATGATGCCCGAAACAAAAGCGGCCAAGAACAACACTTCGAACGGATAATGTCGATGAATCCACAAACCTGCCACCGGACCGACGGCCATGGCGATATTTGCGGCCATTCCGAAATAACCGATTCCTTCGCCGCGCCGTTCCGAAGTCATGATATCCACCGCCACCGTGCTTCCGCTCACCGTGCTGATACCGAATGCAAAACCGTGCAGGATGCGCAGGATGATAAACAGTGTCAAGGTTGCGGCAACGACATAGCCGGCAAATATGACGCAGAAAAAGGCGTAACAGATGAGGTACAGCGGTTTTCGGCTGAACGTGTCGACCAGAAAACCCGAAAAAGGCCGCATCATCAGTGCCGAGATGGTATAGAGCGACAGAATGATTCCCGCCGTGGAACCACTCGTGCCGAGGTTCTCAAGCAGATAGAACGGCAGCACGGGTAAGAGCATGTAAAACGAAAAGAACAACAGCAGGTTGGATGCGAAAACGAGAATGAAGTCCGTCGTCCACAACGGAGGACGGTTATTATTGTGATTGGACATGACGATGTTGTCGGGATTTAATGAAAATCGAGCTTCCGCTTTCAAAAATCGTGCAGAAATTAATTCCGTTACAATGCGGCATTCGAGCACATATCGGAAGGATTGACCACGATTGAAAAAGCGCCGCAAGGTGCAATTTTTGACGATATGTTTGAAATGAGTTGTGTGAAAAACCTCACGGCTTGTTCCCGATTGCTAATGTTATGCTATATAAATGAAAATACCCCGCTTTTAATTACTTTCTTCACCTTTCGACTACAAATGTTGCCGTAATTCCCATACTAAAGATATAATTTCGACCTTTTGACCAATTTTGTGTCTATTTAGAACTAAATTGTAACATTATCCTCTGTACTTTTGTTTTTTCTTGATACGTTGAAATTTTAAATCTAATATTCTATCAATA
>JAVBNP010000028.1:0-22316 GCA_031551455.1 Bacteroidales bacterium | reverse complement strand
AGGTTGAGAGACTGTTTCGACGAATCAAAAGATTCAGAAGGGTCTTCACTCGTTACGAAAAAACGGATATAATGTATATCGCATTTGTTATGTATGCTTTAATTATAGATTATATAAAATAGTGTTAACACGTCCTAATTTGAACCATATCCGAAATACATTCGTTAGCATTACAAAAAATACATCTTTGCTTAATCGATTACTAAAAAGTATTTAGTGAAATGAAATATCGTAAAATAGGGAATACGGGAATGTCTGCCGGCATTATCGGACTGGGAGCGGAGCATTTGGATAATAAACCTTACGCGGTTGCGGAAGAAACCATTCATGCGGCGTTGGATCATGGCATCAATATAATAGACGTGTTTATGCCGGGCGATGAAGTTCGCCGAAATATCGGCAAGGCATTGGGAAATCGTCGCAAGGATGTGATTTTGCAAGGACATATCGGTTCGGTAGACCTGAACCAGCAATACGATATCAGCCGCGACCTGTCTGTCTGCAAAAGATATTTTGAAAACCTGTTGACGAGCCTCGGAACCGATTACATCGACGTGGGCATGTTGTTCTTTATGGATTCGCAAGATGCATTCGAACAAATATATGCCAACGGAATCGTGGATTATGTTTTGGAACTCAAGCAAAAAGGAATTATCAGAGCCGTCGGCGCAAGTTCTCACAATCCGGTGATTGCCCGCAAAGTTGCGGAAACGGGATTAATCGATCTGCTGATGTTCAGCATCAATCCCGCTTTTGACATGACGCCGGCGGAAGCGGATGTCTTGAGCACTTTCGACGAAAAACAATTCGCGGAACAGCAATATGTAACCATTGAACCTGCACGAGCCGATCTTTATAAATATTGCGAACAAAAGGGAATCGCAGTAACCGTTATGAAAACCTTGGGAGGAGGTCGATTGTTGTCGGCCGAATATTCGCCTTTCAAGAAACCCATGTCCGTAACTCAATGCATTCATTATGCTTTGACTCGTCCGGCTGTTGTCAGCGCTCTTATCGGATGCCAATCGGCAAAAGAAGTGGAACAAGCGATAAGCTACCTCGATACACCCGATGAAGCGAGGGATTACATGGATATCATCAGCGGCTATAAAGGTAAACTCAGCGGAAAATGTGTTTATTGCAATCACTGTCAACCTTGCCCCGCGAACATCGATATTGCCGCCGTCAATAAATATCTTGACATTGCTCTGTTAGATACGGCACATATTCCGCCGAGCATCGTACAACATTATCGTTCGCTCTCGGCATCGGGTTCCGATTGTATCTCATGCGGCGATTGCGAAGAAAAATGTCCTTTTTCCGTTCCGATTATTAAGAATATGGAACGCGCAACGGAGTTATTCGGGTAAGGATCAAAGACGATTACCCGTAAATTTCGACTTCAAGCATCGGTATTTTCTTTCCTGATGCCGCCGAATGCGCGACCTCGGACTGCGCGGATCGTATAAAAGGAGGTTGTTTTTCATCATCATATTTTATTCATAATAAGTGGTTTAATACCCCGACCCTCTGGGTCGGAAACAAAAAAAACCTTTGGTCTTGATACCTCGGGGCTCTGCCCTGGGGTTATTCATTAAATGTCATTCAAAATAAATTACGTATAAAATATCTTCATCACAAAATCATCATCATGAAAAAAATTGTCTTATACATTTTTGCGGCGACCGGATTCTTCGGATTTTCCGGTTGCGGCGGTTCGGAATCCGCTTCGAAGCTCTATTCCGAAATTGAAAATTCGACGGCCAATACGTTAACCGAAAAGGAACAGAAGGACGGATGGGAGTTGTTGTTTGATGGGAAAACCACTAAAGGTTGGCACGGTTACAACATGCAGGGAATACCCGACGTGTGGTCCGTGGAGGACGGATGTTTCACCGTGTCCGGTGTCGGAGGTAACGAGGAACAGGACATTATCACCGACGGTGTTTATCGGAACTTCGCCTTTACCGTTGAGTATAAACTATCCAAAGGGTCGAACAGCGGGATTATTTTTCAATTGAAAGAAGACCCGAAATACAAGTATCCGTACGAAACGGGACCTGAATTTCAATTGATCGATCAGGACAATTGGCCCGATCCTTTGGAAGATTGGCAGATACACGGAGCCAATTACGCCATGTATCCGCCGAAAGCGAAACCATACAGACCTGTCGGCGAATGGAATCGTTTGTTCTTGATAGTTAACGGGAATAAAGTTACGCAATTGATTAACGGTACGGAGGTGGTTTCGTACGAGAAATATACGGACGAGTGGACGAAGCTCCGCAACAGCGGAAAATGGGCAAATTTCCCCGATTACGGAAAATTCGACGAAGGACATATTTCGCTTCAAAACCACGGAACCAAACTGTGGTTCAGAAACATTAAAATCAAAGAACTTTAACCTCTTAAACATAAAATCATGAAACATACATCGCGACGTGATTTCATCAAAAAAACGGCAGTGACGACAGCGGGCGTAACCATTTTGCCGTCGTATGTGGTAAGCGGCTTGGGGCATCGTGCACCGAGCGATAAAATGAATATCGTCGGCGTGGGCGTTGGCGGGAAAGGCCGTCCCAACTTGGGAGGCATGGCCACCGAAAACATCATCGGTTTGTGCGATGTCGATTGGAGCTATGCGGCAAAGACTTTCGAAAAGTACCCGACTGCCAAGAAATACAAAGATTGGCGCGTGATGTTCGATGAATTGGGAAAGGATATCGATGGGGTGATGGTGGCGACGGCAGACCATACACACGCCGTCATTGCAGCCACCGCCATGACGCTGAGCAAACACGTGTATTGCCAAAAGCCGCTGACTCATTCGATCTACGAAAGCCGTCTGTTGACGCGCTTGGCAGCAAAGTACAGAGTGGCGACGCAAATGGGCAACCAAGCCAATTCGGGCGACGGAGTTCGTCAAGTATGCGAATGGATTTGGAACGGCGAAATCGGCGAAATACGCGAGGTACATGCTTGGACCGATCGACCGATATGGCCGCAAGGGTTGCAACGCCCGAAAGAAGTGATGAAAGTACCCAAAACAATGGATTGGGATTTGTTCATCGGTCCCGCACCGATGCGTCCGTATCATGAAATCTACACGCCGTGGAATTGGCGCGGTTGGTGGGATTTCGGTACCGGAGCGTTCGGCGACATGGCCTGTCATGTTCTCGACCCGGTTTATCGTGCGTTGAATTTGGGATATCCCGACAAAATACAAGGTAGTTCGTCATTGATCAAGACCGAATCGCCGCCGCAATCGGAAAAAGTCGAATTCTCGTTTCCCGCACGCAACAATATGCCTAAAGTGTCAATGCCCGAAGTGAAAGTGCATTGGTATGACGGCGGCCTGCTTCCCAATCGGCCCGATCTGTTACCCGACGGCTTAAATTTGATGCGCGACGGTTTGGGCGGATGTCTGTTTATCGGCTCGAAGGATGTATTATATTGCGAATGCGGCGGTTTCAAACCTCGTTTGCTCTCGGGCCGCGAACCAAATGTACCGCAAACACTGCGACGCGTCCCCGGAGGCTCTGCCGGGTATGTCGACGGTTACCACGAACAGGATTGGATTCGCGCTTGTATGGAATCGCCGGCCGGCAGAGTGGAAGGTACGAGCAATTTTGCTTATTCGGGCCCGTTCAACGAAATGGTGTTGCTGGGCGTATTGGCCATCCGCTTGCAGGGATTGAACAAGATTCTGAAATGGGATGGGCCGAACATGGCTTTTACCAATATTTCGCCGACGGACGAATTGAAAATCGTGACAAGCAACGATTTCAAGGTAATCGAAGGACATCCGCATTTCGATATCAAATATCAAACGTTCAATGCACTGGACGCAAGCAAAGAGTATATCAAGCATACGTATCGCGCCGGTTGGAAATTACCGGATATGCCGGTGTGAATGTCATAGGTCGTGTTGTCGGTAAAAATGTCGGTATCGCTTTCTAAATCGCGAATCGAGCTTGCCGAAAATAATTGGTATTATTCCTCCGCCCGGGATTAACATCCCGGGCGGCAAAGATGTCATCACTTCGTGATTTTTGTCAAATTATGCCATCACCTCAAAATTGACTCAACACCGGAATATCCCAATTGTATATTCCTCGAACGGAATAATCCCCAACTGGTTTATTCCACCAATACTTTGCGATTTTTCGGATATTTCACGGTGTAAGAAACATTTAATAATTTGGTTTCTTTGGGTTTCATCTGCATATCCCATGCCAAACGTCCTTTATCGATATCGGCTTTTGCACCCGAATATTGTAAATCTTCGACTTTGATTTCACTGTCTTTCGACACCGGGTATTGGTCTTCGATACTGATGCGTACGGGGATATTCTTGTTGTTTTTTATGGTAATTTCCCACGTTTTTTGTTCTTTAGTCGTGGAACCGATAACTTTTTTCGATTGATAGTCTTTCTTGATTTTACGCTCAACCACTAAATCCTTATCCCGACCGATTGACAGACTCAATGTATCCTCCTGTGTCTTGGTATCGATATATGTCTTGCCTTGATATACGCCTTGAAAAAACAGATTGGCTTCTCCGTTTTGCAGGTTATATTCCGTCCAATCGGGTATTTGTGCCATCAGAAACACGTCGGAAGACAGTTTCGGGACACACGAATATTGATAATCGGCCGGTATTTTATATTCGATCATCGTAACATCGTAAGGCTTGTTATCCGACGGAACGCTGTAAGGAATATCTATCTTGAACTCGGTGCTTACCTGTTGCTGTTGAATAGCTAACGGAATGTGTTGTTTTACTTGTTTCACCTGTTTGGACTGCCGGGTATTAATTCCGCTTACCTGTCCTTGCAGGTCATTTGCCACACCGTATCCGACAACGACCACTTCGTCCAATTCCATTACATCTTCGCTCATCGTAACATTCATGACGCTGCCGGTAATGGGCAATTCCGTCGATTTGTAACCAATAAAAGAATAACTGATCATTTGAGCGTTTTCGGGTAAAGAAAAACTGTATTTTCCGTCTGGGTCGGTTACAGTTCCGATCGTTGTTCCTCTTACGACCACGTTAACTCCCGGTATCGGCAGCCCCGTTTCGTCAATCACTCGTCCGCTCAACATTCCCCGATTTACCTGTCCGTTTGCGGGCGCATAATAATTATTGAACGTCAAAAAATAAGTTTGGAGGTCGGGTTTAGTGTTGTTCAGTGACGGATTGCCCGTCGAGAGCGTTAACCGCACATTTTCCCAATCCTCATCCGTATTCTGAGACACTTGCGCCTTATAGAACAAATTCAAAGGCGAATCAACATCTTGTATTCTGATGTCGTATGCGGGAACCCATCGCGCGTCGTTAATCAAGTATATCAACGTCATATCCGTGTTTACCGATTGTTCTGAAGATACGGTTACTTTCACCACTCCCGTGGGCTGATTCATTTGCGCATTGAGTGTTTGCAATTGTCGGGCAATCGTATTGCTTCGCAACGCCATCCGTTCGACTTTCAATTTGTTGTGATACAACATCATTTCTATTTCCGACAGGCGTTCTCTGAAAAAAGTCGCGGTTTGTTTCAATTCGTTTACATTAACACCCGCATTGCCGCCGATCGATTTATTGGCCAGCAACATCTCTTTTTCTTGTTGGCAGACTTGATTCAGTTTACCGACCAACTCGATACTGTCGTTGATTTGCTTACGTTTTGCGGTCAATTGTCCCGCTTCCTTACCGACATTTTGTTGGTTTAGGTAGTCGATATTAAAATTGACCGAAACGATGGTTATTCCGTTGTTTGCGGTTACTTGAATACTCTTTTCGTCTATTTTTGAAGACAGGTTGGGAACATAAATATCGGTTTTTCCTTTAGGCAATAACACATTCAAACTGCGCTCAATCTGTGCACCCTGTCGATACACGGTTACATGTTTGATGTTCGATTTGACATCCTTCAAATCTCCCGCACGGAGCATGACGGGTGCGGACAAAATCAGAAGTATACATACAAAGTTCTTCATAATGAGAATATTTTAATGTTCAACAAAAAATATTAATGTTTTTAATACCAAGAGTTATCGACCCGGTAGGCTGCGATAGCTGCTGCCGGGGTCGAGATATAAATTCTTTTAAAACTCCCAATTCACCCCTATTCCCATACTATACACTCCCGGAATATTGAAATAATCCAATCCGAAGCCGTTCGACGAACCGGTGAGGTTTGTTTCCGGATCTACACCTTTGTATTTGCTGTACAACAGAATATTCGTCGCATAGATCGAAACTTTCAATCGGGTTTGTTTTTGGAGAATGCGGATGGGGATGCGGTAACCCAGCGATATTTCGCGGAGTTTGAGATAGCTTGCATCCTCGATACCGTCTTCGCCCACGCCGTATTGTCCGTAACGTACCCAACGGTTGTCGGCCAAGTTGTCGCCGTAAAAATTCACGGGGATATTGTTCGCGCTTCCGTCGGGCAGTACGCCGGGGAATATGTAATTCGCGGTGTTTCGGTTGTCGGCCGAGTATTGCGACGTACCGTAATAATTCATCGCGTTGCGCGTGCCGTTCCACATTTTGCCGCCTTTCTTGTAATCGAGCAGCACCGACAGCGTGAATTTCCGATATTCCACGTTGTTGACCCAGCCCAATTGCCAATCGGGATTCGGGTTACCCAACACCTGCATTTCGTTGCTTACAATCGGGAAACCGTCCGTGCCGATGAGCATCCGACCCTGCGCGTCGCGTTGATAGGCCGTACCATACAGCACGCCGAGCGGTTGCCCCTCTATTGCGTATGAGCCGGCAACGCCTTCGATTCCCGCCAACATCAACGTTTTTCCGCCCAAATTGGTGACGCGGTTTCGTTCGCGCGAGAAGACGAATCGGGTTGACCAAGAAACGTTGCGGCGTTGAACGATCCGCGCTTCTAATTCCGCTTCGAACCCGTGCGTTTTGAATGTGCCGCCGTTTTCGAGTTGCACGGAAGACGTCGATATTTGAACGGGCAACAACTGATTCTTTCCATTTTTCCAATACCACGCTGCCGATGCAGTGATGCGGTGATTCCACAGGCCGATGTTCGCGCCCGTTTCGTAAGTCGCAATCGATTCGGGTTTCAACGATCCCGGCGCCACTTCTCGGGTTTCGAAATGTTGCGAGGCGTCGTTCAGATTGTACACGGCCGAATTGAAATACACGGGGTCCAAATACAGCGGCGTTTCCTTGTCGGCGCGTGCGGCGTTGGCGTGCAGTTTGATTTGCGTGAACGGATAGGCGTCAAACATTTCGTGCAGATTTGCCGCCACGCCGACCGACGGCGAGAACAGTGCATCGGCGGTTGTTGAGCTCCACTCGCCGCGTGCGGCCGTTTCCAGCATCAGCATTTGACGATAGTTGAATCCGACTTTCGCGAAAATCGCGTTGGAATGACGGTAGTACGATTGATCGTAATATGCGACGCTGTCCGCGTTTTGTATGGAATAGTCGCCGGGGCGGATTAACTTGTACCCGTCGGTGCGGTCGATGCTGCGTCCCGAGTTCGAATATTCGTATCCGACGGTCGAATTCATTTGAAGGCCGTCCCATGATTTGTCGTACTTCGCGGTAAGCACGGAGTTCAACGATCGGAATTTTTCGTCGCGGTTCATCACATGCCCCGGCGCATAATAAACGGAACCTCGGTTCAGCGCGGTTTTCGATTCTCCCGACAGGTATTCGCCGCTCAATCGGTACTGTAACGATAAAGCTTGGAATAACTTGTAATTCAGGCTAATGTTCCCGTTCAAACGGTTCGCTTCGTCGTCGAAAGGATTGTTATCGATCGTCCAATACGGATTATCGGTCGCCGTTCCCGCCGCGCGTTGGCTTCCGTCGCTCAGTGTCGACCCCGCACCGTTGTCGAACGTGGGAGGCGTGAGCAGTATGCCCTGCATGATGCCCGACATATTGTAGCCGCGTTGCAGGCGGTTGCCGCGCGTGTTGGCGTATCCCAGATTAATGTCGTACTCGAATCCGGAATTTGATTCGTGTCCCAATTTCAGATTCACCGAATTGTCGCCGAATTTCGAGTCGGGGAAAAAGCCTCGTTGCGTGTTGTTGCCCAATTTCACGCCGTAGCGGTATTTGCGATGCCTTCCCGAAAGGGTCAGATAATTCTTGAACGTGTGTCCCGTCCGTAAAATATCGTAAGCGTCAAACGTCGGAGCATTTACCGAGGCCGTGCTCGGCCCCCAAGCAAACGATTCGTCGGCAGTATTCCATACAGGGATTCCGTTTACGGGGCGTCCCTGCGCGAATTGATCCTGCATTTCGGGCAAGCGGTTGGGGCTTTCCACCGAAAACGACGAGGACAATGCAACCGACAGTTTTTGATATTTCGGGGTTTTGGACGTCACCACGATTACGCCGTTGGCAGCCCGCGAACCGTACAATGCGGCGGCCGAAGCATCTTTCAATATCGATATGCTTTCGATGTTGTTTGCGTCCATGTTTTGAATGGCTGAATATTCCACGGGAGCGCCGTCCAGCACCACCAACGGATTGCTATTGTCCGTGACGGAACTCGTTCCTCTGATTCTGATTCTCGATGCATCGCCCGGTTCGCCCGATGTTTGCGAAATCGCCACGCCGGCAACTCTTCCTTGCAAAACTTGAGGCACGGCGCCCGATATTTCGGAAGTTGAAATACTTGATATACCGCCCGTCACATCGCGTTTAGTTACCGTTCCGTAGCCGATCGTCACCACTTCTTCCAATTGGTGAGATTCTTCATCTAATTGAAAATCGGGAGACGTAACGGTTGTCGGGGTCGGGGCAGAAGCTTTATATTGCGGTGTCGATGACGACGACCTTTGTCGCTCCGGCGCGGGTTTCGGTTTCCGCACTTCTTCGTCCACCGCCAAAAACGACGTGTATTGCGTCAACAGATTGTATTTCAAACCCAATTTGGTGACATAATCGATTTGTTTCGCGCTTCGTTGGTGATTCCCGTAATAATCGTTCCATGAGTTGTTGTCGCCTTCGTAATATTGCGCATAATCGTCGTAATAACGGATTTGATTGCGCGCCCACAGATAGCGCAATGCTTGGTTGTTGTCCGTTCGGGCTTGCGCCGCGTCGAATTTTTGTTCGTATCGCGAATTACCCGATATTCCTTCGACCGTGATCGTTCCCTTGGCGGGAGTTTTGTATTTTCCGTACACCAGAATCGGGCGTTCCGTAAATACGTCGGGAATGGCTGCGGGTTCGACGTCGTACACGTCAAAGTCGTCCCAATCCACCGAAATTTTTGTCAGCACGGGTTGCGAAATGTCGCGAATCGCCTTTTTTCCGACCTCTTCGGCTTGCGTGAGGTTCGTCACGATATACGGTGTTCCGGCTCCAGCATGCGCGAGTCCTTCGATCATGTATCGATTGACGCTCGGGCCGATGCCGAAAGCGAACAGGTTGGCCTCGTTCAGATGACTGCGCACGTACGCGAAAGCTTCTTTTTCGACTGTCACGTAACCGTCCGTCACGATAATAAACGTTCGGGAAAAACCTTCGGTTCCCTTGAAATTCATGGCGTTCACGATGGCGGGATACATGCGGGTGCCGCCGCTTCCGCGTTGTTGATCGATCACCGACAGCGCTTGATTGATGTTATCCTCGGTTGCCGAAATCGATTCCTTGTAGAGCATGGCGTTGCTCGATTCGAACAACATCACGTTGAATCGATCGATCGGTCGGAGCGACGATACCAGATTGCGGATCAATTGCTTCGAAACGCTGATCGGGAAACCGTGCATCGATCCGGACACATCGACGATGAACACGTATTCGCGCGACGGGATTTGGTCAGACGTCGGTTGTTTCGGCGGTTGCATCATCAGCAGGAAGAAGTTCTCGTCGCCGTGTTCGTAGCGCAGCAAGCCCGATTCCACCTTTCCGCCCTGCAAATCGTAATGAAGAATGTAGTCGCGGTTCCCCTCGAAATCCTTCGGATTGGACAACGATACCACGGCGCAGTCGGGCGACGTCGATTCGATGGTCAGGCTGTGCGATGAACTGCTGATTTTCCGTATCGGCATCCCCGCTTGAATGACGGTATTGATCGAAAATGCGGGCGTTATTCCGCTTTCGAACATCGCCTCGGAGCGTGCAGCCCATTGTTCGCCGCCTTCCGTATATCGTGGCCCCACCACCGTGGGATACACAAATTCGTATAGTCCGCCTTGATGCTCCAACAATTCGGTGTAGCGCATTTCGACAACGATCGTATCACCGGATAGTATATTTGCCACATTCATTTGAAAAACGTTCGGACGGTGTTGTTCCAGCAACGTGGTCGATTTTCCCTCCTCTTTGGCTTTCTCGTATTCCTTTCGGGCCTGTTCCTTTTTCTTGATTTTGGCATCGATGCGTCGATTACCGATCACCATGGTCATCCCGTACACGGCCGCCCGCGTGGAACCGGGGAATACGTACACGGCTTCCAGCGTGCGTGGGCTTTCGTTGATATACACCTGCTTGACGCACACGTCGGCAATCACTCCGGCGATGTTCACCTCCACGTCCGTTTTCTTGAGCGGCATTGCGCCTTCGACCGCCGAATCGCTTTTTACCAGAAAATAAGGCGACAACGTTTGATCGACGCCGCGGGAAAAAGTCATGTTGCTACGGTTCTCGTCCGGGTCGTCGATGCGGGTGTTTTCTATTTCCTTTTCCTTTACGGGAAGCGGTTGCGGCGGGTTGACGGGGTTTATCGCGGTCCTCGAAGGTCGAACATGGCTTCCCGCCGGTTTCGAATTTGCTTCGGTAACTTTCATCTCCGATGTCCGCATCCCGATGAACGAGACTTGAATCGTGCTTCCCAAACACACTGTTATTTCATAATATCCGTTCATGTCCGTAACGGTTCCGTTGGTGGTATTTTTTTCCACGATATTGACGCCGGGTATGGGATAACCCTCGTTGTCGCGGATGACGCCCGAAACGACGCGCATTTCCTGTGAAAAAGCCGCCGCATGAATGATCAAAAGGAAAAATATATGTAAAAGTTTGGATTTCATGGTATTTATATTTTAATATTTTAATGCTCCGTTGGTGTTTGGTTTTGCCGCCGGCAGGGTCGAATAAGAACCGTTCCCTCCGCTGACAGGGTCTATCGACCACTGTCAGGGAGCGTAGCCCTGTCAGCGGTCTTGACCCTGACAGTGGCGCTATGTAAGCCGGCAAGGTCGAGATGGCAGAAAACATTTATTCAATCTCAATTTCAAATGCTTGTATATCCGTCACCACATCGTCCGTCGTTTTTGCTTGAATATTCTTGACATACAGTCGCGTACCCGCCGGCAATCCGTTAATAAAATCGCGTTGCGCCTTGTTGAGTCGGGCGGAATTGGACGTGATGCCGCTGATCGGATCGTTTTTGTCGGACAATGTGAACGAAATCACGCGATAGTTGCATTTCATGTCGGCCGAGAACCAAAGTTCGATTCGTCCCGCCCGTATCAAATCTTGTTTGCCGATTCGTCCGCCTTTCATTCCGTCGATGTCGGCATAAGGTTTATCCAACGTCAGCACGGCAAACTTTTTCTGTTTGAACTCTTTCAACGTCCCGTTCCGATAAAGCACGCGGATGCTTAGCAACGCGGTTCCGGTTTCCTCCGGTCGGACAATGTAATGTTCGCGTTCCGCTTTGACGATGGTTCCGTTGTCGATGGAAACTTCTATGTGTGCAGATTCGTCTTCATCGTCGTAAATCGTGATCGGATTGTCGGCTTGAGCGTAAAGAATGTCCGATTCCTCGTCCTCGATCTCCGCTTCCTTATCGGGAATCAGCGAGAGAACACCCACGGCGCAACCCGATTTTCCTTGGTCGAACGACATCACCACTTCGTACGTGGCGGTTTTCGTGCAAGCGAAGTCGAAACGTTGCAAATCGGTGGCGCTTTGCGTGTCGAACGTGCTGCCCATCAACCGATCTTTCAGATATAACTGCAAGATCACCCGTCCTTCCGATTCCTCCGCGTTGCACACGTTGAACCGATAGGTCGTGTTTTTGCTCAACAGGATCGGATATTTGGCCGTGGGAACGGCTTTGCCTCGCTCGCTTCCGTCGAATTTCACTTTAAACTCACGCAGATACACGGCGCCGGGGCCGCTTTGAGAGGCGGCTTTTTCCACCAGCAGGTTATTGCACTGCGCGCTCACTTGGCCGTGACCCAACCAAATGATGATCAGATATATTAAACCGACATGTTTCATTGTTTTACTTTTTAAAATTCACGTTTATCGCTTCCATCGCTGCGCAGTTCGATCGAATCGATTACTTTTTCGAATAAATACCGATTTCCGCGGAAATCTTCACATTATGGTTATATCTCTCCGGTTGAAACCATCGGTGAGACAGGGAATAATGCCACGTGTTGCTTCCGGAGCCGCCCGAATAACCGAGCCGCTGTCCGTAATGAATCGATTTGGGAATGAAATCGTTGTTCGTTTTGGGTTGTCGTTTCCCGATTTCGACGAATTCCGAATCGCCCGCATAAAAACTGTAATCGTTGGGGAATACACCCTGCATGGCCACAAAGAAGCCGTTTTGCGGCACGTATATCCCGTATTCGGACAGATTGACGTCAAACCATCCGTCCGTGTCTTGCGGCGGAATGACCACCAAAATCTCGGGGATCAAATCCTTACCGGGTGAGCCGTCCAATGTATCGACATCCAAAATACGCACCCGAAACGGAGCTTCTACGTTTCCTTTGTCCGAAAGATAATAACTCACCTTGCGGATGTATCCGTTCACGTGCTTGTCGTTGTCGATATACAACGCGATCTGCTGTCCGTGTGTGTCCAAATAAATCGATCCCGTGGTAAACAATCCCCGATTCCCCATCACCTTTGTTTTCTTGCGAAGCTTGGGCGAAGAAATCACTACCGATTCGATATTCACGGGCTTTTCCTTTAGGAAAATGTTGATTCTCGGCTCCGAAAGCAGCGTATCGGTTCCGAACGTGCGGCGATTGTAGCCCAAGCAAGAGGCCGTTAAGCTGTCCGACAATTCGGGCTCGGTCAGCGTCAGTTCGAAGAAGCCTTCGTTATCGGCCACCACGCCTTTGGGTTTTCCTTTGATTTGCAGCGTCGCGTAAGGAATCGGAGCGCCTGTCTCTTCGTTGAGGATATTTCCCGCAATGGTATATTCTTTGATCACCATTGTTTTCTTGGGAAACAGGATCAATTGCCCGGCATGAACCGTGTAGGAAATTTTGTACGGCGCAAAGATCGTGTTGAGCACGGTCGTCAACATTTGATTTTGTGCGGTGATCGTCACGGGAGCACAACCTTTGAACAAATCGCTCGAATAAGAAACATGAACGTCGGCGGCTTCCGCGATTTTTTCGATCGCTTCTTCCGCAGGAACCGAATGCAGCGTCACGCTGATACGTTTTTCCAAAACCGTATGTTGCGCACTTGCCGAAAGGATTCCCGCACAAATAAACACTATGACGACAATGATTCTCAAAATAGATTTTTCTTATGAGACAAACTCCGATTTCGTTACCCCCAAATTCGGATGAAATTTTTTTGATTATTTTTCAAACTCAGTGGTTCTCTGTGTCTTCTCCGTGGTTCTCAGTGTCATTTTTAGGACACAGAGGGCCACAGAGAAGACACTGAGAACCACGGAGGAATTTAATGTGTCAATAAAATTCCGTTTTCGTTTGGCTTGGCTTGAATTTGCAACGTCATTTCGATGATTTGCAGAAGTTCCTCCAAACTTAATTGATCGTATGTTCCCGTAAGTTGAAGATTGGTAACCGAACTGTCCGTGGATATTGTTGTTCCGTAAACATTTTCGATAACTCGGGACACTTCCGTTAACGACGTTTGTTTGAAAACGAGCAGTTTGGTCTTCCAAGCCAATGCATTCGGGTCGGGGTTGTCGTTTTTCTCCAATTTTTGCCGTTCCGGGTTGCAAATTCCCTGTTCGCCTTGTGTCAACACGATTTTGTCGGCTTTCCCTTCGGCCGATAAATTAACGACGCCCGTAGAAACGGTAACAACGACCTCGTTCGCACCTTTAAAGGCTTTGATGCCGAACGAAGTGCCGACTACTCGGGTCTGCGTTCCGCCGGCATGAATGATAAACGGCTTTTCGGCATCGGGAACAATATCGAAAAAGGCTTCGCCTTCCAAGTAGATTTCGCGAACATTGTTTTCGAACGTTTCGGGATGTCGGACAAGTGACGAGCGATTCAGCCAAACGCGGCTTCCGTCGGCCAATACATGTTCGAGCGTTTCGTCAGTATTTGTTTGTATGGTCGATAACGAAGCCGCCACGATGTCGGGAACTTTTGATGCGTTCCAAGTTCGGATACCGATAATACAGAGCAATAGAATCACGGCCGCGGCGCTGCTCGCCCACATAAGGATTCTTCTTGTTTGGCTTCCTTTCTTCGCATCCAAGCGTCGGTTCACTTTCTGCAATGCCGATTCTACATCCGGGAGAAATTCTTCCCTCAGCGTTTGATTCCAAATCTTCAAAAACTCATCCATGAGCTCCGGGTGTTGCCGGCTCCATTCTTTTACTCGACGCTTTTCGTCGTCGTTGCACTCGCCGGCAAGGTAACGGGCAATCAGTTCGTAAGGTATATCGTTCATTTTAATGATTAATGTTCAATTGTTAATGATAAATGATTCGGCTAAGCTGGTATTCTTCATTTTTAATTGGCTTCGCCTAGCTAAAGATTCTTCATTACATAAATGTGACAATGCTCAAATTCATTACCCCCAAAATAAGAAGTAAAAAAATAAAACGAGTAGCATTTTTTGCAGTTTGGGACGAAGAAAATCCCGCAACTTGCGCAAAGCAATGCCCATTTGGTTATCGACGGTTTTTTCGGAGATGTTCAAATAGGCGGATATTTCTTCGTAAGTAAGCCCTTCCTGCTTGCAAAGAATAAAAATTTCGCGACATTTTTCGGGCAAATCCTTCACGCCGCGGCCGATCAATTCCGATATTTCCGCATCGGAAATTTTCTCTTCGCGCTCGTCGTCAACCATGTTTTCCGCATATCGACTTTGATGGCGAAGTTCCGTCCGTTGCTTGTTCACCAAATTGATCGTGTGGTTTCGGGTTGACGTGTACAAATACGCTTTCACTGATGTATCAACCGCGATCGACGGGGCTTTTTCCCACAAGTGAACAAACATTTCCTGAACGCTTTCTTCGGCATCCTCGCGGGAAAGACAAAAAGCATAGGAAAACCGGCATAACGCGGCATAATATTTTCGGAACAGGGTGTCGAACGCCGATCGGTCCCGAAGCTTTATTTTGTCGAATAACTCAAATTCGTCCAAAGTATGAGGATTTAATGTATTAATTTGTTTACGTTGGGGAAGGGATAAAGTTACAAAGAGCTAAGTTAGCAATGAAGCGTGAAAACCGGAAATTTTCAAGTTCGGCAAAACAGATTATTTCAATGTCGTTTAAAATTAAAAAAAATATGGAAAAATTTTGCTCATAATTAAAATTGTTATAATTTTGTAATCATTTCAATTTTAAAATAAGGATAAAATTTAAATCCAAAGATGATTGACCATCAATTTTAAAGGATTATTTTAATATCCGTTTTTATTTAAAATGAGCATTCAAGAAGTATATCATCATTTGAAGGAACACGATATCAAGCCTTCCGTACAAAGAGTCGCGATCATGCAATATTTGTCGGAACACTTAACGCATCCCACCATTGATCAAATATACAATGATCTTGTTCCCGATATGCCCACTTTGTCGAAAACCACGATTTACAATACGCTTAGGTTGTTTTACGATAAAAAGGCGGTGATTGCTTTGTTCATCGACGAAAAAAATGTCCGCTACGACGGCGACACAAGCAATCATGCACACTTTAAATGTAAAAAATGCGGGGCGATTTACGATGTTCCGCTTGAAGAAACGGATATTCCGACTTTCGGAGGCGGCTCCGATCTTTATCCCGAAGAAACCCAAATATACTTTTTGGGAACCTGTAAAAAATGCATACAAAATCAATAATTATTCACTAAATCGAATCATAACAATGAAAAAGAAGTTTATTTGTACCGTGTGCGGTTACGTGCACGAAGGTGACGATGCTCCCGACGTTTGTCCTCAATGCAAACAACCTAAAGCGAAATTCAAGGAATCCGTATCGGGCGGCGCGTTGGAATGGGCTGACGAACATTGCTTGGGCGTTGCTAAGGATGTCGATTCCGAAATTTTGCAAGGTTTGATGGCACACTTCAACGGCGAATGCTGCGAAGTGGGTATGTATTTGGCGATGAGTCGTCAAGCCGACAGAGAAGGGTATCCCGAAGTGGCGGAAGCGTATAAACGGATTGCTTGGGAAGAAGCGGAACATGCTTCCAAGTTTGCCGAATTGCTGGGCGAAGTGGTTTGGGATACGAAAACCAATCTGAAGGCAAGAATCGAAGCCGAAAGCGGCGCATGCGCCGACAAAAAAAGGATTGCTACACGAGCTAAAGAATTGGGGTTGGATGCAATACACGACACGGTACATGAAATGTGTAAAGATGAAGCTCGTCACGGGCAAGCTTTTCAAGGATTATATAAACGTTTTTTCTCATAACGGTTTGATTTTTGTACCGTATAAAAACATGTAAAACTTAAAATGCAATAATATGAATCTTACAAAAAAATTATCGGATGCTTTTAGCGAGCAAATCAAAGCGGAAATGTGGTCGTCGAATCTATATTTGTCTATGGCCGTGTATTTTATGGATGCAGGCCTCGACGGTTGCGCGCATTGGATGAAAAAGCAAACGGCGGAAGAATTGGAGCACGCACATAAATTGATCGACTATTCCGTCAAGCGCGGCGGCAAAGTAACCGTCGGCCCGATCGATGTGGTGCCCGATAAGTGGGAAAGCCCTCAAGCGGTATTCGAACAGGTATACAAGCACGAATGCCATGTGTCGGACCTGATCGACAAGTTGATGGATGTGGCAATTGCCGAAAAAGACAAGGCTACGCAAGAATTTTTGCGCTGGTTTATCAACGAGCAGGTGGAAGAAGAAGAGTCGGCCAAAGCCGTTTTAGACAAGTTCGAAATCTTCGGAACGCATGGTTTATACAGCATTAACCACGATTTAGCCAAAAGATAATCTTCATATCTCACGAAGAAATATCTTGAATTAAAATCAGAACAAAGATGAAAAAGTACAAGTGCGATATTTGCGGGTATGTATACGATCCTGCCGAAGGTGATCCGGATAGCGGGATAAAACCCGGAACCGCTTTCGAAGATATTCCCGACGATTGGGTGTGTCCGCTCTGCGGAGTGGGCAAGGAAGATTTTTCTCCCGAAGATTGATGCCGGGGAAGATTGCATGAGGCTGTTTCGATATTCTGAGACAGCCTCTGTTTTTAATTCCGGTATTCTGCCGATAAGGGAAACCGGAAAATGAACCAAAACCGGAATAATCGGTTTATTTTTATTGATAAAATACTAAAAATATGATGAAGAAGTTTTTATTTCCCCAAAATATGCACAACACGTTAACATCAATTGCATTATTGGTATTGCGGGTTGCTTTTGCGGGAGTGTTGATGACTCACGGGTGGGTTAAGCTTACGAATTTCGAAGCTACCGCTCAAGGTTTTGCTGCAATGGGTGGCGCTGCAGCTGCAGCATTGGTGATATTTGCCGAATTTTTCTGTGCCATCGGTGTAATTGTCGGTTTTCTGTACCGTCTTGCATTAATTCCGATGATCATCAACATGGGAGTTGCTTTTTTCGTTGCTCACGGAGCCAGACTGACCGGCGAACACAACGGCGAGTTGGCTTTTCTCTATTTGATGGCCTTTGTTGTATTGATGATAACGGGTCCCGGAAAATATGCGTTGGATAATTTGTTGGTAAAAAGATGATCACTTTCGATCTTTTGGCCGATGCCGTTTTCGAACATCATTATTTTCTTAGAGCGGATTTGTAATCTAAAATCGACGAGAAAGAACGGATAATGAGGTGTGTGAAACGGATATTCATGTTTGATTTTCGTTTTCCGAGACAAAAGATTACTTTTGAGGCTTCTGTTTAGGAACACAACAAAACAAAAATGAATTTGAATTTTGATAAGGCGGGCGGTTTGATTCCGGCTGTGATACAGGACGCCGTAACCGGGAAAGTGCTTATGCTCGGTTTCATGAACGAGGAAGCATACAAAAAAACGACCACCGACAAATTGGTTACTTTTTACAGTCGTACCCGTAATCGTTTATGGACAAAAGGAGAGGAGAGCGGCAACTTTTTGGATGTTGTCGACATATTGGTAGATTGCGACAATGATACGCTGCTGATCAAAGCCAATCCGCGTGGCCCCGTATGCCATACCGGCGCCGAAACCTGTTTCGGAGAGAGCAATCAACCCGGAGCATCGTTCTTGGATTATCTGCAAAGCTTTATCACGCAACGGCGCAAGGAAATGCCGGAAAATTCATATACCACCAAGCTTTTTAATGCCGGAATCAACAAAATAGCGCAAAAAGTGGGTGAAGAAGCCGTTGAATTGGTCATCGAGGCTAAAGATCAAAACGACGATTTGTTCTTGAACGAAGCTGCCGATTTGACGTACCATCTCATCGTATTGCTTACGGCTCGCGGATACGGTCTGTCCGACGTGGCAGGCGTATTGCAAGGCAGACATCGATAAAACATGACATTTTCGGAAAAAGTTATTTGGATAACGGGAGCATCGTCGGGTATCGGTGAAGCATTGGCTTACGAATGGTCGAAACTCGGAGCGAGATTGATATTATCTGCGCGACGCGAAAGCGAGCTGGAGCGAGTGAAAGCGGCATGCGCTCACGGCGATCGATGCTTCGTGGTGCCGCTTGATCTTTCGAATCAAGCGGAGATCGAAGCAACTGCCGATCGGATGTTGCAAAAATTCGGATGTATCGATATTTTGGTGAATAACGGAGGCATCAGCCAACGTTCGTTGGTGATCGAAACGGATGTTGAAGTGGACCGCCGCATTATGGAAGTGGATTATTTCAGCGGAGTGATACTGACCAAGAAGCTCCTTCCGACAATGACGGCGAAAGGCAGTGGACATATTGTCGCCATCAGCAGTATTGTGGGAATGTTTGGATTTCCTTTACGGTCGGCTTATTCGGCCGCAAAACATGCCATCCACGGTTTTTACGAATCGGTATGGGCCGAATTGCACGAAAAGGGTATTCGCGTGACGGTTGTATGTCCCGGTCGTATTTTAACCAATGTGTCGTTGCATGCATTGACCAAGGACGGCACGCCTCACGGTGTAATGGATCACGGACAAAAAAACGGCATCGATGCGCAAACCTGCGCTCGAAAAATCATTAAAGCCGTACGCAGAAATAAAAAAGAAATATACATCGGTAAAAAAGACTTGCTGATGGTATATTTCAAACGATATATTCCGGCATTGTACTATCGGTTGGTTTCGAAAGTGCAACCCGAATAGTTATATTGGAAGACATTAAAATAAAACCCCGACAGTACTTACTTGCTGTCGGGGTTTTGTTTTGACTGATTTGCAGATCAATTCTTATATCTTCGGAGCATTTGCCAACAGATACTTTTCGGCTTCGGTTGACCATACGCCGTTGTTGGCTTTCACCAATTCGGCCAACTTGGCGAATAACGGATCGCTCTTGCCTTTTTCCGCCATTTCGTCGAGCGAGGTGATCGGCAGATCGATATGAGTGTATATCAATTTCTTTCCGCCGGGGATATGCGGCAGATTCTTGGTGGTTTCGATAACGGCATTTAATCCGCCGATATGCGTCACCATTGCTGCGGGATTCAGTTTTCCGGACGACATCATGTCCAATGCCTCGATAATATCGTCGGTATTGCCGCCGCTGGTTCCCACAATGTGCGTGAAAGCGTAATGCACGTTGTAGAAATTCAATTCGGCTTTAAAGTTCGTATCCGACGGACCCGCGAAGAAATTGAGACAACCGTCCATGCCCAACAAACGGTCGGCTTGTTCCACAACCGGTTTTACGGGAGCAAATACCAATACGTCATCGTAACCTTTTCCGCCGGTAAGATCCATCATGTGTTTTTCGGCGTCGGGCGTTTCTTTGGTGTTGAGATAAATCAACTTAATGCCGTTGCGTGCAGCTTCTTCGGCGGTGTAAAGCGATGCGGCACGTTTCAAACGAGCGTCGTCAATGTCGGTTACCACTACCATGCCGGGCTTGCGCGGACAATGGATGATGTAATTAATGGCTGCCAAACCCATCGGGCCCACTCCGGCCAAAATGGCCATGTTGCCGCCTTCTTTGATGCCCATTTGGTGCGTATACACGCCGTTGATGGTATGATAGCTTGCATGAAAAGCTCCGATGACGCATGACATCGGTTCGGCCAATGAACCGAGGAAAAAAGCGTCGCCGGTGTATTCCAACAAGCAGTTCATTTCCGGTACTTCGTTGGGAATAACGATATAAGTCGCATCGCCGCCGATGTATCGGTACGAATAGCCGGGCGCATCCAAACTGCCTTTGTAATTCAATGCCGGTTGAATGGAAAATTTCATTCCCGCGCGGAACTTATTTTGCCATTTTTTGCCCACTTCAACGATTTCGCCGCAAAATTCGTGACCGATGATCACCGGATTTTCAGCCACGTCGTCGGGAACGCGTTTGTGATCGGCGCCTTGTTGGGCCGCTTTATAACTCGACATACAAATACTGTCGGAAATGACCTTCGCCAGAATTTCGTCGTCCTTTATTGCCGGTAATTCGAATTCTTCCAAACGAAGATCGTTTTTACCGTATAAACGTACTGCTTTGGTTTTCATGATATATTTTTATTTTACGATTTTTATATTGCTTGATTCTGTCGGATTTGGGAACCTTGGAGCCGATAAAACTTGTTGTTGCATATACTTTTAGACCTATCGGGTTTTTAAAACCCGATAGGTCGATATGCTGCGATACTAATTCAACATGTTTTGTCCGCCGGTTACCGGAACCGCTTGTCCCGTCTCGTATTCCTGTCCGATAATGTATACCACGGCTTTCATCACATCTTCCACCATGCAACCGCGTTTGGCGGGAACTTGTCCTTCGTAAAACGCTTTTACGTCGGCGATTGTTTTGGCGCCGGGAACTTTTCCCGCATTCAGATATTGCACAAACAAACCTTTTTCGGGATCGCTCCACAACGGGCCGTCAAAGAAGTTGCCGGGACATACCGAATTAACTTTTATTCCGTACGGCATCAACTCCATGGCAAATGATTGCGTAAGTCCGATTCCGCCGAACTTTCCGCCGGCGTATGCAAAATTTTTGTTGCTGCCTTTCAATCCCGATTTCGAGTTGATTTGGATGATGTCGGTGAAATAGCCCGGTTTGTATTTGGCTTGCAGTTTTAATACTTCCGAAGCGTATTTTGCGCAAAGGAAATAACCCGTGTAATTCACTTTGGTCATCAATTCGAACGTTTCGGGCGTCATTTCGTCCAAACCGCCGGCACGCAGAATACCCGCATTGCTGATAAAAACGTCCAAACCGCCGAATTGCTTCACGGTTTCCGCCATCAGTTGTTTCACCGAAGCGGCATTCGAAATGTCGGCTTTGATGAATACGGCACGGTTTTTCTTTGCAGAAGCATTTAATTTGTCCGCCATTTGCGTTCCCGCCGTTTCGTTCAGATCGGCAATCACCACATGGGCGTTTAACGCCATCATTTGTTCGGCAATACCGCCGCCGAATCCTTGCGCTCCGCCGGTGATCACCACAATTTTATTTTCGACGGACGAACCCGAACCGCTTCCTTTCGATACGGCGCGACGATAGTTTTCCACTTCCCAATTGTCGATGAACGAGATTTCGCGATCGTTCAAGAAGTGCGGACCTCCGAAATTGTTCGAATATCGGCTGATTTTCAATAAATCTTCGAAAACATCCAATGCAATGTTCACCGAACGGTAATTATCTTCAACGCCAACCAGTCCCAATCCTTTCAGAAGAATCATTTTCGGATCGTAACCGTACGATTTGCGGTATTGTTCCAATTTGGTACGGAATTCGACAACGGCTTCTTCCGCGGTTTCGGTTTTTTCGACGAATAACGGACGCGCTTTGCAATATACAATAATGTCGGGCGAAAACGGCGCCGAGGCTTTTTCGAATGCCGCAGCATCTTTACAAAATTCGGCAATCAACGTATTGTTGCGGATTGCGGCAATTTTGGCATTGTCGGCCGACAGCAACATACGAACGGCAGGCATGATTTCCGCCGCTTTGTCGTCTATCGGCAACATTTCAATGTTTTGTTTGTTG
>JAVBNP010000031.1:0-7455 GCA_031551455.1 Bacteroidales bacterium | reverse complement strand
TAAGGGTTACGTTGGTACATTCGCGGAAATAGAAATTTTGCGGGAGGTTGGTTTCGTTCGGACGGTCGTATTTCAACTGATCTTAAAAAATAAAGTTGTGAATCAAAGATACCATGATGATGGCGGTAATAAAACCGCGGCCGTTGATGATTCCTTTTCCGGTGATGCCGATATTTTCTTGATTCACGGCAAAGATCATGGACATCCAACCGATTTTTTTGTCCTTCACGAAATCGCACGGATTATTCGAGCCGAGCAACGTGGCGCCGGGTTCGAAATGGATCGTTACGTTCGATTTCAAATAAATGGAACCCGTAACGTATTTTCCCGTGGGAAAAACCAAGCGCCCGCCGCCGCGTTCGCTCACGGCATCGATGGCGCGTTGTATGATGCGGGTATTCACCGTAAAGCCGTCATCCTTGGCTCCAAAATCGAGAACACTGTAATCTTTTGCCCAAACTGCCGAGCAAATAAAGAGAGAAACGGCTAAAAGACAGAGTTTATATTTAGGCATAATGGTATGGTTTATTATTTTTTGATCAAAACCCGGCGGATTTGTGCCGGCGTAAATCCGATAAAAATGCAAAAAGCCGATATACCGTACCGGCATATCGGCTTGATTTTCTTTCCGGTTATTGTGTAATATCGGACGATTTGTATGTTATAATTTGCTTCTTACCTTTACTATCAGGCTCGTTGATGGTCGTCTTCTTGAAATCGCCTTTCTTCAAGTTATCCACAACAATGGCGGGACGATAATCCGCTTCTTTGGCGGTTAATACCACGTTATCAAACGTAACGCCCGTAGCATGGCGAATGTAGAAACCCCAAGCGGGCAATTCTTTCCAATTCGAGTATTCGGGATACGAATCAATCTTTTCGGGGATGGCGTCCAAATCGGCGGGAGCATAACCGCATTTCGCGAAAAATTGATCGCTGCCTCCGGGATATACGATGGTGATGTTTTTCAGCGTCACGTCTTGGATGGGAATATCGGGCATGCCGAAAATGATGGCGGGACAAATGTTGCGCGGAAGATCTTCAATGGGACCTTCATAGTTATAACCTTTGTCGGGCTTGAAGTTCGGTACTTCCGCATAAACGTTCGAAATACGGATATTTTTCATCGACGGACGTTTTCCTTGGCTCCAACGATCGCCGATACGCAAGAAAATCACGTTGCCCGTGTTGATGGATTTTAACCCGTCCACTTCGATATTTTCGATCAAACCGCCGTCAACGGCCGCAAATGTAATGGCCGAACGATAAGTATCGTAAATGGTAACGTTGGTTACCTTAAAGTTGCGAAATCCGCCGCGCGATACCGTTCCGAATTTGAGACCGTTGGCTCCCGAACGTCCCACACAGTTATCCACCACCACGTTTTGGCAAATACTTTTTGCATCGTGCGATTTGAAACAAAGCACGTCGTCGGCCGCGTCGAACCAAGAGTTCTTGATCACCACGCCGTCGCAGTCCACGATGTCGATACCGTCGTTGTTCCAATACGAATTGGCTTCAACCTTGATGTTGTCCACGTACACGTTCTTGCATTGATCGTACGTTTGGTTCCAGCTGGCCGGATCGCGGAGCGTGATGTCCGTGACGGTTACGTTGGTACATTCGCGGAAATAGATGTTTTGCGGACGGTTGGTTTCGTTTGGACGATCGAGTTTCAACGGATCGGTAAAAACACCGTTGTGGATCAACGATACCATGTTGTTGGCGGTAATAAAACCGCGGCCGTTGATGGTTCCTTTTCCGGTGATACCGATATTTTCCTGATTCACGGCAAAAATCATGGACATCCAGCCGATTTTTTTGTCCTTCACGAAATCGCACGGATTGTTCGAGCCGAGCAATGCAGCGCCGGGTTCGAAATGGATCGTTACGTTCGATTTCAGATAGATGGAACCCGTAACGTAATTTCCCGTGGGGAAAACCAAGCGTCCGCCGCCGCGTTCGCTCACGGCGTCGATGGCGCGTTGTATGATGCGGGTATTCACCGTGAAGCCGTCATCTTTTGCTCCAAAATCGAGAACACTGTAATCTTTTGCCCAAACCGTTGAGCAAATAAAGAGGGAAACGGCTAAAAGATAAAATTTATACTTAGACATAATGGTATGGTTCATTATTTTTTGATTTGTATATTCGTTGATTTATAAGTATGTACCTGTTTTTTGCCGGCGCTGCCCGGTTCGGTGTACTTCACGCCGGTTAAGGTCATGTTTTTCACGTCGTCGGTAACGATGGCGGGACGATAATCCGCTTTTTTCGCGGTTAAGTTTACGTTATCGAACGTAATTCCTTCGGCATGGCGAATGTAGAAACCCCAAGCGGGTAATTCCTTGAATTGCGAAAATTCGGGATATGCTTTCGGCATTTCGGGAATGGCGTCCAATTCCTTCGGAGTCAATCCAACTTTGGCATAATGCGGATTTCCGCCGCCGGGGAATACAATGGTGATGTTTTTCAACGTCACGTCGGTAACGTTGTGCCCGGGTAATCCGACGATGGCGCACGGCGAAATGTTTCGCGGCAGATCTTCCGTCGGACCTTCGTATTCATAGCCCGCATCGGGTTTGTCTTCGGGAACTTCCGCATAAACATTGGAAATGGTAATGTTGTTCATGCTCGAATGCTTTCCGCCCGTCATACGATCGCCGATGCGAAGATAAATCACGTTGGCCGTGTTGTACGAATACAAACTGTCGATGGAGATGTTTTCGGCAATACCACCGTCTACCGATTGTATCGTAAACGCAGAACGAAAAGTATCGTATACCTTGATGTTGCTCAACTTCACGTTTCTGAAACCGCCGGCGCCCAACGTGCCGAACTTAACACCGCTGGCGCTCGAACGAGCCGTGCAATTGCGAATTTCAATGTTTTGGCAAACCTTACCCCGATCGTGCGATTTGAGACAGATGGCATCATCCGAACCGTCAAACCGCGAATCGAGGATTTTTACGTTATCACAATCCACCACGTCAAGCGCATCGTTGTTCCAAAACGCTTTACTGTCGGCGGTAACGCCTTTAATCGTAAGGTTATTGCACTGATCGTAATATTGTACCCAATCGCAAGCATTTTTCATCAAAATACCTTCAATCAGTACATTATTGCATTCGCGGATATAGAGTATATTGGGACGCCCGGATCCGGGGCGGTCGTATTTCAACTCGTCTTTCAAGATGTTTTTATGCACCTGATCGATCATGTTGTACGCAATTTCCCGACCTTGTCCGTCGATGACGCCCTTCCCTATAATGCCGATATTATCCGCATTATGTGCCAGAATGAGCGCGGGACGATTCAAATGCGCATCATAATCGTACGGATTGGTCGAACCGACAAGCACCGCACCTTCGCGAAGATGGATGGTCACGTTCGATTTCAGATGAACGGTTCCCGTAAGGTAACGACCGACGTAAAAAACAAGCGTTCCGCCGCCGTTTTCATGGATGTAATCGATCCCTTTTTGAATGGAACGGGTGTTGAGCGTGGTTCCGTTTGACTTGATTCCGAAAAACGAAGCATTGTATTCTTTGGCTTCGGTCCAAATCGACGAAATCAAAAAAATCAATAAGATGATAAGATATCTTTTCATGTTTTTATCGGGTTACCGGATTCGATGTGAATCCGTTTCGAAACATCATTTGGTGATGTTCGACGATTTATAAACGTGAATCAATTTATTCTTACCGGGCGCATTAGACGTCGTTTTCTTGAAATTGCTGTCTTTCACGTCATCCAATACGACAGCGGGACGATAATCCGCTTCTTTCGCGGTTAACGTAACGTTGTCGAACGTAATTCCTTTTGCATGACGAATGTAGAAACCCCATGCCGGCAATTCCTTGAATTGCGAGAATTCGGGATATGCTTTCGGCATTTCGGGAATGGCGTCCAACTCTTTTCCGGAAAGTCCCACCTTGGCATAATTGGGGTTTCCGCCGCCGGGATAAACAATGGTCACGTTTTTCAACGTAACGTTGGTGATATCGTGTCCCGGTAAGCCGACGATACCGCAAGGCATGATGTTGCTCGGGAGATCTTCCGTCGGGCCTTCTATTTCGTAACCGGCATCGGGTTTGTCGGCTGCCACTTCCGCATAAACGTTGGAAATGGTGATGTTATTCATGATCGAATGTTGTTTTGCGGGATCCCAACGGTTGCCGATGCGCAAAAAGATAATGTTACCCGTGTTGTAAGCATACAAACTGTCAACGGTAATGTTTTCGGCAAGGCCGCCGTCTACCGCCTGCACCGTAAATGCCGAACGGAACGTGTTGTATACTTTAATGTTGCTGAATTTGATGTTTTTAAATCCGCCGTGCGAAGCCGTTCCGAATTTCACGCCGCTGGCGCTCGAACGAGCCGTACAGTTGCGAACTTCGATGTTTTGGCAAATGGAATTCTGATCGTGCGATTTGAGACAGATGGCGTCGTCGGATGCATCGAAAAACGAATTGGTCAGTTTCACGCCGTCGCAATCGACGATATCGATACCGTCATTGTTCCAGAACGCCTTGCTGTCCACCGTGATGTTATCGATGGTCATATTCTTGCACTGATCGTAAATCTGTACCCAGAAAGCGGAATTTTTCAAAAGAATTCCTTCGATTTTAACATTGGTGCATTCGCGAAAGTAAACCAACGTCGGACGAGACGCGGGACGGTCGTATTTAAGGTCGTCTTTGATCACTTCCTTGCGAATTTGATCAATGTAATTGTACGAAGTTTCGCGTCCTTGGCCGTCGATAACTCCTTTACCGTAAATACCGATATTTTCGGCGCCTTTCGCGTAAATCAACGCCAACCATCCGGCACAGGTATCGTAATCGTACGGATTGGTCGATCCCACGAGAATAGCGCCTTCGCGCAACTGTATGGTTACGTTTGATTTGATTTCAAAAGAACCGGTCAGATAGCGTCCCACGTAAAAGGTTAACGTGCCGCCGCCGTTTTCGTGTATGTAATCGATGGCTTTTTGGATGGAACGGGTGTTAAGTGTCGTGCCGTTGGATTTGATACCGAACATGGAAGCATTGTATTCCTTGGCCTCCACTCCCGCCCACAGGACGGTTATCAATAAAAATAAGGCTGAGACTTTCTTCATTTGCATTAAGTTTAAGTTTATGAATGGTTTATTTATTTTCATTTGAGGAACATACGATAAACGTTGACGAAACTTCGGACAACGAAATCGGTACTATGGTATATTCGGTTCCGTCTTTTTCTTTTTCGCGGCGATATTCGCCGACGGAACCGGTTTTGCCCGTATACGGATTCCACGATTCGGGATTCAGTTTGCCTTTGAGACGAACCTCGGCGGTAACGGAATTATCCGTGGAATTGGTCAAGAAATAAATTTCCTTACCCGCTTTTTGTTTGTGAATGCAATTAACATATCCTTTCTCGGCGGCGGGAATCGAACCCGACATCGAAACATCGGGATGCAAGCCCATGCGGGCAAACACGTTTTCCAATTCGGCCGTCCCGGTTACGGGAACGAATGCCGCAGCTCCGCTCTGTTCGTTGGTCCGATATGTTTCTTGCGTCCCGTCGACTTTTCCGAATATTTCTTCGACAAGGGCAACCACTTCGCCGTCGCGATCGAATTCGGCCGATTTGCTTGGCAACAACTCCGTTGCGATGACTTTTCCGCCGCCGTCGTAATATTGTCGAATCGCTTTCAGCGTTTCGGCGGAAATCGTTTCGCCGCCTGGCATGATCAGAACTTTGTACCGCTGCATGTTTTCGGTGTTGTTCAATCGAAGTTCCGCCCCTTCGGCGGTAATTTTGCCGTTGTGCAGGTCTTCGGGGTGAACGAACGTGAAGTCGCGACGAAGCTCATTGGTCAACAAATTGCTCAAAACATGATGGTTCACGTGAGGCGGTAACCAATGCGCCCGGGGAATGATCGATTTGGAAAGTTCTTCGACGCGGTTGGGTTTCGTTGCTTCTTTGTCGCGATTGATGTACGATTCGGCTTGAACGGCATTGATCGGCCACAACAACGCGATGTCGGAAACACGTGTTCCGCCCTGCAACATCATGCACGCACGGGCGACGTATTCACTGTATCGCGGAAGGGCCTTTCCCAACAAGGGGTTTTCGTGCGAGATCAATGGCGGAATATGTATTTTCTCGGGATCGGAATCGTACCACATGCCGTGCGGAACGATAAAGTTGACGCCGCGGGTCATCACTTCCATCGCGATACGATAGAGCATCAACGAATCGGTATTCGCGGGAAACGCTCCGTATATTTCGGCGCCTACAACGGGCTTGTCGCCCAAATCGGCAGCCGAGCTTATTTGTTTGAATCCGTGCATTCCGCGTCCGTGAAAGAAAATCGCATCCGTCAGCGGGATGTGCGTGTGACGGAAATATTTCAAAATATCGCCGTTTGCCACCGTCGTGTTGGGACTGTAATTTTCGGGCGGATGCCCCATGCTTTTTAATCCGTGACGGGCCGACCACTCGGCAACTTGTCTTACGTAGCCTTCCGACATCAACTCCGAACGAATGTCGTAGAATGCTACGCGAGCGGCTCGGGTTTCGGGACCGATGTCGTAATACAGCGCGGGATAATACAATGCCGGATTGCGTTGATATTTCTTTTCAAATATTTCGGTAATCGCCGGCGTCCATGTTTCTTCCTGATGCACGAATCCGACGTCATCGTAAAAGGTCTTCTCGATCACGTTTCCGAAGTATTGACCGAATCGTTCAGCATACTTATCGTAAGTCATTCCGATGAACTTCGCCACGGCCTCGGGTTGCATGTAATCCGTCAACGGGTTAACATTGAGTTTACAACCAAAAAACATGATTCGCCATTCTCCCGCGGGAACATCCCACAAAAGTTGGTTTAGGCGAACATGCTCTTTCAAATCGACGATTTGAAACGTTTCGATATTCATTGCCGAAACCGCCATCGGCACGTAGAGCAATGTATCGGGGCAAGTTCGTGAAACTCGTTGCGGGCCTTTTACCGTAATTTCGTCCTTTGCTAAATATTTTCTCGTATACCGCGGGTATTCTTTTTGCATTTGCCCGCCCGCCGTACCGCTCGGGAAATCGATATCGTCGTACAAAATCACCTCGGTCCCGAGTTGTTTCGAAATTTCAAGGATATGGCCGTATTGATCGAAATATTCGTCCGTCAAATATTTCGGTTCGGTTTTACCAACGGGTAATACTGCTACACCGCCGAATCCGGATAATTCTTTCGCTTCCGTAAGTTGTTTTCGGGTATCATCCGTCGTCATACGCCCGTTAATATGCCAAAACGGCATGGGACGATATTTGTTTTCGGGATGCCGAAACGCTTCGCGAAGCTCTTTATCCGACGACGAGCCGCACGAAAGCAGGTTTCCGCAAAGGAAAGCAACGGTTACTATTTTTAATATCCGATTCAATAGATTCTATAGATTCCAAAATTCA
>JAVBNP010000175.1:0-5573 GCA_031551455.1 Bacteroidales bacterium | reverse complement strand
GATTTGCTTTTTCGCCGGCAAATTGTCGTAAAGGAGGATTATTGGCATGTATATAATTGCTCATTTTTTCGAGAAGTTCGGAAAAAGCATCGATATTTTCGTGGTATACGTGTATTTTAAACTTCTCGAAAAACGAATTTCCGTCTTGATCGATTCTTTTTTTGCTTTCGGTGATCACCAAATAACAATGATTGTTGCGGTTTACTTTTACGTCGAAAAAATATGTCCGCTGTCCGGCCCTCAACACATCGGAAAGGAGCCGCTTATCCGTTTCGTTGTCGTCAAATTTCTGTTTCATGATGTTGCTTTAGTTTGATGCAATTTTGCTTTACCGTGCTCTTCGTTGACACACACTCACGCTCTCAACCGGGCCTCCGACGGGAGGATTGAGTTTCGAAATCCGAATTTCCGCCCGATACAATTGCGGAAAACAATCAAATATTTTATCCAGAATGCGCGCACACAAGTATTCCAATAAATGCGATGCAATGCTCATCTCCCCTTTCACCAACTCATATACTTCCGCGTAGTTCAATGCATCATTCAAATCATCGCTTTTTGAAGCTTTTTCCATATCGGTTTCCATCATAAGGTCAACCGAAAAATAATTCCCGATCAATTGCTCTTCCCGATAACAACCGTGATAAGCGTAAAACTCCATCGCGGTCAATCGAATTTCCCCCATTTTGTCGTTCAATAAAATAACGTTTGCAAATGTAACTTAAAAAACGGATTTGTCAAATTTTTTCACCGGTTCCGTTTAGCTTTCGCAAAATATTGTTAATAGTCTTTTTTCGATGCCTCCGATACCGATAACGGCTTCCCGGAAGGCTTAACGACCGCTTTTTTCTATTCTCAGCCCGACATCGTCGATTCCGATCAAAGGTTCGTCGCGCATGGCTTGTTCATACTCGAACACGTAAGTACCCGGTTCGGGAAACCCCGTATTTTTACGAAACATTATCCGATTATCGTGTTTGTCGCCCAAACCGTTCCCCAACCATTTTCCCCGATGATCGGCCAACATGATTTTCACGGTATCGCGACGAACATTTCCCGAGGGGGATCGTGAATCTACGAACAACCACAATTCCATGTATTTGTAATCGGAATTATTGCGTACATTGATTAATACGTTATATCCCGCAACGGTATCGGCAATTTCGGCTTCAAACTTAACGCGTTCCGCACGACGCCATTCGCCGTCCGGTATACGAACATTATTCTCGTACACCATGTCGGGATCACACGAAAACAATCCCGAAACCATGCATAACGAAAGAATTACACCGATGAGCGTTTTCGAAACCGGTCGTTTCATTGTTCTTTGTTTTGTCGGGGTGCATTACCGGAATCGGATCTGCCCCGATTATTTCTCCGATGGCGATTACGATTCCCGTTATTGTTGCTCTGTTGTTTGTTTTCGCCCGAATTCGATACGTTTTGAGGTTCTCTTTTTACCCGATTGTCGGTACCGGCTTCGGTTTTATTCGCAACGCCATTTTTGTTCGGTTTCTTTTTCTTCTTTCTTCTTTTTTCCTCGAAACGATTAATACTGTCTTCACCTACGGCATTTTGGTAGTTAATGACGGGTTCTTTGACTTGAAAACCGTTGCTGGCAACGAGATCTTTCGCTTTGATGCCTTGCTTGTTAAGCCGAACGATTTCCTTAACCACATCCACATCCAAAGGAATGAACACTGCATTTTCGTTATCCTTCTCAAACGAATACCAAATGATTCTGCGAAATACGTCCGTTTTGCTGTGGTAGGCTTTTCCTTGCTCCGTTTCTAACGGCATTGATGTATCGGGAAAATCGCTTTGCGCTTCGATATAACATTTCAATTCGTAATTGAGGCAACATTTGAGTTTTCCGCATTGGCCGGCCAATTTTTGCGGATTGAGCGATACTTCTTGGTAACGCGCGGCTCCCGTGGATACGGAAACAAACGAGGACATCCACGAAGCGCAACAAAGTTCGCGTCCGCATGTCCCGATGCCGCCCACTTTACCGGCTTCTTGGCGCGCTCCTATTTGCTTCATTTCCACCCGTATCTTAAATCGGTCGGCATATTCCTTGATTAATTGCCGAAAATCAACACGTTCGTCGGAAATGTAATAAAAGGTGGCTTTGGTTTTATCCCCTTGATACTCCACATCGCTGATCTTCATTCCCAATTTCAGATTGGCAACAATCTGACGGGCCGAGCGCATGGTTTCTTGCTCTTTATCGATTGATTGAAACCATTTTTCGATATCGTTTGGTTTGGCCTTGCGGTAAATCTTTTTCAAATTGGCGGATGATACGCCGTAACGCTTCATTTGAACAGCCACCAAGTCGCCGATTAACGATACAACGCCTACGTCGTGCCCCGGAGATGCTTCCACCGCTACAATATCTCCTTTTACCAACGACAAATCGGAGTTGTTGATGTAATAACCTTTTCGCGTATTTTTAAAGCGAACTTCCACCAAATTTCCCGCCGAAATATTTTCCGGAACCGAATCCAACCAATCGTAAACATCCAATTTATTGCACCCGTCGCATCTGCAAGGAGATTGGGGTTGAGGTTTATTTTCGTCGCCATTCTCGGACGGTATATGGAAACATCCGCGTGTGATGTAATTATCGTTCATTAATGATTTCTATATTTTTGTACAAATGTACGAAAAAATGGAAATACACTTTATGTAAATAAACGATGAAGACCAAAATATCTTCCCCTGCGATTTAAGAAAAATCGCAGATTGCTTTTGTTTAGCGACTGTTTCCAATCTTATTCGATTCAATTCAATATCTATTCCTACCGGAATCGTAAGCGTTTATATTAAACTCACGTCTCGAATCAGTTTTTGAGGTACCGGCGGAAAAATCGGACAAAGGGCTTTCGGTTGGAATGTTCTTTCACCGGGGCCATTAAAATACCATTTCATTCCGTCGGGAACATTTGTGGTAGCTGTCTCTGTTATGGTCGACCCCGATTGGATTTCCGTATAATATATGATGTTCCACCCTTTTTTTAAGGAAACATTATATGAAGTATTCCAAGTAGTTTCACCGCGGTAATTTCCGTAAGAATCACGATGAATGTCTGTACGCGAATCCGATCCGGTTATTTCAACATTTCCGTCTACATACACAAATAAAGCTTCTATCTCCGAGTTGGATTTTTTTTGGGCGTGATAAAAATTTCCCACACACACTCCCGATTTATAAGCCTCAAAATAAATGCTTACCCCTTTGGCCGTTTTATTGCTTACCTTTAATATATGAAGGTAACTGCCGTCTATTTTCTTTAAATATTTGTCATCAACGGTTACGGGTAAATCCATTATGAATTCGCCATTTACATATTTAACGCTTTTTACTTGACAGTCATCTTCTTTTTCCAATCGAGATTCGTCATGTAACTTGTAAAGAGCCGTTACATCATATATTCTCTCATCAAAAGCGCTCCCGTTTTCCACCGTTGCAGCAATGGAGGTAATTGAACCGGTTTCGGAAGAATGTTCATCCTTTTTATCGCAATTTACTATAAACAAACAACATGCACCAATGCACGCAATAGCATTTAATTTTAAATATTTTTTTTTCATCGGTCTATTTTTTTAGTAAAAATAAATGCCGAAAATAATATTGGTTTACAAACGCTTAACCATTACGGAGAATGTTTTAAGTTTATGGGATTTTTATCTTAATTTTATATTGATTGATTAAACACTTGTGAATATATCTGCAGCAAAAATTATGCTATTTTTTATGACAAAGGAATGAATCACGAAATTCATGACTTATAATTCTTCATCCCTCTATTAATGCTTCAACAATAAGACGATCTTACAGGCCAAATCGAGAAACACGAGATTCTTATTTCCGTTGGATTCAATATGATAATAAGCCGTATTCAATTCCTCCGTTAAGCGAAAAACATTATCGGGATTGATGAAGCTGTTGAATTTCAATGAAAAGTCATTTTCGGCATCCGTCAAAAAAACAAGTTCAAATTGTCCCCGATTCAACGTAAAATTTTCGCGTACCATGCGCAAACAATAGAGCAAATAACTTTTTTGATCCTCGCGACCGAGTTTGGTGATTTCCTCGCACCATGCCAACAGATCGAGCATGGCCTGTTTTTTACTCCACACCGACCAACAGGTACGCATCATGCGCATAAACATTTCCAATCGGTAGCCGTCTTCTTCCGACGATTGCAACGCCGAAACCGCTTGCGCCAGATTGCCGTTACTCAAACGCGCCGCATCAAGCGCCCGATGTTCGTCGCATTGTCTCGATGCGGTCAAATAATTCGCCAAACTTTGCGTATCGATTTTCGGAATTTTGGTAATTTGCGTTCGCGACAAAATGGTCGGCAATATTTGATCGGCCGATTCGGCAATCAGCAAAAACAACGTTTTTTCGGGCGGCTCTTCCAATATTTTCAACAGTTTGTTGGCCGTTTGCCGATTCATTTTTTCGGCCAACCAAACAATCATTATTTTATATTCGGCTTCGTACGTCTTAAAAATCAGCTTGTTCAATATCTCTTTACTTTCGTCGACAAATATGCCGCCCTGTTTGTTTTCGCCGCCGATGATATCGATCCATTGATTGTAGGTGATGTACGGATTGGCAATAACGGCTTCGCGCCATTCTTTGATAAACATATCGCTCACGGCGGCTTTACCGCCTCCGGGCTTCACCACCGGAAAAACAAAATGAAGATCGGGATGAACCAGTTTCTTGAATTTGAGACACGACGGACATTTTCCGCAAGGTTCGTCCTCTCGACGATCGGTACAGTTGACGTATTGCGCGTAAGCAATGGCAAGCGGCAAACTGCCGGCGCCTTCGGGACCGAGAAACAGCCGCGCATGACTGATACGGTCGTCACGAACAGTTCGAATTAATTGATTTTTTACGGTTTCCTGTCCCGCTATTTCGGAAAAAAACATGTATCGATTACTTTTGCAGGGACAAACTTAAGGAAAAAATTCAAACGAAAACCACTTCTTTGTACCCGTATGTCTTTCGTTCGTTATCGGCCGTGGTCATCTCGAGCATTCCGTATCGGTTCACGCCCGTAATGATGGCGTCGAAATTTTTTTCGCCTTCCCGATAACGAGCCGATATTCCGCAACGATACAGATGCCGTAAATAATCCGCATGAAGTTCGTCCGCGCGACGTTCGATCAACATTTGATAACGATCGGCAATACATTCGATCAGCTCGGACAAACAGGTGTTTAAATCGTACGTTTCCCCGGTGAGTTGTCGCAACGAAACCGGATCAGGTGCATCACTCACGAATCGTTCTTGATTGATATTGACGCCTATTCCCGCAACGGTTTTAGTCAAATATTCGCCTCCGACAAAATTTTCCATCAAAATACCGGTAATTTTTCCGCCTTCCGCATACACGTCGTTCGGCCACTTGACAAAAACATTCGGAACCCGTCGCGTAACAAAATCATGCACCGCCAACGATATGACTTTTGACAACGCAAATTGATCGGCACCTTTAACGGTTCGAGGATATAAAATAATCGAAAACGTGAGATTTTTATATGCAGTA
>JAVBNP010000133.1:0-15182 GCA_031551455.1 Bacteroidales bacterium | reverse complement strand
ATCGATTCGAGCCTAGTTAACATGGCCCGCAAGATGTTTTACGCTTTACCTACTCCGATCGAAGTGTCGATGTTGATCAAAAATTCGGGGATCGGATACCAAGCGACCTTGTTAAACGATCCGGCAAACGCATCGAAATATTTAACGCATTGCAAAATGGCCATCAATTTCGGGGTTTATGTTACCGATTTGACCTACGCGGGACTTTTTGAACAAACGCAAACCGTATTGCGCTACAAGCAGGCGATATTGCAACTTACGGACGGATTAGGCATGCAACCGGCGTTGGACCAAAATACCTTGCAACAGTTGGAGGCCAATATTAATAACCGCGACGAGGTGTTGCGAATCATTTCCGACACGTATGTTTCCTGTACGGCGTATTTGAACGAAGACGATCGTTATTTTCTTACCTTATCCATTTTGGCCGGAGGATGGGTTGAAGGGATGTATATTGCCACTTGCATGACCGACGAAAATCTTGCTTCGATGCAGGACAGGGTAAAACGACTGGTGATCGATCAGAAATTGACATTTGATTTAATGTGGAAAGCCATGTCGGACGTGAAAGACAATCCCGACATTGCGGCATTGATGTCCGAAATGTCCGGTTTGGCACAAGCGTTCGATAAAATATACATCGATCAAACGCCCAATAAAGTAACGTACGATGCCGATAAAAAAGCTTCCGATATTTCGTCTTTAACCGTTAATAACATTACACCGGAATTATTTACGGAAATCAAAAATCGGATACAGGTTTTACGTCATTCATTTACAAAAAAATAGAGTTATCATGCGACATAAACACACTTCGGCAACGGCCGTTATTATATTGGTTTTACTTGTATCGGCATTTTCCTCATCGAATGTTCGAGCACAGTGTAAATCGTTTGTCAAAACCTCATGCCTTCCCAATTTGGCGCCGTATATTCATGACGGAAGTTACCAAGCGGTTATCATGAGCGAAGGCGAAGAGGCGGAAATTTACAAAACGATATTTGCGGGACAACAATATCGGTTATATGTTTGTTGCGATGATAATTTACCCGATGTGGAATTTGTCGTGTCCGATATTCACCGAAACATATTGTTCGACAACCGAAAAAACAATTACGTAAAAAATTGGGATTTCAAGCCGGATGCCAGTCAACAAATCAAAGTGACTATTCGCGTTCCCAAGGCAAAAAAACAGGGAAATGCTGAACAAGAGCTTATTTTCGGGTGTGTCGGCGTACTTTTCGGATTGATGGATAAATAATTGAGGAAGTTCGAAAAAATTGTTTTGATTGAACGATAATATATGGGATTGATTGTAATAGAAGGGCTGGACGGATCGGGTAAATCAACTCAAATCAATAAATTGTGCGAGTATTTGTCCGCACGCGGTCAAAATTGCCGTTTGTTGCATTTTCCCCGCACCGATGATCCCGTATACGGCGAATTAATTGCCCGTTTTCTGCGCGGCGAATTGGGCGAAATACATCAAGTCAATCCGTATTTGGTGGCTTTGATGTATGCGGGAGACCGTTTGGATTTTAAACCGACGTTGGAAAAATGGTTGCGGGACGGCGATACGGTATTGTTGGATCGCTACGTATATTCCAATGTGGCATATCAATGCGCCAAAATAAAAGATAAAACCGAGAATCGGGCTTTGCGCGAATGGATACTTCACTTGGAATTCGAGTACCACGGTCTACCCAAACCCGATTTGAACATATTTATTGATGTACCTTTCGAATTTACCCGTCAAAAATTGACCGCCGGCAGGGAAGGGCAAGAACGTCAATACTTGAATGGAAAGGAAGACATACACGAAGCCGATCTCGATTTTCAGGAATGCGTGCGCAATTCGTACCTTTCTTTATCGAACGAAGATCGTTTCGTAAAAATCGATTGCGGCGACGGCAATGCCATATTGTCCATCGACCGTGTATTCGATCAAATATTGAATGTATTGAACACTAAAAATATTAAGTTTTAAATTAAATAACATCAGCCGTGAACAGATTAGTCGCCGTATTATTTGTGTTGGCATTTATCGGGCCCGTCAAAGCGCAGTATGATTTCGAAGCGGTCGAAAGAAACCGTATGGCCGGAGCCAAAGTTAAAGTGCAAACACAATGGACTCATGATTTTGTGGACGGAAAACCCGCCTCAAAAGGCTACAAGTCATCCGTGACAAAGTACAACACCAAAGGAAGCATTACCGAAATTTCCAATTATAATGAAGAAGGGAAAATAATTTCGTTAACCGTTTATCAATATGACGGTAAGGAAAATAAAGTAAACTTCGAACGTTATCAAGGAAATCGCGAAAAATTGCAATACAGTCAAAAAATCGTATACGACGCCAAAGGCAACAAAACCAAAGAATCCGGTTTCGACGGAGCTGCCATGTACAACAATACGTATCAATACGATGCCGCGGGTAAGTTGGTCGAGATTTCTTATATGGTGGATAACGCACTCATCGAAAAACGAAAATTGAGTTATTCGGGAACCAAAACCGGAATTAAAGTATATGATGCGAACAACAATTTAACCTTTACGCAGGAAAATACATATAATGACAAAGGTTTGTTGGTTGAAGAAGTGAAAACGGGCGGCAACGGCGCCATTATTCATACATTGGATCTTTCATACAACAACATGGGCGGTATTTTGGAAGAAACCAAGAAACGTGCGGGAGATAAGTTGGATTATCAAAAACTGTATTTTTACGACAATGCAAATCGTCCCGTTAGGGAAGAAACCGTTAATTTGGACAAAACAAAATATGTGTCACATGAATACACGTATAATAATGCGGGAGATTTGATGTTGGAAAAATGGTTAAAAAACAACCGTTCGAAAGAAGCATCGACCAAAAAGATCACTTATGATTCAAAAGGTATTTATACGGAAATGGAATGCTATTTTGCAACATACAAATTGAATTCGCTGTATAAATACACGTACGAATTTTATTGATATACGAATCGGCGCGACATAATTGCCGAAAAGATATTTCGAAAACCCGTCAAGATTTAAAAATTGACGGGTTTTTTATTTTCGGAAGTTCTTGCCCGGATAAAGGGAAAACGTGTCGATAAGCGAATCGGCCGAGTTGCGGAAAACAAAGCAATTCGTTTGGCCGGCATCTTTCAACTTGATAAAAACACATTTATAACTTTTTCTCTTCTTAAAAACTTGTTACCTTTGTCACGGTTTTGGTTCGGATAATCTCATTCGGGGTTGTCCGTGAAAAGGGAACCGGGTGCAAATCCCGGACAGACCCGCTGCCGTAAACTCATTAATCCTAAGCCTAATACTTTTGTCACTGTTGTTAATTCGACGGGAAGGCAAGGCTGAAGGGAGTAAGTCGGAAGACCTGCCAAACCAATCGATGATCTCGGCTTTCGAGGGTAAAAGCTGAAACGATATGGTACAAAGCATAATATTCAAAATTCAAAGGTTACGGTTATTGTTGGTCGCATTTGCGGCATGGTCGATTTGTGCACATGCTTCGGCGCAGGATATCAGCGACGATGAGGAGCCGATGCGAAAAGACACTATCCGCGAAGTGGTGGTTACCGGAATGCGGCCCACGTATAACATGTTATCGCCTTCGCCCGTACAATCGTTGAAAGGTCGTGATTTGGAACGTTTCAACAGCCAATCGGTGGCAGATGCCGTTCGCTATTTTTCGGGCGTGCAGATTAAAGATTACGGCGGTATCGGCGGATTGAAAACGGTGAATATCCGCAGCATGGGATCGCATCACGTGGGCGTCTTTTACGACGGCATACAACTGGGTAACGCTCAAAACGGAGTAATCGATTTGGGCAAGTTTTCGTTGGACAACATGGAATCCATCGATCTGTACAATGCGCAAAAAAGCGACATTTTTCAATCGGCAAAAGATTTCGGTTCCGCCGGAACGATTTATTTATCGACCATAAAACCCAAGTTTGCCGAAGGCGAAAAAACCAAACTGAAATTGCAATACCGAACGGCCTTCTTCGAGGGAATCGAAACTCCGTTGATTTACGGACTCACCAATCCCTCGGTGCTTTGGCAACAAAAATTAACCGATAAGATCAGCAGCACCGTTAACGTGGAATGGACCCAATCCGACGGAAAATATCGTTTTGAAGAGCAAGTACTGCAAAACGACGGCAAACCGGCATACGACACCATCGAAATCCGTCGAAACAGCGACATTAAGGCTTTTCGTGCGGAAGGCGGATTGAACGGTCGAATCGAAAACGGCGAATGGAGTGCCAAGGCTTACTTTTACGATTCGGATCGCGGTATTCCCGGTTCCGTGGTTCGCGAAAAATCATGGCGAGACCAACGCTGGTCGGATCGTAACTTTTTTTTGCAATCGTCCTTCAACAAATCGTTGGGCAAACGTTACGATCTTAAAATTAACGGAAAATACGCATACGATTATACTCGATTTGTCGGCAATGAACCATCCAACTCGGTAGATAACCGTTACACGCAACGCGAATTATACGTTTCCGCCATCAATATGTATCGAATACTTCCCGTTTGGAAAACCACGCTTTCGACGGATTTTCAATACAATACGTTGGATGCCGAAGGAGTGCAATATTTTTCTTTTCCGCAACGTTACACGGGTTTAGCCGCTCTCGCCACGGCTTTGAATTTACCTCAACTGAAAGCACAAGCAAGTATTTTGGGGACTTTCGTGCACGAGGAAGTGAAGATGAATACGGCTTCGCCCGACAAGAGCGTATTTACTCCGGCATTTTTTGTCTCATACAAACCGTTTAAAAGGGAGGAATTACGTGTTCGCGCTTTTTACAAACGAATATTTCGAATGCCTACATTCAATGATTTGTATTACACGCTTATCGGAAACAAAAATCTCAATCCCGAATATACGAATCAATACGATGCCGGAATCACGTACGAACGCCTGTTCCAAAATTCGTTTTTTCACAAGATCAGCGGACAAGCAGATGCCTATTACAATGAGATTACCGATAAAATCGTTGCTATACCGGGCGGACAACAGTTCCGGTGGACCATGTACAATCTCGGAAAAACGGAAATACGGGGTTTGGATGTTGCAACCGATATCGGTTGCCGCGCCGGGGAAACAAACATCAATACTCGCTTAACGTACACTTGGCAAAAAGCGCAAGACATGACCGATCCTTCGAACAAATATTACGGAGGTCAAATACCGTACGTGCCGAAACACAGCGGATCGGTGATCGTGTCCGCCGATTATAAAACATGGAGTTTGAATTACGGTTTTATTTATGTCGGCGAACGATATATTTCTTCGGCAAACATTCCCCAAGATTATCTCCAACCGTGGTATACGAGCGACGTATCTTTTGCCAAGCAATTCGATTGGAAAAGTTTCGATTTGAAAATTATGCTTGAAGTGAACAACCTGCTGAACCAATATTATGCCGTCATCAAAAATTACCCCATGCCGGGACGTAACTACCGTTTGGCGTTAACGTTGAATTTATAATTTCTTTTGTCATGAAAAGACTGAAAACATTCATGTTGCTTTGCGCAATGTTCGCGGGAGGATATATTTCTCAATCCTGTCGAAAAGAAGCGACGATCATTGAGCCGGAAATAACTCCCGTGAAAGGGGTTACGGGCTTCTATCTGCTCAATGAAGGTTTGATGGGATATAATAATGCCTCGCTCGATTATTACGATTATGCGGAGGAAAAATACAAAAAAGACATTTTCGGTTATTTCAATCCGACAGTGACAAGGGGATTGGGCGATGTGGGCAATGATCTTCAAATATACGGCAGTCGACTGTATGCCGTTATCAACGGCTCGGATTTGGTGGAGGTGATGGATGTCGCAACCGCCAAAGAAATTACAACCTTTAAGGTAACCAATGGCCGATACATCACTTTTCGCAACGGCAAAGCATACGTGAGCGCTTATGTCGCACCAACGAAACTTTCACCGGATACGCAACTCGGAGCGGTCTTCGAATACGATACGGCCACTTATACGAAACTGCGTGAAGTCGTCGTAGGCTATCAACCCGAAGAACCGGCCATTGTCGGCGATAAAATGTACGTGCCCAATTCGGGAGGTTATCGTTTTCCCTATTACGATAATACCGTATCGGTAATTGATTTGAATACGTTCACCGTATCGCACACCATCGAAGTCGGTCCCAATTTGCATCGCACCGAAGTCGATTCGGACGGCGATGTGTATGTTTGTTCGCGCGGCGATTATTACGATACGGCGTCCAATTTGTACGTAATCGACACCGAAACGAATCAAGTGAAAAAAACATTCGATATTCCGGTATCCGACATGTGCATCAACGGCGACTCGTTGTATGTTTACAGCGTGGAGTGGAGTTATTACAGAGCGGTTAATAAAGTTACATACGCCATCATCAATACGAAAACCGAGGAAATGGTAAGCTGCGGTTTTATTACCGACGGCACGGACAAAAATATCAAAGTACCTTACGGTTTGGCCGTCGATCCCGTTTCGAAAGACATATACGTTACCGACGCGGGCAGTTACGTCACACCCGGTACGCTTTATTGTTTCGACAAATTCGGCAAAAAGAAATGGTCGGTTACCACGGGCGACGTCCCGTCGCGCATTGCGTTTGTGAAAAAATAAGGATCGAACTGTTTCTTTTGTAATTTTCGATCTCTTATTCGAACCGGTAAAACCGGCTGAAACCTATCGGGTTTTCGAAACCCGATAGGTTTTGATGATATCTTGCTCCCGAAATTCAGTTATTTAATTATGAATGTTTTTTCCGGCAATATTCCGGCCCGCGTGGTACTGACGGACGCTTTTCCTTCGATTTCTTGATTTCCGTATACTCGGAGGGTTACCGTCTGACTATTTATACTCCCGCCTTGCGCATAGCCCGCATCACGAACGGTTTCATTCAGTTTGGGTTCGGCATCGCGACGGGGGTCCGGATCAACTGTTTTTCCCTCTTCGGGAAGTATTTTTGCCTTCGGTTGATCGCCTTCGGTAAAGGATTTCGGAAGTGTTATTTTTACTTGATCCTGACGAACTATTTTTACGAGGTCGGCTTGACGCAATGCCGTAGGCAATTTGCCGACATTACGGTACGACACCTTGATTCGATAATCGGTAGAGTCTTGCTTATATGTCTTGACCTTCTTCACTTCGACATTTTCCCATTGCAGTTCCGGTAAATATTTCAACAATTCGACATTGAATAAAGCTTGATTTTTTGCCCATTTTTCGATTTGGTTCGAAGGAGGATTTTGCGAGAAAAATTTAGGATTCCAACCGCCTATTTCAACATCGCCCAAGTCGGGGTGTTTAAAAGGTTTCCATTCAGTAAAAGCCTCTCCCCCGTTCTCTTGATCGTCCCAAATAAGCTTATCCAAGTCATCGATTACCCCGTCGTTATTGTAGTCTTTCGACGGCTTGCCTCCGTTCCATATCTCGTCGCCGTACCAAATTGCTCCGTAAAACCAGTAACCGAAATCGGGGCCATGTCCGAAAAGCGGCCTTCCTTTCATGTAGTCTTGGTATACATCGCCCGCGCGGTCATATCCGGTGATGCTTTTTCCGATACCGTCGAACAAGACATACCATTTATTGTCTTCGGGAAACATAGCGGAAGCGGGCGAAGTACTCGGAGGACGCAAATGCATGGGAACGCTTGTATCCATGGAATTGACGATATAAATGTTGGGATTCGACAACAGGAAAACAAAAACGGCCCTTGTTTCCGGTTCGCTCAAAGGATATTCCCCCGCGCTGCCTTGCGTCCAACCGCGTCCCGTAGCTTCTTTGGAAGGCCTCCAATTTTCCGGATAATTACGATGCAAATCCAATCCCCCGATACCGTCCTCGTTGAATTTTCCGTCGTTGTCGTTGTCGATTCCTTCCGATACGACACAATAATCACCTTTTCCTTCGGGTACCCGTTTCATCAAACGTCCCGACGGATCTCTCGGATCAATCACGAAATTTCCTTTTTTATCATCCTTGTACCGCATTTGCAAGATCAAACCGTCACCGTCGAGATCTTCGGGACCATCCTCATCCAACAAGCCGTCGCCGTCATTGTCGTACGGGTGGACCGTACTGCGGTTGCTCTGCGCCGTGTGCATGTATAAATTATGTCCGTCGGGATTATTGACGGGACGAAGATAGATGGCATTTTTGTCCAATATTTTCGTTATTTGCGGATCCTTACCGTATTGTCCGATCAAATATTCCATCAACCATAAAACCGATTCGGCGCTGCTGATTTCTCCGCTGTGACGATTTCCTTCGAAAAAAGCCGCAGGTTTATCGGTTGCCTTTCCCGTCGACTTATTGGTAAGAGTCATTTGCAGAATGGGACGTCCTTCGTAACTGTATGCGATTTCGCATAAATCGATAAGATCGGGATATTGTTCCGCCCTTTTTTTCATCCAATAATAAATCACGTTTACCGAAAGAAATTTATCAAATGTAAGCGTTTCCGACGGAGTATATTCCACGTGAGCATATCGGACTTTAGGGAAAAAACTTACTCCGTGCCGAAAACCCGATACCGTATGGAACTTTGCATCGGGATTATTTTCCGGCCAAACGGTTTCGTTCAAAGACTTAATCGGTTGCGCGTGAAGCCCGACAGCAAAAAAACAGAAAATAAGAAACAATCTAAATATCAAGTTCATAATTGGTGAGTGTTACGGGATACGAAATGTTGACAAAAGATGCAATATACGAATATTACCAATCGAACCGATCGACGGCCGAAAATAATATTCGAGTGCCGGGAAAACGAGCAATTTGAATGTTTATTCACCCGAACCTGTTTCGAATTCGAATTCCGACAAGTTTATCAAAAAACAATAAGGCACATTTTGTAGAATGAATATGAAACACAATATTTTAACATAAAGCAAACGAAGAAATAGAGCGGAGACTCCCGATCTCAACAATAAAATACTTAAAGTAAATAAAATATAATAAATAAAACATTCAATAATATTTAAAAATTGTATAGTTAAATATTGATGATATATTTTTTTCGTATAAATATTTTATTTTTTATCGAACATTTTTTTCTATTTTATGTTATATAACACAAATTTGAATATGATCCGGATAAAACCTCTTGTTCGCCCGGACATATACATGGAAGTTAAATCTTAAAATTGAAGTAAAATGAAAACGCTTAGATATATTTATTCGATGGGCACATCGGCATTAATTATAGCAGCCTGTGCTCTTGTTTTGACCTTTTGTTCGGATGACGATGATCCTACGCCTCCCGCCACAAACGGATCGGGTTCGGGAGTTACGGTTACTCCGGGCATATCCGTCAATACGGATTCCGAATTAACAACGGTGGGCAGTTACAAGATCGATAACGGCATTATTGTCGTACGGACAAGTGAAGGGAATACATCAAATTCATTCATTGCAGTGAGCGGCGATTGTACCTACGGTTCTTGCGCATTGGAATATCATGCGGACAACAATGAATTGATGTGTCCGTGTCACGGCTGTGCTTACGGTGTCGGCGGTAACGTATTGCAGGGGCCTGCAACCGTACCTTTGGCCACGTATGCGGTAACCGTCGTCAATGACTCCACCAATTCATTAAAAAGCACGTTGAGGTGATTTTTTTGATGCCGCAGATTGTTTTTGAAACAATCAATACGGCATCCGTATAAATGCAAAAGTGATTCCCGAAAAATCCGAGAATCACTTTTTGTTTGGTATCACACAATGTTGATGTTGTTTTTGCGCTTTCGTGCAAATTATTTCATCGATCGATATCGAAACAAAATCTTCCGAATCACGTAAACATAATGGTCCGAAGATCGAAAAGGCTCGGACAACCCGGTGAATAAAATCATCCGGCTCATATGGAAAATTAATCATTATCAAACATAAAAAATGGATAACAACAAAGAACTTGAAGCCTATTTGCAGCAAATGAAAGCAATGGGAATGGACGATAACATGCTCGAAATATATCGTCAACAATTCATACAATCCATGCAAATGGTCGGCCAAATGCAACAAAACACCGCATTTACGCAAACCGGAGCCGAAGAACAAGTAAACGCTCTTTTCAATGCCATGGGAATACAAGGCGGAATTACGATGGCGGAAGAAACCGATCTTACGTTACCGCAACAGTGGGCTGTTGCTTGCGGCGCCGATTTGGCTTATTTGAACGATTATCCGCTCAATACGCTCGGAACGGAAGAGGATAAGAATACCATACGGATGCAACTTTCCGAATGGTGGGACATCGACGGGAAAGACGAATTGTCGGATACGATTGATTATCTTGAAAAAGGAGGCCATCGCGAAAGATTTGCCGTCGTGAACAAAGCATTGCGAATGTCGAGCGCCGCGGAAGCAAAAAAATTTCTGAAAGAAAAAACCGACGATTACGAAGCATCGATGAACTGGTATTGTAACATGCGGGCCGCTTACGAACAATTTACCGCCGACGGTTTGTTGACTGCCGATCCCGATTTTCCCGATACGATTGCATGGGATTACGTACGCATCATCAATCTCTGTCGCAACGGATTCGATGCCGGATATTTCACCAAAAAAGAAGCTTTGGATATTGCCGGAAAAGCGGCTCGCGTTATACAACCCCGTTACCGGTCGTGGAGAGAACTTTCGATAAGTTATCAATTCGGACGCTACGTTTGGGGCGGCGACGATCAATACGATATTTTAAAAGAGGAAATGGACGATCTGCTTTCCGACCCCGAAAGTCCTTGGGTAAAGTTGGATTGGAACATGAAATTGCAATAACCGCATAAAGAGGTTGAAAATTGAAATTCAACCTCTTTTTTTGCACTAAATTCATTGTTCGAATTCATCTAAGTGACTGTTAAAAAATAATCTGTCCCTCCGGGACGCTGATTTTAAAGGGTGTTTTTCTATCCCGAGGCGTTGCCGTCGGGCTAAATTAAATCAGCCTTTCAGGCTAACTTTTTTATATATCGGACTGAACCGCAGTCTTGAAAAGACAAGCTCGCCGAAGGCAAAGTCCAGCTTGTTCCGGCCCGCCGGCAACGCCTCGGGATATAGGATAAACATGGCCTCCGACGCGCCGGAGGCGCAACTTAAACCGAACAAAAGAATTTTAATCGGGCTTTAAACAAGCGAAATTGAGTTGAAAATTTGATGAAACAACCAATTAAAATCGACCGGTTTTATCTTTCATTATTTTTTATAACTTGCCGTTGTTTTCGGAAAAGTCGATCGAACAACGCTTAAAGCATAAAAATACAATTATTTTATTGATTATAAAATCAATACACGTATCAACTCAATCAACATTTCGACATCAAGTTATTTACAATACCTTTTGCTGTTTAAAAAGATTTTACATAAAGAATAAAAATTCCATTTAACCCAAAAACATTTTCATATGAGGTACATTAAACTGTTTTACATTTTTTTATTTACGATTACGGGATCGGTATCGATATCGAATGCCCAAAATTTTAAACCGATCAACCCGAATGCTTCCCCGGAAGCCAAGCAATTATTGGATTTTTTGTATTCGCTGCAAGGGAAATATACGATTACCGGACAGCATAATTTTGTGAGCGATCTGAAACGTTACGATAATGCCGTATACGAAATGACCGGTAAATATCCGGTGATGTGGGGTTGCGACTTCAGTTTTAATGCTCTCGGCGCCGATGCATGGAAGTACCAACATTGCGGGCCGATGAATCTTACCATTCCGATGGATAAATGCGAATTTAACGGCAGATCCACGAAGGATTTGAGACAAGGAATGATTGACGAAGCCATTAAAAAATATCGGGAAGGGCGTATCATCACGTTAATGTGGCATTGTTGTTTTCCCACCGAAGGCGATGATTGCGACGGTGTAACCATTTGGACTTGGGATCAAAGACCCGACTCGAAAACTTGGGATGAGTTGGTTACCGATGGCACATCGCTTAACAAAGCTTGGAAAAAACAGATGGATGGCGTTGCGGTATATCTCAAACAGTTACAAGATGCCAAAGTACCCGTGTTATGGCGGCCGTACCACGAAATGAACGGCGTATGGTTCTGGTGGTGCGACAAACCCGGAGATTGGGGATTCAAACGTTTATGGGTGATGGCCTATAATTATTTGACGAACCATCATAAACTCAACAACTTGTTGTGGGTGTGGAACACCAATGCCCCGCGTGACATTCCCGGAGACGAAGCCGGTCCGTACAAATATTTTTATCCCGGCTCGGATTATGTCGATGTTTTGGCAGCTGACGTGTATCGACGCGATTACAAACGGTCGCACCACGATGACTTACTCCTGTTGGGAGGGGGCAAATTGATCACCCTCGGCGAAGTGGGCGAATTACCCACGATCGGACAATACAACAGTCAACCGGAATGGTCGTGGTTTATGGTTTGGGGACAATGCATCAGTTTTTGGAATGATGCCGACAACGTAAAAACCATATATAACAGCCCTCGAAGCATCACACTCGACAAGATTGATTTTTCGAAACAAACCTATAAATTGAAAAAGTAGTCCGGTATTACCGATCGGATTTCCGAAATGTTCCGGCCGATTTGATTCAAAAATCCCCAACGAGTTTCAAACCTTGTTGGGGATTTTTTGATTATCCGTTTTCAGACAAAATTCTATCCGATTCTAAAACTCGTAATACAACCCGATCTCGAAAAATTCTTTTACTTGAAGTTTAGCGCCTCTTACTTCATCCACACTGGTGCCATCGGGCTGTGTTTTTTTGGTTATGTTTTTTTGGTTATCGTCGTAAATCATGTTGAGTCGAACACCTGCAGCAACAAATTTGGTAAGCGCTATTCTGAATTGGAAATCCCAAATAAGGTCCACGTTTTGAGGATCCTGCAGATAATTGGAAAACAGTTCGAGTTGAGAAAGATAGGTAACTCTTTTCGTGAAGAAATTCCCGTTCAAATTAACAATAATCCCTCCCCCGAATTCATACCGTGATTTTTTGCCGTCCGCAATCAATTCCGGAGTTAACCCGGAAGTTGTCATCACCACGGGATCATTGGAGCGGACCAAAGTGGCTTTTCCCATCACGGGCGACAATGCCACGGAAAGACTGCTTGTTGGCTTGTAATCCAACCCGAGCGATAAATACAAATATGCCGGCGCCAAAAAAACCGAAATACGCGTTGTATCGGTTGCCGTATACTTATATCCCGAGGTAAATTGAGTTTTGGCCAAAAAAGCAACCGAATAATACCAATTTTTGGCCATTTGATAACCCATACGAGATCCGAAATTAATTTGGTCGTCATTTTTTGTGGCTTTGGTATCTCCCTTTTTCATTAAACCGTAAGCCAAAAAAGTATTATTCTCCCAAATTAATTTATCCTTTTTATAATTGGCATACAAATTTGCCGTACCGTTAAAAGCAAGCATATTCTCTCCCCCGCCCGCCCAATTGGAGAATTGAGTTTGCGAAAAATTAATCCCGACATTACCTCCTTTTTTCCATTTCAACGAATCGGGAAGTTTTTTCGGATCGCTCTTTATGGCACCTGCCGCCACCGCTTTTGCATCTTTTATGTTTTTATCATCCGACTGCGCTTGAACGGACAAAGTACACATGCAGCAAAGAACGAACAAAACAATAAATTTCGGCAAATTATTCATGTTTATTAATCTTCAAAATATCTGTTAAACATTAAACGTTGCAAAAGTAACAAATCAATTTGAATATTGTTATATGTAATTTTCATTTACATTAATATTCAGGCCATTAGATCCTATCTCACAATGACTTTATAATTTCCGACAATTGACGCGTCAGCGCCTTACGACTAAATCGGGCAACAAATTCCGAATCGGAAACGGGATGCGGTTGATCGGTTCGAAACAGATGAACCAAAAATTCCCCGATTCCTTTTGCATCATCATATTCGAAAGCGGCTCCCGCCCCGGCTCGATTGATAATTTGTGCCGCCGTCCCGTCCGGAGAACCGAGCAACAATATCGGCTTCCCGGAAGCAAGGTATTCGAATATTTTTCCGTGCAAAAGAAACCGTGAACCCTCGACATTGGCATTAATCAGCAACAAAACGGACGAAGACATCAGGTAACTAACGGACACGTCGTGTTCCACGAAATCGATAAATTCCGTTTGTTCTCCCAATTGTTGCCGAAAAGCGGATTGTGTTTTTTCGTCAACCTTGCCGATAAAACGCATGACGAAAGGAACCGCGTCTTTTATTTGCATTAATGCCCGTAACAGGCCGTCCGTCGGATAATTAACGGCCACGGTACCCGTATACGTAATCACGAAGCGATCCGGACGAACGGAAACCTTTCCTTCAAAATCGGTTTCGTCATATCCGTTGGGCATGAAAACCATTTTTTCGCGATCGACGTCGGGGTGTATTTCTCCGAATCGTTCTCGTTCATCGATGGCCAATAACACCGTATCGCAATTTTTCAAAACACGATGTTCGTATTTCAAATCGATTTTTTTTGCTCGACGGGTTTGATACAAAAATGACTTGTATTGTATGTTCGACCAAGGATCGCGAAAATCGGCAATCCATTTGATATGGTATTTTTTCTTGAGTTTCAGACCTGTAAGATGCGTCGAATGCGGCGGTCCCGTGGTAATAACCACATCAATTCCGTATTCTTCGATCAAACGACCGGCTTCTTTGAAAGCATATTTTATCCAACCGCGACGAGCGTCGGGCAGGAAAAAGTTTCCGCGAATAAACCGCGCCGCCTTTTGCAACAAACTCGGGTTTCCTTCGTTGGCGAAACCGCTGTACGGAGCGGTCTTTACTCCCGTCATTTTTTTGTACAGGTCGTATACTCCTTTACTTTCGGTACGGGATACGCTTATATCGGACGCCACTTCTTCTTCAAGCGATTCGTCGATAATGGGATATTCGGCGCATGCCGGATCAACGGTCAACACAAAAGGTTGAACATCGAATTCGGGAAGGTATTTGACGAATTTCAGCCAACGTTGTACGCCGGGCCCACCCGAAGGCGGCCAGTAATACGTGATAATTAAGGCTTTTTTGTTCGCTGTCATTTCCGGATCGAATAAACGATATTTTTCGATTATCGCATCAATTTCAATGCCTCTCCCACGGGAACGATTTTTCCGTTCACGACTCCGACGACAAACGCATCTTTAAAGTCA
>JAVBNP010000194.1:0-8069 GCA_031551455.1 Bacteroidales bacterium | reverse complement strand
GGAACGTTTGTATTGACCGGAAATACCAAAATCGTATTGAAAACCGATTCGGCCGGAGTAAAAAAAGCCTGCGATTTTTTTCTCGGAGTCATCAACCGCAGTACGGGATTGAACATCGGTTACGCGAAATCGGCATCATTGGCAATCACGGTGGAAATCGATCCGAAAATCGATCATCCGGAAGGTTATTACTTAAAAGTTGCCCCGCAGGGAATCACCGTTCGCGCGCAAACGGCAACCGGCGTTTTTTATGCTTTTCAAACCTTACGTCAATTATTCCCGCCCGAAATAGAAAGCCGCACCGTCGTGCCCAATTTCACATGGAGAGTTCCGGCGGCGGAAATCAGCGATGCACCGAGATTTGCGTATCGGGGATTGATGTTGGATGTCGTCCGACATTTTTTTCCGATCGACTTTCTGAAACGTTACATCGACTTGATGGCATTGTACAAATACAATTATCTGCATTTGCATTTAACCGACGATCAAGGTTGGCGCATCGAGATAAATGCTTATCCGCAGTTGCAAAACGTCAGCGCATGGCGCAGAGAAACCATGGTCGGACATTTGAGCGAGGAACCGCGTCGCTATGACGGCATTCGTTACGGCGGATACTACAAACAATCCGAACTTAAAGATTTGGTGAAATATGCCGCCGACCGACATATTACGATTATTCCCGAAATCGAAATACCGGGACATGCCACCGCCGCGTTGGCCGCTTATCCGGAATTGTCGTGTACTTCGAATCCGGTTGAGGTAGCTCGCGAGTGGGGTATTTTTTCGAACCTGTATTGCCCGAAGGAAGAGACATTTCTTTTTCTGACGGGCGTCTTGTCTGAAGTAATGAACATTTTCCCCGGAAAATACATCCACGTGGGCGGCGACGAATGCGTGAAAGATCAGTGGAAACAATCCGAATATTGCCAAATTTTGAAGTTGCAAAACGGTTTGCAATCCGACGAAGAGCTGCAAACTTGGTTTATTCGCCGAATTGCATCGTACGTTAACGCACGGGGACGTCAAATCATCGGTTGGGACGAAATATTGGACGGCGGAGAAGTTTCCGGTGCCACTATCATGTCGTGGCGGGGCGAGCAAGGCGGCATCACGGCCGCCCGAAAAGGTCACGACGCGATTATGGCCCCGCATCGTTATTGCTATTTCGATTATTACCAATGGCGCAATCGCACCGAGGAACCGTTGGCGCAAGGCGGATATATCCCGTTAAGCATGGTGTACATGTATAACCCGATTCCCAAGGACTTAACCGACGAACAAGCAAAACATGTTTTGGGCGCGCAAGGCAACCTTTGGACCGAATACATCGCGGACGGCCGTCAAGCGGAATACATGGCCTATCCGCGTGCATGCGCGCTTGCCGAAATCAATTGGACGCCGACGGAATCGAAATCGTACGACGGTTTTCTGAGTCGACTGAGGATGCACGGAAAACGACTCGATATACTGAACGTCAACTATGCAAGACATTTCTTGAAATAATACATCATTGATCATCGGGTATCGGATACTTCCGAAAACCGAAATTTTGAATTTTCAAATCTTTTGAACCGATCCGTTGCCATCGTTATTCTGAATTGGAACGGCAGGCATTTTTTGGAAAAATACCTGCCCGGCGTCGAGCATCATTCCCGACTCCCGAATGTTTCCGTCGTTGTGGCCGATAATGCTTCAACGGACGATTCGTTGTCGTACTTGCGGGAACACCATCCGAACGTTCGAATGATTGTTTTGGACAAAAATTACGGATTTGCCGAAGGGTACAACATGGCGTTACGGCAAATCGATGCCGAATATTACGTGCTACTCAATTCCGATGCGGAAGTAACGGAAGGATGGTTGCAACCGATGCTCGACTTGATGCACCGACACCCCGAAACGGCGGCTTGCATGCCTAAAATACTATCGGCCGAAGATCGAACGAGGTTTGAGCATGCCGGCGCGGCGGGCGGATTTATGGACAAGTACGGCTATACGTTTTGTCGCGGACGATTGTTTGACACGACGGAGAAAGATTGCGGGCAATACGATACCGAAGCGGAAATATTCTGGGCTTCCGGCGCCTGTTGCATGATCCGTGCGGAACTTTTTCGCGAATTCGACGGATTCGACGGATTTTTTTTCGCGCACATGGAAGAAGTTGATCTTTGTTGGCGAATGAAAAATGCCGGATATTCGATTCGTTGTACGCCCGAATCGACCGTTTATCACGTAGGCGGCGGCATGTTGCCTCAGAAATCGCCGTTCAAAACCTATTTGAACTACCGCAACAACTTGCTGATGATGTATAAAAACCTGCCGCGCCGACATCGTAGAAAAATTTTGACGATTCGCATGATCCTCGATGCCGTTTCCTGCATGCATTCGTTGCTGCAAGGCGACGGTTCGGTATTGAAGGCGGTTTGGAAAGCGCACATCGATTACAGAAAACTACGCCGCAATTACCGATCGCCAGACACTTCGAAATCGGTTCTCTCCTACCCTTCCTGCGTATATCGCCGAAGCGTGGTATATCAATATTTCGTAAAAGGGATTAGCCGCTACGACGGCTTGGCTACTCAAAATCGAGCATAAATCGCTGTTTGAAGGACGTCAAAGCGGGATTCTTGCGATTCATTTGCGCAAATTTGTCTTCGGCGGTATACGCCTTGTTGCCGGTTTCCGCCTTTTCGGCCGGCTCCGTTCGTATTTCCGCTTTCTCGTTTTTCAAAACGGTACGGAGATGACGTGATAATCGGGGTAGAATTTTTTGCAATGGTTCCTTTTGCAAAGGATTGTTGTATAAAAAAACGATCTCCGTTTCGCCGTTCAATCGGGGTTCATGTGCGGTTAGAATACTAAACAGGCGCGGCTCCGATGTTTTCAAGGAATCGGCAAATTGCATCCATGCGGAAATTACCGCTTCTTGCGTTAAGGGAACATCGACATGATTTTCTTCGGGAATTTCGGACTCCGACTTTTCTTCGGGCGTCGTAACGGAAGGTTCGGATTTATCAACCAGTGGCGGTACGGTTTGGCCCGACAATGCACTTTTGATGGAAACGGACGGTATCGGCGGCTTCGGTGTCGGCTTGGGAGAAGCGGACGATGTTGTTGTTCCGACCGATGTACGAGTTTGGGGTTGCGGCGCAGCTACCCGTTCATCGTTTTTTTTTTCGACCCCGATTTCGCATAATCGGAGTAAAGCCAATTCGACGTGCAGTCGCTGATTCTTACTGATCTTGTAGTTGATGTCGCAACTGCCGCAAATATTCAATGCGTCGAACAGAAATCCCGACCCGGTTCGGGCAGCTTGTTCCCGATATTGTTCGCGGACTTTTGCCCCGACTTCGAGTAACGACAACGTCACGGGATCTTTGCATACCAATAGATCGCGAAAATGCGATCCGAGTCCCGAAATAAAATTGTGTCCGTCGAATCCCTTATCCAATATTTCGTTGAACAACACAAACGATTGTCCCACGTTGTGGTCGAGAAAAGCGTCCGTCAACTTGAAATAATATTCGTAATCCAGTACGTTGAGGTTTTCGATCACGCTTTTGTACGTAATCCGATTACCGCAATAACTGACGATTTGATCGTAAATCGAAAGCGCATCGCGCATTCCGCCGTCGGCCTTCTGCGCAATAACGTGCAACCCTTCCGGCTCATATTCCACGCCTTCTTTTTCGGATATTTTTCCCAAATAATTTACCGTGTCGTCTACCTTGATTCGGTTAAAATCAAAGATCTGACAACGGGAAAGAATAGTCGGAATAATTTTATGTTTTTCGGTGGTCGCCAAAATGAAAACGGCATGCACGGGCGGTTCTTCCAACGTTTTCAAAAAAGCGTTGAACGCCGCAGCCGACAACATGTGCACCTCATCGATGATGTATATGCTGTATTTGCCCACTTGAGGCGGAATACGTACCTGATCGATCAAATTTCGAATGTCGTCCACCGAGTTGTTCGATGCCGCATCCAATTCATGAATATTGTACGATCTCGATTCGTTGAACGCTTTACAGGATTCGCACTCGTCGCACGCCTCGATATCGGGCGTCATGTGAAAACAGTTGAGCGTTTTGGCCAAAATACGAGCACAAGTCGTCTTCCCTACCCCGCGCGGACCGCAAAACAGATAGGCTTGCGCCAAATGGTTGTTTTTGATCGCATTTTTGAGGGTATTGGTAACAGACGCCTGTCCGACAACCGTGTCGAAGGTTGCCGGCCGGTATTTACGCGCCGATACGATAAAATTATTGGTTGCCAAAACGATTTGTTTTATGTCTCAATACATTAACACACAACAGTGTCGTACAAAGTAAACAATATTTTTCCAAGAATCAAAAACGAATCGAAAAGGGGGTTGTTTCAAATTGTTGTACCAAGTATCCTATTGGGTTTCGAAAACCCGATAGGATTTGCCGAGATGTAAGACCTACCGGGTTTCAAAAACCTAATAGGTCTATCCGAAAAAGCGACAATCCTTTTTATCGATTAATTTTCCGGTCTACCGCCGCGATAAAATCCGCCTCCTCCCGGCGGAGGTTCGCCACCTTCGAATCTGCGAGGCATATCGTCGCGCGATCTTTCGGATGCACCGCTGCCACCACCGGCGAACGAATTGAAACGATACATGAAACTGATCATCACAAATTGTCCCAAAGCGTTGTAGCGAACATCTTCCACGTAATTGTCGGTAGTAGTGCGAACATAGTTCTTATTATCCTTCAAAATATCGTAGATGCTCAACTTAATGGTTCCGCGCTTGTTTTTGAATATTCGTTTCGACAAATCGGCATTCCAAAGCGTCATGTCACGGTTGTAATCGTCGCCGTATCCCCGATAAAAATAGTAATTGACATCACTCGAAAGAACAATGTCCCAAGGCAAATTAATCAACAAATCGCCCAATATGCGATGGTTGAAATAATCGGTGGTCGCCTTATCCTGCAACGAATAATCGGCACGGTTGTAGTTTAAACGATACGAACCTCCGACTTCCAGCCAATCGTTGCGGTAAACCAAGCGAAACGTTTCGTTGACGCCGATATTCTTGGTTTTGTTTTCCAAACCGTTCGAATAGCTAACGCCGTTGCCGTAACTTCCCGACAAGGTATTGCTCAACGAGAACTTGGTTTTCGGAATCGGCAGATTCATCATCACATTGGCATTAATGTCGTACACTCCGTTTACGTTCACCGGTTTTACGATTTGTTTCCCCGTTTCGTCATACACGCTCGAATTAACAATACTGTTGTTGGTGGTATTGAACGAAAGCGATGTCAAAAAAGTTCTCAAATTGTTGGGATTGAAATTATTGTACATGGCTCTTAACGTATGACGAAAAGAAGGTTTCAAATCCGGATTTCCTTTAAATTCGTACAACGGGTCGGAATTGTCCGCCACGGGTTGCAATTGTTGGATGGTCGGTTGACGCGTTGTTCCGCGATAATCGAAACGCAACATGTTTTGTCGCGACACGCCGTAGGTAAAATTGGCCGTAGGGGAAAAGTTGACCACATTTTGCGTCAACCGCTTGTCATCCGGCCACGTAAGACTCGACAACGACGACGGCTGCACACCCACTCCCAAGGTGTAACTGTATTTCTCGCGACGAGTATTAAACCGAACGTCCGCTTGCTGGTTAACATACGTATTTTCGTATTTAGTCGAGTAGGTTGAATCGAGAATATCATATGATCCGGTTAATTCGTTGTAATCGTACGTCCGTTTTTCCGATCGTGTGTTGTTTCGCCCGTAAGAATACGAAAATTCCAAAAAACGATTATTTCCGAACGGTTCGGTATACGACGCCCTTATCCCGTAATTATACCCGTGATTGTCGTTGGTATAATTTTGATCAACCGTTTGGTCGAGAACGGTCGACGTGTCATATGTCTTGTTGTTTTGCTCGTTTCTTCCGTCAGCTTGGTTGTCCGAATATCCGTAGTCGATATTAACCGACAACGTGCGTCCCGCTTTTGCAAACTTATGCCGCCAAAGCAACATACCCGATGTGGAAAGCGAATTATTGTCGGTCTTTGACAGCGTACTGCCCTCATTGAGAAATATTCCCGAGGGCGTTTTCGTGAGATATTCGTATCGGCCGTCGGATGAACCCGAGCCGATATTCAAGTTTGGACGAAACAGCAGGGAATTGTTTTCGTTAATGGCGTAATCCAACTCCAAATTGATTCGGTGATTTTGCGACGTTCGATTTTGAATCTGTTGTTGCTCGTAATAAAAAACGCTGTCGGGCAGAATATTTTCGCGGCTGCTTCTTTGTTCCGTGTCGCGATCGACAAGATTGAAAAAATAGTTGCCGCCGAGCTTCAACTTTTCACCGAAACGGTAATTGAAATTCGCTCCTCCCGAAGTGGTGGAAGCAATACCGCCACCGCCCGCGCTGATGCCGATTCCTCCGAGGTTGTAATTTCCGCCGTCGCGTCTGCCGCCGGAACGCCCGCCCGCACCACCGGAACTCCCGCCTTGACGCCTTCCGCCGCCGCCCATACTCGTCATCACATCGCCCATAAAATCCGTAAATCCGAGATTGTTGGTATTATTGGCCGATAATAATGCCGCCAATTGCGTATCGCCGTTAAAATAGCTGACAATACCGTTGACATCGTAACTATCATTGGTACCGTAGCCCGCCATGGCACGTCCGAACATCCCGTCTCGATTTCCGGGACGTAACGTTAAATTGATCACCTTTTCGGTATTATCATCCTCGATGCCGGTAAACTGCGCTTGATCCGATTTTCGATCGACCACCTGTACTTTGTCTACGATATTGGCCGGCAGATTTTTCATCGCCACTTTGGGGTCGTCTCCGAAAAATTGTTTTCCGTCCACGAACACTTTGGTAACCTGTTGTCCGCCGGAAGTTACCGTTCCGTCCTGATCGACTTCCACGCCCGGCAGTTTTTTGAGCAAATCCTCCACCACCGCGCTTTCCTGTAACTTATACGCCGACGTGTTGAATTCGATGGTGTCTTTCTTCACGATAATCGGATTGAATTTGGCGGCCACCACCACCTCACCGATTTCCAACTCTTGCTTTTGCATATCGATTTTACCCGCATTAACGGTACGCGCCGCACCCGACAACACCAACGGTTTTACGACGGTGCGATATCCCAAATAACTGATCACCAATCGATATTGCCCCGCGGAAACTTTGGTTATTTCGAAAACTCCTTTTTCGTTACTGATGCCGCCGGCAACATACACGGAATCTTTGGCCCGCATAACCACCACATTGGCCGCGTCCAATAATTGATTGTCCGTGCTGTCGGCTAACGTACCTTTAACGGTAAAAGTTCCCGTTTGTGCCGAAAGCGTCCCACCGCAAAGACAAAACAAAATAATAACGAAGAAGCGAACTGCACGAGCATTTGGTTTCATAAAGTTTTTTGGGTCATATTATATTCGGCTGCGGCCGGGCAATTTTACATCAACCCGCAAATCCGAAATACCGTGAACGATATTCGAAATTATATTCCTCGGAAATTTTAAATTTTGGACTTCAAAACGCCCAATCGGTTTATTCTTGATTTTCTTTTTTAAGAATATTTAACATAATCGTCGGTAACCGAAATTTTTTACCTCGAACCGCATCAATGATCTATTTTCCGCATCCCAAAGAATCAACAGAATATGTTGAACTCGGTTGCATACATCCAAATTCGATTTTGTTAAACATGAACATGCAAAAATACTTGACGCAAATCGGATATTCGATGATTTTCCTTCCGATTTTGGGTTTGTTTGACGTATGCGGCAAAAAACGTTAATTTTTCACATACATTTTGTAACCCTTGATAAATTTTGCCGTATACTGAAAAATAAAATAATTTGGTGCTTTAAATGTACCGATGTACGTTTTTGTGTTACTTTGCGAAATAATTTATTCGTTTTTTATCATGCGCTATACCCGTTTTGTTTTCTTTCTGACCGTCGGTGCTTGCTTTTTGCTCTTCGACTCTTGCAGTACATGCAGCAGACAACAATCTGCCGAAGAAATAACCGTTGATCTTGCCGATTTGGCAATCGAT
>JAVBNP010000021.1:0-16192 GCA_031551455.1 Bacteroidales bacterium | reverse complement strand
GCGGCGGACGGGCGAGTATTTGAAGTGGAACAAAAGCGACGTACGGAGTAATAAAAACGAAAAGAAAACGTTTTGAGAAAAACGGAGAATCGAATTCGGGCACAAAATTTATATTGCCAGAGGCAAATATCAAAATAATGAATATCTATAACTTACGGTCGAAGTGGAAGCTTTTTTTGTTGATTTGCGCCATCGCCATCGGTCTGTGCTCTTTGCTGTATACCAATTATATGGTGAGAAAACTGTCGGCGGAAGAACGAAAAAAAATCGAATTGTGGGCCGAAGCCATGCGCATGTTGATTGATGCGGACAACGAGGATATTAATCTGGATTTTTATCTTCGGGTGGTGGAGAATAATACGACCATTCCCGTTATTTGGGCGGATAAAGATTTAAAAATAATCGATGTTCTGAACCTTGATTCGGCAAAAATACAAAAGCCCGGGTATGTTGCGGAACAGCTCGAATACATGAGAAACAAATACGAACCGATCGCGATTGATCTCGAAGGCAACAAGCAATACATATATTATGATGATTCGTCCATACTTTATCAATTGTCTTATTATCCGTATGTACAGTTAAGCATTATCATTCTGTTTGTCGGCGTGGCGTATTTTGCGTTCAACACGTCACGTAAATCGGAACAAAATCGGGTATGGGTCGGATTATCAAAGGAAACGGCGCACCAATTGGGAACTCCCATTTCCTCGTTGCTTGCCATCACGGAAATGCTCAAAACCCAAGTGGAAGATCCCGCTTTGGTCAACGAACTCGAAAAGGACGTCACGCGATTGAGCGCCATTACGGAGCGTTTTTCGAAGATCGGCTCGAAACCCGCTACGCCGATGACGGATGTGGGGCAAGCCGTTGCACAGGGTCTTCGCTATATTCGTAAACGTTCGTCGGATAAAGTAAATATATGTTTTACGCCGCCGAACGAACCGATCATGGTTCCGCTGAGCGAACCGCTTTTCGGTTGGGTTATCGAAAATTTATGCAAAAATGCGTTGGATGCGATGTCCGGGGCCGGAACAATCTCCATTGAGATGAAGCAGGCTAAAGGTCAGGTGATTATTGATGTGAGCGATACGGGAAAAGGTATCCCCAAAAGAAAGTTCAAAACCATATTTAAACCCGGATATACCACAAAATCGAGAGGTTGGGGGCTCGGATTATCGTTGACCAAACGTATCATTGAAGATTATCACAACGGCCGTATCTATGTTTTGCGTTCCGATTCCGATAAAGGAACGGTGTTTCGAATCATCTTGAAAACGGAAGCAAAGCCGAAGTAATTTTCAAGTCGATCGTTAATGCAGCTTTTGTCCGATCAAATGAATAAATTCTTCGCGTGTTCGGGGATCCTTCAGAAAAATACCCGTAAAAGCCGAAGTGGTGGTCACGGAATTTTGTTTTTGCACGCCGCGCATCATCATGCAAAGATGCTGCGCTTCGATTACCACGGCCACACCCATGGGCGAAAGCGCTTCCTGGATGCAATCGCGAATTTCCACCGTAAGACGCTCTTGCAGTTGCGGGCGTCGCGCGAAAATATCCGCAACGCGGGCGATTTTGCTCAATCCCGTGATTTTTCCGTCGGGAATGTATGCTATGTGCGCTTTTCCGAAAAACGGAAGCATATGATGTTCGCACATCGAATATATTTCGATATCCTTCACCAAAACCATTTGCCGATAATCTTCGTGGAATAATGCCGAACGAAGAACTTCCTTGGGATCGAACATATATCCCTCGGTGAGAAATTGCATGGCTTTTGCCGCTCTGTACGGCGTTTTTTCCAAACCTTCGCGTTGCGGATCGGGAACAACGTTTTGCAGAATTTCCGTATATAATTGCGTGAGCTTATCCCGTTTTTCTTGCTTATTCATGATTTTTCAAATTATCCGATATCGATTTATATTTTACCGACCGTTTTCGACGGAATACGTAAAATGCTTACCGGATGCCGGGTGACGAGAAAATTGTCGCGACAAAGGAACTAAAAAAATGCAAGACGAGCAATTTGGTTATCGGTTCGGTGGAGATAAACCGAATTAAATTTTTGTCCGGGGTGTGGTATGTTTCGAAAAAACACATACCTTTGCACCCTTTAATTCAATAACCGTAAAAAATAATTGTATGCCTGTAAAGATCAGATTAACGAGACAAGGAAAGAAAGGTTATCCTTTTTATCACATTGTTGCGGCTGACAGCAGGGCGCCACGGGATGGCAAGTATATCGAAAGATTGGGTTCGTATAATCCGAACACACATCCGGCCACCGTCGAATTGGATTTCGACAAGGTCATTACTTGGTTGAACAACGGAGCCCAACCGACCGAAACATGCAGAAACATTCTTTCGCACGAAGGTGTTTTGTTGAAAAAACATTTACTCGGAGGAGTAAGAAAAGGCGCTTTCTCGGAAGCTGAAGCCGAAGCGCGTTTCGATAAATGGAAAAACGACAAGCAATCCAAGACGGATGCCGTTAAGAACGACGCCGTTAAAAAGAAAAACGAATTGGCTCGTCAACGCAAAGACGAAGAAGTGAAAGCCAAAGAAACCATGGCCAAGAAAGTGGCGGAAAAGTTGGCTGCACTCGAGCCCAAAGCCGAAGAATCGGCTCCGGCGGAAGAAGCAACCGAAACACCCGAAGTTCCCGAAACTCCTGCCGAATAAACCCGGCAAAATATAACGATTTAACCCTCGAAGTTTTTACCTTTGAGGGTTTTTTATTGCAATAATCGTTCGCGTGAAACCGACATTCCGACAAATAGGCAAAATTTCGAAAACACACGGATACAACGGCACAGTGTTGTTTGTTTCCGATAAGCTGCTTGACGATGATGCGGAAAATTTGAAAGAAGTATTCGTCATCATCGACGGTTTATCCGTTCCTTTTCCGGTGGAGGAATTGATACTGCGAACGGATACTTCGGCACAACTGAAACTTGAATTCATTGACGACCAAACGAAAGCTTCCGAGTTGATTGGTTGCGACGTTTACGCGTACATGGTTGATGATGATCCGGATACCGAATCGGAGCCTTTAATCGGATTTACCGTGCAAGATGCCGTATACGGTAAAATAGGCGTTATTCGGCAAATGGAAGATTATAACGGAAATGTGGTTATACAAGTGACGGACGGCGACAAAGAAACGCTGATTTCGTTGTTTCCCGAACTGATAACGGCCGTTGACGATGATGCAAAAATCTTATACATTGCCGCACCCGACGGGTATTTCGAATAAGCGTATTGATTCTCGGTTATTATATATAAAGTCTAATTGATTTTTACGATATAAACCTGTTAGGTTTCAAAAACCTAACAGGTTTTGACCGGTTTTATTTGAAATTATTTATTGTAACTTATATAATTTACGACTTAAAATTTCGAGATTATGAACAAAGATAAAAAATTGAAACTTTTAAAGTTAATTCTTAATGAGGAACATTATTTCCTTCGTGAACATCAAACCAAAGTAAATTTTTACTGCACGCTTATTTCAGCCATTATAGCGGCGGCATTTGCGGGTTTCTTTAATTCCGAGGAATGCATTCATTATTATGCATTGATTATTGCGCCGATTTTGATCATCTCTATATCCGTGCTCGCCGTTAACGGCACTTTCAGATCATATCAAAGTTATCTTGAGGCCGTAACGATAAAAGCAAAACTCGAGCAAAGCTTGGGCTTAACCGCAAAGAATGAAGCAGCAGATGCCGGCGATGATTACTGGCAAGGAGAAGCTTTGGTTCCGGATCGTCATATCGAAAATCGAAAGGGATCCGAATGTTCCAAATCATTTATCGAAAAATACAAAAATGAAGGCTATCAATATTGGACGAGGTATTTGTTTTACCTTTTTATCGTGATCGGTATTCTGATGATTGCGGGATTACTCTTTGTCGGAAGTACATGCCGACACGACTCGTGCAACTGTATCACGTATTTTTGATTCGCTCGATATAAATTTCGATAAAGAACGAAGTTATTGCCGTTCGATTTGGACCGATTTGGTCGGCGGGAGTTCCGCATTTCGTTTGTTAACGGCATCAACCACATTTTCGGCAAGTTTCGCGAATGCCTTACCGACAATCGAATGCTTATCGCTGATTGCGGGACGACCCTCGTCACCACTTTCGCAAATACTTTGCACGATGGGAATTTGTCCCAACAAACGGATATTTTCGCGTTCGGCTAATGCCTTACAGCCTCCGTTGCCGAACAAATAATAACGGTTATTCGGCAATTCTTCGGGCGTAAACCATGCCATATTTTCCACCAATCCGAGTACGGGAACATTTACTTTTTTGTCTCGGAACATATTGAGGCCTTTAACAACGTCGGCCAAGGCAACTTGTTGCGGCGTGCTGACAATAACCGCACCCGTTATCGGAAGTTCCTGCACGATGGTTAAGTGAATGTCGCCCGTGCCGGGAGGCAAGTCGATCAGCAGATAATCCGGTTCACCCCATTCGCCTTGATAAAGTAATTGTTTGAGAGCGCTTGTCGCCATCGGTCCGCGCCAAATTACGGCGTCTTCGGGGCGTACAAAAAATCCGATCGATAACATACGGACGCCGTAACGTTCCACGGGCGTAATCCGTTCATGACTTTCCGTTCCCGTTATTTCGGGTTGTCGATCTTCAACGCCCAGCATCTTGGGTAAGGACGGACCGTAGATGTCGGCATCTAACAACCCGACGCTGAAATTCATCTCGGCCAAAGCAACGGCAAGATTCACCGCAACAGTCGATTTACCCACTCCGCCTTTTCCCGCCGCAACGGCGATGATGTTTTTTGCGCGGAGCGTCGGTTTCGGCTGTTCCGCGATTTGTTGCACGGTTTGTACGTCGATGTGCGGATTGATGTCCGGATGAACGTAGAGATGCAACGCTTTATCGCAAGCCTTGACAATACTGTTAATCATCGGATCTTTCGCTTTGGCAAACGTAAGCGTAAATTCGATGTTGAGTCCTTCAATCCGGATGTTGCCAACCATGCCGAGTTCGACAATATTTTTGCCGGCAGCGGGATGCATGACATGCTTTAATGCTTCGGTAATTTGTTCGACGGTAATATTCATGATGTTTGAAAATATCGAATCGTGAATTGCAAAATTACGGATTTTCTTCGGAATACGCTTTCATCGGAACATCCTTCTTCCGAAATAACACTTTATTGTCGTCGTATTCGATTTCGAGAATGTTCAAGTAAACCAGATCGGCCAACAATTTTTCCGCTTTTTTTCGACTTGCCGGTAATAATTTGCAAACCAATCCGAACGAAATGCGTTCGTGTCCTTCCAAATATTGCAACAGGCGTGACTTATCTTTCGTATCCGCAATCAGCAATCCCTTTGATTGTTTTTGTTTCCAGACCATTAATTGTACGTTGCAAACTTTTATGTTTTTATCGGCTATGCGAATATATGCTTGAGGCGGAGTGTCTTTCTCTTTTACGTAATACGGTTTTTGAGTTCCCTCGGGGATATCGACTTCCAATATCGTTTTTCCTTCCGTTTCCCTTTTGCAAACGGTAAAAGGTACGGCGGGAGTGCAGTAATACGCCGCCGCGGCTTCAATCATGTATAATTCTTCTTCGGAGTTCACGCCGACAACAGCCCCGTTGTCTTTCACGCCGATCAACAATTTACCGCCGCCGGCATTGGCAAAGGCAACAAATGATCCGGCAATTTTACGGGCGTCGTTTATTTCGAATTTGAAATCGAGATGTAAATGCTCGCCTTGAGCAATAAGCGAACGAATGTAATGAGACATGACTTTCCGAATTTTAAGCGGCAATTTCGGAAAAAAATTTCATCTTCGTGTAACAATTTTTTTTTCGACTCGTCTCACTATCGAAAAGCGTTGTAACGATCACCGAAAAGCCGAGGCAAAATCACTGTAAGTGAATGGATAGAACCGAATTCAATCAATGGATGGAACATCTGCGACCCAAGCTGTATCGCTTTGCCTTGGCTTTTATCAAGCGTACGGACGAGGCTGAAGATGCCGTTCAAGAAGTCGGAGTGAAATTGTGGGAGCGACGCGATGAATTGGGAACCGTACGTAATGTGGAGGCTTATGCCATGAGTGCCGTCAAAAACCGATGTCTCGATTATACCCGTTCGCCGCACAACAGAACGTCCGAATTGACCGAGGCCGTTCACGTATCGCATGAACAAACGCCGTACAAGAGCACCGAACAAGCCGATATGGCGGCATTTGTTCGAAAGTTGATCGAAAAATTGCCCATCCAACAACAAATGGTGATTCGGTTGCGCGACGTCGAGGGATACGAATCGGAAGAGATCGCCGAAATACTTGAAACAACCGACGGAGCGGTGCGGGCCAATTTATCGCGAGCCCGGCAGAAAATACGCGATGAACTTTTAAAACAAACGAGGTCATGAACGAACAGCAAATACATGAGTTGCTCCGAAGTTATTTCGACGGGACGACATCATTGGTCGAAGAACGTGAATTACGGCGTTTTTTTGCGGAGGAGGAAATTCCCGATTCGTTGAAAGCATACCGGCCGATGTTTGCTTTCTTTGCTGAGGAACAAGCGGTGGAACCACCCGTTTCAAAGTCCGGTGGACGCGCCGTACGATTGATTTGGCCGATAGCGATTACGGGAATCGCGGCAAGCCTTGCCGTTTTGTTCTTGATCGGTTTACCCGAAACGCACCGGGACGATTTTAAGTATTATGTTGACGGTCGGCGGGTGTACGACGAAGCGGCGGCTGTTCAATCGGCGGAAAACAAATTGCAATTGTTTGCGGCATCTGTGCAGAAGGCCAAAACCGGAATGTCGGCTTTCGAAAAAGTGCAAGAAACCGGTCGATCGTTGCAACAATTCGATAAAGCATCCGACGCTTTTCATCGCATGGAAATGATGGTTTCGGGTGCCGAAATCGGCGACAAAGCTTCACAATAATAATCTTTGATTTAGTTATGAATATTGTATTGAAATCCGAAAAATAAAAAAATAATGAAAAGAGTAATTTACGTATTAATGATGACGATGGTCTTGATAAATTGGCCCTCGAGCACGTTCGGACAAAAAGATGCCGATGAAGATCCCGTGCTCAAAATATTCGACAAATACGAAGAAAAAGAAGGCGTTGAGTCTGTTACCATTTCACCTGCTCTGTTGGGCTTAATGAAAAACGGCAAAAGCAGCGACAAAAAAACTCAAGATTTGATTGCTAAAATATCGGGACTGCGTATTCTTACATTCAACGACGGGAAGAATGGTAAAGGAAAAGTAAACCGCGAGTCGTTCGTTGCCGAATTGAGGCCCGTTATCAAGAACGATTTCGAAGAAATCATGAAAGTGAAAAGCTCGGGCGAAAGACTCGAGTTATATGTGCGAAAAACTTCCGATTGCAAGGATTGCAAAGGTGCATTACTTTTTGTTACTTCCGCCGATGCGGCCGTTACGGTAATGCATTTAGCCGGGAAGATCGATAAAAGTTTGGTCGATGCCGTAATGAACGGAGATATAAGCGTATCGGGAAAATAGTTCTATACGTATCAATAAACAAAATGTGGAGTGCGTAAATATTGAAATAATACGCACCAAATAAAACATATCGAATACTAAAATTTAAAAATACATCCCAATGAAAAAAATAATTATTCTTATCTGTTGTGCCATTATGACGGTCGGTACGGCAACGGCTCAGTCGCGGATAAAAATCGGAAACTTGGAGTTTTCCGTTCAAAAAAACACCAATGGAAACGATACCGTGATGCAAATCGATGCTAATGACGATGCGCGAGCAGTCATTACACGCTCAAGAAGCGAAGAACCAATAAAACGGAAAAAACGATATCACTCGTCAAGTTGGTATTTCGGTTTGGAATTTGCGATTCCCCAAACGGGATCCGACTATTTGACCATACAAAGCGGCAATTCGTATCAATTCTCTACCGGTTATCGCCATTGCCTTCATTTTACACGGTGGTACGGCATCGGACTTACGGCTCAATACGCTTTCTACAATTATCGGTTGAAAGACGCATCGGAGTCACTTATCGGTGCGGATGTCGATACAAATAAGGAAGTGTTTCGCAGCAATAATTTGGGTGTGGGGGTTTTCAACAGATTCAACATCCTTCCGGGCAAACATCGGCGTCCCGACTCCGACGGATTGTATATTGACATCGGGGTGCAAGGCGAATGGGCATACGGCAGGTTTTACAAAATGGAAGCAGAGGTTGGCGATTACACCGTTAAAACCAAATATCGCAACGGTTACGCATACAATCCCTTTACGGCGAGCGCTTTTGCCGGCATCGGTATCGGTTGGTTCGAAGTATTTGCCCATTATCGCTTTACCGATATATTTAATTCGGATGTTATTTCGAACAATCTTCCGCCGATTACCGTCGGAGTGCGTTGTACCATAGATTGGTAGTTATGCACGGAATCGACCGACGGATTAAAACGAAAATGTTACTTTTGCAACATCATTTAATCCGAACGATTTCTTATCCGCACATCATACCATGAAAGAATTTCTGAAAAAGACGGGGCTTGTCGTTATCGTAGTTGCGGCAGGCCTTTTGGTTTTTACCTCTTTTCCGTCCAATAATTATCTTCGAAGAGCCGTATGGTATCAAACTCCCGATATTGACGATTACCGAATTTTTGCAAACCGTACGGTAAAAGCGGGAAATCCGCAACCTTGGAAAATTTCCGAACAATACAATCAGGGAAAAATTACGCCGGAACATGCCGCTTATTTTGAAAAATACGGAACGGTGGCTTATTTGGTCGTACAAGACACTGCCGTTGTTTACGAACAATATTGGGCCGGATATGACGAATCGTCGTTGAGCAATTCGTTTTCGGCAGCCAAAAGTATTGTGGCTTTGTTGGCCGGTATTGCCCGCGACGAAGGGAAAATCACAAGTTTCAATCAATCGTTTTCCGATTATTATCCCCCGTTTGCCAAGGACGATCGTAAAGAGATTACGTTGAAAGATGTGTTGACCATGAGTGCGGGCCTTGATTGGAACGAAGCGTATAATTCGCCTTTTTCCGTGACCACCAAAGCATATTACGGTGAAAATATCGAACCGTTGGTTTCCGATTTAAAATTGACGGAAAAACCGGGCATGCGTTTTCGTTACCAAAGCGGGATCACGCAATTGTTGTCGTTTGCGGTAGCCAATGCCGTGGGAAAATCCATCAGTGAATACGCTTCCGAAAAATTGTGGACGCCGATCGGCGCCGAACATGATGCGTTGTGGTGTCTCGATCGAAAAAACGGATTGGAGAAAGCTTATTGTTGCTTTAACTCCAATGCTCGCGATTTTGCCCGCATCGGACAATTAATCTTGAATAAAGGAACTTGGAACGGTGTTCGTGTAGTTTCGGAAGCGTTTATTAATGAAGCAACCGCGCCTGCCGTTTGGCTTAAAGACGGAGATACCGATCGGAGTGTCGACTTTTACGGTTATCAATGGTGGCGATTGAATCGCAACGGCACGGAAGTGAAATATGCTCGCGGTATTTTGGGACAATACATTTTTGTGATACCCGATAAAAATACGGTAGTGGTGCGTTTGGGGCATAAACGCAGCGAAACGAAAACCGCCGACGGATATCCCGAAGATATTAATGTATGGTTAGATACGGCATTTGAGTTGGTAAAATGATCGTTCGATGATCTCCGAACCGAAGCGTTGTAATTGTCGGTTAAAGATTAAGAAGTGCGGCCGTTTATGGAATTTCGTTAATGTCCGATAACGGATATTTTCTTTACAACTTCCCGTTTTCCTTCAGTAATACGTACCAAATATATTCCTTCGGGGTAATCGCTCACGGGGATCGTCAATGCATCGACATCAACATTTGCATTGACATACACAAGCTTTCCGGTTGTATTCCAAATTTCCGCACGAGTAATTGAGCTGCCGTTATTCGATCGTATGGTCAAATATTCGTTTGCCGGATTGGGATAAACCGAGATGTCGCATTCGATTTTCGGAGCGGGAACCGATGTTACGTCGTCCGGTGAAACATCAATGATGCCGCGTACTTCCGTGGATATTTCACCCAACCAACCCGAACTAACGTTTACAGCCGTGTAAATCTTAATGAAATCAATTCCTTCGAGATATACCGGATTCCCGTTCTCATCAACCGCCCAATCAATATCGAAAGCATTGCCGCCATGACCTTCAATTACATCAAAAGTTTTCGGATCGTCGGGCAAAAACGGTGGTCGCGTTCCACCCCTGTAAGGCAAATTATCCGCATATCCGAACGGTAACGGCGTAATGCGAATATAACTCGGATTATCATCATTGACATTCACCCGAATCAATGATCCCGTAAAACTTACTTCATCTTGCGGATAATCGGGAAAAAAATCGGGCATCGGATAATATGGTTGCGGATGAGCATATCCCGACATTTCTTTAATGAACCCGCCGGCGCCTTGATTATCGGACCACGGAACATCGGCAGCTTTATCCGATTTCGGATTGGTATAGGTGATGGTGTAATTATGTACGGTCGATACTGAATCGTAACTGCTGCCTTTCAACTCGTACCAAGTATCGTCGGGCAATCCGTTATCATTGGTGTCGGCCATCACCATCACGATGCCGGGCTCTGTCGAATTGGCGGCTGCATTTCCGACTACGGTGAAGTCGATGCCGTACGGATTGTCGGGATCGTTTAATACGGTATGATCAAACCCGATAACGATATATCCGCCGAACCCGCCCAACGAAACTCCCGGTCCGAGATCGCCGACCATCGTTTCCGCAGCCTCGGGAGTGCCGAAAAAGGGTTCGTTAATAAATTGTCCCGGTGCAGGTTTGTATTCGAAAACACGACTCACGAACGGGCTTTTTCCTTTTTCTGCGGCACGAAGCTCCTCCCAATTAACGGAAGGATTTTGTGCAAATGTATCAGACAATCCCCAAACCGCAACACAGAAAAATAAATACCGGAGCGCTGAAATTTTTTGTCCAACATCGGTTTTTCGATATTTATTCTTCCGAGTCATCATCTTATTTTAATATTCTCGCATTCAGATTATCCAAGCAAAAATAGAAAGGGGTATTCGCCCCATACTTCCCGATATCGGTCGTGGAAAGTGTAAATTTGAGTTTGGTAATACCTTCGCTTGAGAAGCGGATCAGATTCCAAGCATTCGTGATTTTTGTACCTTCTCCCAAGTTAATAGTTGCCGTCTCTTTTCCGCCGGAGCTTATTGCCAAAATGGATAATTTGAACAAATCGGTATTATCGGTGAATTTTTTTGCCCATGTACCATCTCCGTTTTTCATTATCAAAGCAGCATAAGTTGTGTTTGCAATATCAAAAGACAAATCTTTGACCGGTTGACTGAAAGAAATTTCGATGGTATCCGAATCCCATGTGCTGATAAAACCTACTGCAAATTTGTTTCCATCGGGATTATTCAACGCATAAACGCTATATTGGTTTTCGTATCCAGGCGTATCCATATCATTCATTTGTGACAAAGCAAATCCATACCAAGTTTGACCTTGCGAATTTTGTAACGATACAATATCTTTTGAATAAGCAACATTATTAACATATCCTTGTCCCGAGGGAAAAACAGCATCCTCGAAATCGACAACCACATCATATGGAGGTTCGTCATCTTCTTTATCGCACGCAACAAAAAAACACGACACACAAACGGCCGCGAACAAAAAAAATCTGAGACGTAAAAACATGTCTTTTTAATTTAAAGTGATTAATGATTTTTAATTATCGAAAACGGTACCATAACAAGTTTTCGGAAAATAAATGACCGTCTTTTTGTAAAAAACGAATCATTTGTTTCCGTCCGAAACCCGGTTCCCGCGAGTTTTCGGTTTGATGATATATGTATCGGCAGGTCTTCCGACTGATCTCCGATTGCAAACGCCTTCCCGAAAACAAAATGGTTTCAGTGGCTGAGTGTGATGCTTGCAACGCAAACGAGAAATACGGCAGCGGGTACTGTCCGGGATTTTCACTCCGGTTCCCTTTTATTGCAGCGACCGAATGATCGCATGCAAACCGATCGGCGGCAAAGATAATAAAAATTATCGTGTAAAAAATCATTAAGCGGATACCGGATGGTAAAACACATCCCGATACCCGCTTAACATTCGTAAACTAAAAAAGGAATATTTTTATCGAAGAATAATATTAATCGATTAAAGCGATTGATTACACCAACATTAATGCGACACAGGCGATAACCGCAACGAAGATCATAAATAAACGAAACTTTTTCATATCCCGGTTTTTTATCTTTTGTTCTTGCTTATGTATACGGAACCGAACCGAAAAAGTTTCGAAAAATAATGACTTTGCCGAAAGTTTGATTTAGATAGGATATCGGTATCCGGTTGTTTTTGCAAAAAACGGGACCGAAATATTTATTTGATGTCAATCATTGCTTGTCGGAAACGAACAATCAATAAGCCGGTTTGTCGAATTCGGGATGTATTTGTTTTGTTCAGAAAGGAAACAACAGCGGCAAAACGAATACCATTACGATACCGAAAAGTATCTGCAACGGCAATCCCACTTTTACGTAATCTTTAAATGTGTAACGTCCGGCTGACATTACCAACGCATTGGGTGGCGTGGAAAACGGGCTGGCAAAACACATACTGGCAGCTACCGTAACGGCAAACAGGAAAGGGTAGGGGCTTACACCGATTTCTTTTGCCGAATGCAGGGCTATGGGAGCAAACAATACCGCGGTGGCCGTATTGCTGATAAACAATGTCAGCAACGAGGTTGCAAAATAAATGCCCGCCATAAGCGCCAACGGGCCATACGCTCCCAAGCCATCAACCAAACCGCCGGATACGAGAGCGGCCGTCCCCGTCTTTTCCAATGCCAATGACATCGGTAACATTCCGCCGATCAGTACGATGCTTTGCCAATTAATTGTTTTGTAGGCTTCCTCGACGTTGCGAAAACATCCGGTGAGCACCACCAGTACGGCAGCAGCCATTACGGCCGTTACCGCGGGAATAACGTTAAATACCATTGCTGATATCATCAAAACCATGATCAAGGCTGCCAATGGCGCTTTATGATCGAGCGTTACTTTCGACGCTTCGGCCAGCGGTTGTCCCACCACCACCCATTCAGTTTGTTCTTCGGAAAGGCGTGCAATGTCACCCCATTCGCCTTGTACCAGCAATACATCGCCCGACACTATCCGTTCGTCTTTTAGATCCTGCAATATGTATTTTTTCTGACGTTGTATCCCCAAAATATTGACTTTGTATTTTTCCCTGAATCCGGAATTTTTCACCGGTTGCCCCACCAACGAGGAATTTGATAAAAGCACTACTTCGGCAATACCGATCTCGTCGAAACGGAGTTTTCCCGAAAAGGCGGGCGGCGCTTCTTCTTCGGTTTGATGCAAATCGACAACCTCCATTCGGTTATCCGAAGCAAATGTTCGTACTCGTTCGAAAGTACCTGATATATACAATATGTCATTTTCTTCGATGACGGTGTCGGGTCCGGCGATCTTTTGATTGATCGTTTTCATGAACGGGTTGGACGGGTTGGCTCTTCGCCTTATTTCCAATATGTTGATGTTGTAGTTTTGCGGAATTTTCAGATCTTGTAATTTTTTACTGATCAATGATGACCCCGCAACGGCACGAATGCGAAAAAGGTTTTGCGAAAGTTGGTATTCGTTTGCCAAATCTTTTAATGATTTGCCTTTTTTCTTTTCGTCTTCATTGTTGTTATCTTTCGACAGAAAAAATTTGCTCAGCGGACCGAGCATCAATGTACCCAAAGTGACGCATATCAGTCCCACGGGCAGGAACGAAAAAAACGATAAGCCCTCCAAACCGCCGTCAATCAAGGCTTCATTGATAACGAGATTGGGCGGTGTTCCGATCAATGTCAGCATGCCGCCCATGCTGCTGGCAAAAGCCAAGGGCATTAAAAAGCGACTCGGACTGACATTGGCTGCCATCGACAAACTCACCACAATGGGCATCATCAACGCCACCGTTCCCGTGTTGCTTACGAAACCACCGATGGCGGAAGTCACCAACATCACCAATATGAACAGTTTTGTTTGATTGTTTCCCGCCAAGGTCATTATTTTACTGCTGATCATCTTGGCCAATCCCGTTTGGAAAATTGCTCCGCCCACCACAAACAAACCGATCATCATGATGACGACGGAATTCGAAAATCCAGAAAGAGCTTCTCCGGGCGTCAGAATGTTGAAGATCATCAACAGAATAAGGGCGCATAATGCAACCAAATCGGATCGTATTTTTCCGCTTACGAAAAAAAACATGGATGCTGCGAGAACGGATAAAGTAACAATCATGATAATATTGATGATCAATGATGATTATCGAAACATTCCTATCTTTTTTCCTCTGAAATGTTCAATGCAACTGTATAAAACGTAACAAGCTGCGCCTTCGTCCAAGTTACCGATTACGGGAATATTGTCGGGGATCAATTCGAAAACCCCCGCTCCGGGATTAATCAAATAAATGACGGCGACAACACCCGTCAAACCGATAAAAAAGTTTTTCATTTCGGATCGATTTTGATATTAACTGTTCCGAAATCAAAGATAGTGTTTTTCGATAAATGATTGAATTTCGAAATGAAAATCGATCATTAACGATTTGTTGCGGAGCATTAATTAAATTCATCGGACTTTTATGGTCCGATAAGCCTTATTCATTGGATTTGACGCGGACTTCTTGCATGTTGCTTTTCTTGCGGTTGCGCCACATCTCAAACACGGCCGGAAGGATGGATACGAAAATGATCGCCAATACGAGTATTTCCATGTTTCTTCGTACAAAGTCCAAGCCGCCGAAGAAAAATCCCGCATATGTGAATATTGTTCCCCAAGCAATTCCCCCGACAACATTGAACATCGCAAAACGACGATACGTCATCCGTCCCATACCGGCCACAAAGGGCGCAAAAGTACGAACGATGGGAACAAAGCGTGCCAATATGATGGTCTTTCCGCCGTGCTTTTCGTAAAACGCATGTGTTTTATCCAGATATTTTTGTCGAAAGATTTTTGAGTTGGGATTACTAAACAATTTTTTGCCGAACAGCTGTCCGATGGTATAGTTCACGGCATCACCCAAAACGGCGGCGATGATCATAAGCAAAGCCATCAAATGGATATTCAAATTGTTGGCCGGCATCGAAGTCAGGGCGCCCGCTACGAATAATAACGAATCGCCCGGTAAAAAAGGCGTAACCACCAATCCCGTTTCGCAAAAGATGATTACAAAAAGGATAGCATACACCCAAATGCCGTACTGTGCCGTTAACTCGGCCAAATGAACATCCAAATGAAGAAAAAAGTCCCAAAAATAATTAAGGTATTCCATTTTTTACGATTATGTCAAAACAAGATTTGATGCAAATTAAACGAATTTTTATCAATTTTAAGAATTACGTTTTGTAATACGGTTAACTTGCATCGTTTACGGTTTCGATTTTTTTATCGTCTTCGGTTTTTTCATCTTTTGAATTTATATTCGATTTGACATCCGAAGCGGCTTTTTTAAACTCTCTCATACCTTGCCCCAACCCTTTCATCAATTCGGGTATTTTCTTTCCTCCAAACAACAATAAAAGAGCCAAGATAATAATTACGATTTCCCAAGGTCCGAGCGCACCCAATAAGACAGATAACAGATTCATTTTATTTTTATTTTATTTATTTTTTTAATTGAACCGCCGCAAACATGTCTATTCGACATGAAACATATGATTAAAACCGACACTGATATTATGTTCGATTTTGATCGATACGGCAGTTGGTGAATTTAATTTGACGGAAATGTTAACGGATGCAAGCGATCCGAGAACAATGATTGCATCAAATATTCAAACGGTCCAATTTGTTGAGATCACCGTGAAGATAAGTTAATAGATCTATATGAAATACATATTTTCCGACAAAGCATTCGATTTGGATATTTTCCTCAATCGGCAGTTTGTACTTCAACTGCTTTTCATGTGTCTTGACATTATCGTATCGGGAAATTTTTACGATTCCCTCCGAAAAATCGATGTCTTGTTCGCATAAGATCGCTTGGCGATCATGGGGTATATCGGAATGGCAACAAATTTTCACCGGATCGTTTTTTGCGAATGTGTC
>JAVBNP010000123.1:0-4035 GCA_031551455.1 Bacteroidales bacterium | reverse complement strand
ACTATGGGTAAAGCCCTCGACGGAGTTTCCGAACAAATGGCCGATTATCAAGACAAAGACAAAAGTTTTGTTCTTTCGAAAAGCAAAGAGGCGACGGAAGACGAAATTGTTGCAATTCTTAAAAACACCAAAACGGATGTTCTCCTGAATTATCTTCCTGTCGGTTCGGAAGAAGCAGCTAAATTTTATGCGACCTGCGCATTAAATGCAGGAGTTGCATTTATCAATAACATTCCGGTTTTCATAGCATCGGATCCCGCTTGGGAAAAACGATTCAAAGAAAAAAATATACCCATCATAGGCGATGATCTAAAAGCACAAGTAGGAGCAACCATCGTTCATCGGGTATTATCGGATTTATTCAAAAAAAGAGGTTGTACATTAGAAAAAACCTATCAGCTGAATTTCGGAGGCAATACCGACTTCCTTAATATGACCGTCAAAGACAGATTGGTTTCAAAAAAGATATCAAAAACCGAAGCCGTTCAATCCGTTGCTCCGCAACGACTCAGCTCCGAAAATATCCATGTCGGCCCCAGTGATTTTGTTGCATGGAAAAAAGACAATAAAATCTGTTACATCGCCATGGAAGGGAGAATGTTCGGGGATGTACCGTTTACCATAGACCTGAAACTTTCTGTCGAAGACTCGCCAAATTCCGCAGGAGTGGCCATTGATGCCATCAGGCTTGCAAAATTGGCCCTCGACAGAAAAATCGGAGGCGTCCTGACCGGAGCGGCAGCCTTTTTGTGCAAGCATCCCCCTGTTCAATTCCCGGACGATGAAGCTTATAACTTAGTCGAAAAGTTTATCAATGACAATAAATAAAACATCCTTTCCGAAAAAAGTAAGGAGGTAAATTTAGCTTCTTTACAGAGATAAAGGAAAAGAATTAGGTTGTTTTTCAAGTAAATATCCGGTCATTTAAAAAACATTACGTTTTCTAAATGACCGGATTGATATTCACCCGATCTGCCGTGTCAACTTCGAAACTGCCGATAAAACAGGCGGTTCGGCGGAGATGGAGGATTATATGCCGAACATATTCAATAAGCTCCGAAGAAAAATACAATCAGTATGATAAAACTTATTGCAGCACCTATATATCGAACAATTTTATTATCAAACGATGACGATAAAGTTGATATACATAAACTGAACAATATTAATCTAATTTCGGAATTATCATTGATAAAGAGCATTATAAAGGCAAGGAAAGAGATAATTCTTAGAAATATATTTAAAACTTTATGAGTACTTTTCATGGAAAAAATTTCTGCAAAAATATTAAATATAATACTATATAAATAGTTTTAATTGTCATTTTTCCTTAAAAGGACTTTGTCTTCATCAAATTTGAAATTGCCTGTAATAGCTAATGTGGTTAACAACCGGATAGTGGGATTTTAAAAGCAAAGTCTGCAATCGTATCCCGAAATTTTCGTAAGGACATAGAAAGATGCAATAACCGGTTCAAAACATAAAATTTGAACAACTTCTCGGTTTTTTGAATCGATATATCTTTGTAATGGTTCGAAATAAACCCTATCGGTTCGTTCCTTCGAATAAATCGTGTGTATTTCGCTCTTCTCTTTTGGATTTGAAATTATTGAATGTATAAGCAAGCGTTAACGTGAACAACGGAGACCGGGGATAGATCTTGGTAAGCGATTCCAAACCGATACCCGATTGCGTACTGACATATTTGGCGGTCGACAAAATATCGCGAACGGATAATCCCACCGTAAGATGCCGATTAAATAGTTGTTGCCGCAACGTCAGGTTGACATAAAAAAACTCGTTAATCCGTCCCTGCGTGCTTACCGAGGGACCCACGTAATAGGCTTCGAGGCGCAAGCGTGTATTTTTGGTCAAGTCGAAATTGTTGTTTACCGTCAATTGCCAATTCCAACTTTCTTCGTTCTCTCCGTTGATTTTGTATTCGTTTTTGATTCGATAATAATACAGGCTTCCGTTGGCATCGAGATTCCACCACGTCTTGAATTGCAGCATGGTCGATAATTCGGCGCCCGTGGAATAATCGTTACCCACATTAGCCATCGAATCCAATGTTACGCTCGTTTGATACGGTACGCGAACCCGCTCGATCTTGTCTTTACGCATGCGATGAAACAATGTTCCCGTAACGGAATTGTTTTTGAAAGCTTTGGTATAATTTCCCTCGAATGAATTGGTGTATTCGGGGAGAACAAACGGATTACCCCGTTGCGCGGTGTAAAAATCGACATATACGATATAAGGCTCCATATAGAACAATTGCGGTTGCGTAATTCTTCGCGAATACGCGAATCCGATTCGACCTCCTTTATTCAATGCAAGCGCAAGATGTACCGAGGGAAACAGATCGAATCGGTGCCAAGCATGCCTTGCCCACTCTTCGCTGTTGCCCAATTTCCGATAACTGTATTCTTCGCGTAATCCCACTTTGTAGCTGAATTGCGAATACGTATCCGACAGCATGGCGTACAAAGCGTGAATATCGCGGCGGAACAGATATTTGTTGTACAAATCGTCACGGCGTACGAAATCTCCGATCGAAGGATCGAACATATCGATTTTGTAATCGCCGTCTTCGGTATAAGTAAAAAACTGATATCCCGCTTCGAATTTATTGTCTTTGTCGTCCAACGGAAGCACATAATCCGCATTTGCCTGCGCCGTAAATCGGTATTCGTATTCCCAAGCTTTATGTCCCTGTACTCTTTTTCCGCCAAGGTCGAACAAGTCGGTTTGGAAATTTTCCATCGCATTTCCTTCATAAAGCCCGTAAATCGATGCCGTGAGCACGTGCCCTTTCCTTCCGGGGAACCGATGTTCCATACCTGCGTCGCCGCGCAGTATCCATTCGTACAGGTTAACATAATCGCTTCCGTTGAACGAACTCACCGTCAAATCCTCCGTTGCCGTCGAACGATACGTGTCTTCGTAATGCAAATCGCCTCCGCGCCACCTGTCACGATAGCCACCTTGCACCGACGCCGACCAAACGGTATTGCCTTTGTACCAATCCAAGCCCGTTCGTAAATAATAATTGTCGGTGCGTCTTTCCCGTTCGCCGTTCGACAAGTCGGTTGTAATCGTTTCGGGGTTCGTAATCGTTTTCCATTGTTCGAAATCGCTCAACAGATATCTGCGCGAAGCTTCGCCCGACACTTGCCAGCGAATATCCTTTTTGCGCAACGAAACCAGAAAATCGATATTTCTTGACAGTACCGAACTTCCCATCAGGTTGACCATTCCGCTCCAGCCTTCCGTGTTTTGTTTTTTGGTATTCACGTTGATGATGCCCGCGGTTCCGTCGGCTTCGTGCTTAGCGGATGGCGTGGTAATCACTTCGATATTTTCGATCTGTCCCGCCGGGATTTGTTCCAATGCCGCCGTCCCTTCCAACGTTGCCGGTTTTCCATCGACATACACTTTGAAGCCCGTGCTTCCGCGGAATGACAATTCGCCATCGGCATTCACGCTCATCGACGGCGTTTGTTGCAAAATATCCACGGCCGTTCCTCCCGCCGCCGAAATAAATCCCGAGGCTTCGATCACCCGTTTGTCCAACTTGTAAACGATTTGTCGTTTTTGACCGATTACGGTTACTTCCGACAATTCCTGTTTCGATTGTTTTAACAAAATATTACCTGCGACAATCTCTTTTTGTTTTTCGGAGAATCCGGGCAACGGCACTTTTTTCGATTCGTATCCCACAAAACTGATCACCAAATAATATTCGCCGGCTTTGGTACATTCAAGCGTAAATGTTCCGTCGATTTTCGTGGCGGTATGGCTTACTAACGTACTATCGCCGGCGTACAATAAAACATTCGCAAACTCCACCGCTTCGCCGGTTTGTTCGTCCGAGATTTTTCCGGTGATCATCCGGGGCGATTTTTCTTTGTTTCGGTTTTGTGCGTGTATTTCGAGAAACAGAAAACAAAGAACGATTCCGAAAATTATTTTGTGCATGTTGTGAGGATCAAAAGTTTACAAAAGTAATGTTTCAAACCGAGGCATCGAAAG
>JAVBNP010000010.1:0-15489 GCA_031551455.1 Bacteroidales bacterium | reverse complement strand
CGAAGTGGTCAACTACATGTTCCTCGAAGTTCTTTTCGAAGAAACGGGCGCAAAGTTGATTCATGCCACGGATGGTCGGCAAGCCATCGATGCCGTTAAATCCAATCCCGACATCAATATCGTTCTTATGGATATCAAGATGCCCAACATCAACGGATTGGAAGCAACCAAACAGATAAAGGCCATTCGCCCGCAATTGCCGGTGATCGCGCAAACGGCTTATGCCATGCAGGACGATGAATACAAAGCATTGCAGGCAGGCTGTAACGATTACATATCCAAGCCTATCGACGCCAATAAATTGGTTGCGTTGATGAAAAAATATCTTTGGTAACATTTTCCGAGGTTACGGTATTTTGCCGATAACCGATAACATCCGGCCATACCCGTTTCGAAATGAAAGAATATACCATATCGGGTCGGCAAGCTAATTTGTACGGTTTATTTTTCTTGATACCCGTGGCATTAGTATATGCCATTCCGTATGTTTTGATTTGGCGAGATTCCGGTACGGATTTTTCAACGGGTATACTTTCTTGTCTTCATCAAAACAGCGAATTGCTCCGTTGGGCGGCGGATGCTTTTTGGGTGGTTATTTTGGCGATATTCATCGGAATGTTGCTGCACGAATTGATTCACGGCATATGCATGTCCGTGTTTGCCGAAAAAGGTCGAAAATCGGTATCATTCGGATTTAACGTCAAAGCATTGGCGCCTTATACGCATTGCAACGAACCGCTGACCCCGTCGGCATACCGTATTTGTTTAATGATGCCGGCCGTATTGTTGGGCGACATTCCGGTATTGATCGGTTGGGTTTCGGGAAACATTTTATTTTTGTTTTTCGGAATTTTGTTTGCTTGGGCTGCTGCGGGCGATTTTATCGTTTTGTGGATGAGCCGTCGCATTGAAACGGGACTGTTACAAGACCATTCCGACAAAATCGGTTTTATTCATGTTGAGGAATGAAATCAATTTCGGTTGGTTTCCCGATCTTCGAAAGTATGATTATTGCATAAACATCCTCCGAAAAACCGTCTTTGAGAAAAACAATAATCCGCTAACTTTGCCCCGAATTTAAACCTTTCCTTTTGAGCAACCCGATCAAGAAATTGGCAGGACAAACGGCTGTATACGGATTATGCAGCATGGTGCCGCGTTTTCTGAATTATTTGTTGGTGCCGTTGCATACCAAAGTGCTCGACAAGGCCGAATACGGTGTCTATACGGAATGGTACGCCTATGTTACGTTTTTGGTGATTCTGCTCACTTACGGGATGGAAACGGGATTTTTCCGATTCTCTCAGGATACGGATAAAAATAAAGTATACGGAACCACATTCATCAGTCTTGTTACCACATCCGCATTGTTCATCATCGGAGTAACCGTTTTTTCGCGACCGCTTTCCGTTTGGATGCACTATGCCGATCATCGCGAATACCTCATTTGGTTCGGGTGGATATTGGGTTTAGATGCCGCAACCGCCATTCCTTTTGCACGTTTTCGGTTGGATAACCGTCCTCTGCGTTTTGCTTTTTTCAAACTAAGCAATGTTGCCATCAATGTGTTGTTCAATCTTTTTTTCTTGTGGTTTTGTCCGAAACATGCCGATTCCGTTTGGGTGCAAAAAGTGTACGATCCCGCCGTCGGCGTGGGGTACATCTTTTTGTCGAATCTGATCGCTTCCGTGGTTACCGGCGTATTGCTGTTACCCGAAATTTTTCGTCATAAAATTCGTTTCGAATTCGGCTTGTGGAAACATATTATCGTATACTCGTTGCCTTTGATGGCTGCCGGACTGGCAGGCGCCGTCAATGAGGTGATTGACCGCATGCTGCTGAAATACCGCCTGCCCGAAAGTGCACTTCCGATGGAGCAGTTAGGTGTGTATGGCGCTAATATCAAGATAGCGGTACTGATGACCCTGTTCATCCAAATGTTTCGCTACGCTGCCGAGCCTTTCTTTTTCAATAACGCCAAGGAAAAGAATTCGCGCGAAACCATCGCCGAAGTGATGAAATATTTCGTTATTTTCTGTTTGTTCATTTTCCTCGGAGTTACTTTTTACATCGATATCATCAAACATTTCATCGCTTCGAAACACTGGGAGGGTTTGGGTATCGTTCCCGTCATGCTGGTCGCCAACATGTGTTTGGGTATTTATTACAATCTGTCGATATGGTTCAAACTCAGCAACCAAACGTGGTACGGGCTGTTGATTGCTTCGATCGGTGCGGCTGTCAGCATCGCAGGTAACATTCTGCTCATTCCCGTTTGGGGATATCACGCATCGGCGTGGATGCATTTGGTGTGTTACACGGTAATGATCATCATCACGTGGCGTTTGGGCGTAAAAAATTATCCGATCCCTTATCCGCTGAAAACCATTGCCCGGTATATGATCATTGCGGCAGCCCTTTTTGTGCCGGCGTATTTCTTCAAAATTGAAAATCTCGGACTGAATCTTTTGAAAAACACCATTCTTTTTGCCATCTTTGCACTTTATATCAACAAGAAAGAAAAATTGTTGAACCAAATATTTTGACATGAATTCCGAAAAAAACGAAATTTCGCATTCGTCTTGGAAAAACCAAACCGTCCTGTGTCAACTTCGTCCGGATGAATTGGATTATTTGGACGAAGAAACCGAAATAAAATACTACAAAAAAAACGAAACCGTTTTTACGCAGGGTAAGCGCATTTCGGGTTGTTACATGATTCTTTCCGGAATCGTTAAGCAATTTAAAACGGGTATTGAAGGTCGGGATTATATTTTTCGTTTGGCCAAGCCGTACGAAATATTGGGTTTTCGCTCGGTGCTCAGCGAAGAACCCGCATGTAACACGTCCGTTGCCATCGAGGAATGTACCGTATGCTATATTCCCAAAGAATGCCTGCATCGATTGGTAAAAACCAACGGCGATTTTGCATTGGATTTGTTGCAGATTGCTTGCCGCGAGTTGGAAGAATCGCATTCGCTGATTACCGATATAGCTCAAAAGTCGGTTAAGGAACGTTTGGCCGAGTTGTTGCTGATGCTGAAAAACAAATTCGGCGTCAACGAACACAACCAACTCAACATTTCGCTTTCGCGCGAAGAATTGGCCAATGTGGTGGGAACGGCCACCGAATCGGTGATTCGCTTACTTTCCGAATTTAAGCACGAACGATACATCGATATCAACGGCAAAAAGATTTTCATTGTTAATGAAAAGGCCTTGGAAAAAATAGCGGTTCTGTAATCTAACTGTATGTTTCGGAAATCCGGCCGATTTCCGAAATGTTTGAAAATCCCGAATGTCGATGGTGTCCGACGTTACGCGAAAGAGTAGGCGAATATTGATTTTTACAAGAAACAAACGGAAATGAATATGATTTTTTACCCGAAAAGTTTCAGAATTCAACGCATTATACCATTACTACTATTAATGCTTGTTTTTACGTCCGGTTGCAAAACGTCGCGTCGGACATCAACGTCCCGATCGACATCCGATAAAATAAGCGTGGTTTTCGATGCCAACGAAAGCACAACGTCTTCTTCGTCCGTAAAAAAGTCGTCCGAATCCGTCAAACCGATCGAATCGGCACGTTACCCCGCTGCCGAATACTATGGCGATTCGTGGAACAACGAGCATGTTCGTTATTCGTCGGGAAAACCTGCCGGAACAGTTGATTTGACAATGATACCCAGCGGAACCGGCGATTTTGTCATGCCCGTTTGCGGAAAAATATTATCGGAATTCGGTCCGCGCAACGGCCGAATGCACACGGGTATCGACATCAAACTTGAAATAAACGATCCGGTATATTGCGCTTTTGACGGAACGGTTCGGATGGCGAAAGAATACGGAGGATATGGCAAAATGGTTGTCGTACGCCACGAAAACGGTTTGGAAACCTTGTACAGCCATCTCAACAGCATTGCCGTGAAGGTAAACCGAAAACTAAAGGCGGGCGATATTGTCGGCGGCGGCGGAAGAACCGGTCAAGCAACGGGCGTGCATCTTCATTTCGAGACTCGTTTTCAAAACGAGCCGTTTAATCCCCGATTGGCGGTTAATTTCGAAAAATGCGCGTTGCAATCGAACACATTGACATTAAATGAAAAAAGTTATCTGCTCTACGGAAAACAAATGCAACCGGCCGAAACGAAAATTGCCCAAAAATCGGAACCGAAAAAACAACCAACGATATCGAAAACCGCCGAACCCGACGGAACACAGATAATAGAACACATTGTGGAAAAAGGCGACACATTATATAATATATCGCGCCGTTACGGCATGACGGTCGATTCGCTGCGAAAACTGAATCAATTGTCCGAATCGACGGTATTGCAAGTCGGCCAAAAATTAGTGGTCGAATCGAGCCGGTAACTTTATGCCGGTTGACAAAATTTGGAAAAAAGATATTTGCATTTGAGGAGATGATTTATTCCCGAAACAGGTAATTGCATCCGCTCGTCTCGCACGACGCAATCCGAAACATTCGAAAATACTTTCATAATAAAGTTAACAGATGTTCCATTTGGTGGCCGGTTTTCGCATCGGAACATTATTATTCGTGTAATTAATTACTGCCGATCGACCATTAATATCAATTTGATCATGATGTTGCGAAACATCACAAATTGTTCGGCAATTCTCTGCTCATAATTATTGATTATAAAATATTTATAATAAGCGAATTAAATGCAATAATGAGACGTTTTTGTAACTTGCTGTAAATGAATTATTATTACCGTTCACAACATTAAACCATACCCTTCACCGTACTTTCTTGGAAAAAAACAAATCACGTCGTAACATTGCATCCGCATCAATGACAACAACAGAAAATTGATCGTCATGAACGATGCGGAGCGGAGGTTGGATATCGGCTGAAGCCGAAGAGAGAAACGAAAGGGAACAAAGAAACACATATTGTTATGAAACAGCATTTTTATTCCGTCTTTACGGCAATGTTGCCGCGTTCGTCTTTGATTCGACCGGAGGTCGATACACAAAGACCAAGCTGCGACTCGGAATTCCATTTTTTGACATTACCGTGCGAAAATACGGGCAATCTCACGCAAAATGAAAAATTTGTACAATGGCGTATCGATCAAAATTATCGAGGCAAAGTAATCCTTGTACGGACCGGGATATCCGGTATTATGGGACCGGACATCTTGGTAGCATGCTATCGGAGGCCCCGGTACGATGCTACCAAGACCTCCGGTAACGTCGTACGATTTTTATTGAAAATTTTGACACTCTATGGTCTCGATAAAGGAGATTGAACAATACTTTCCGGTACCTTTTCATTAATACTCTTGAATCTTGAATTTTAAATATTGACGTATGAAAAAGCTTTGTCGAATTATCTGTTTATTATTTCCGGTTGCGTTGCAAATGCCTTTTATTTCGGCACAAAACGCTCCGACTATCCCCGTGATTGTTCCTCCTTCACCCAATGCTGCTTCGTTGGGCATGTACGGAAACATTCCCGTTGGGCATTACACGGGGATACCCCGTATCAACATTCCGTTGTATGAAATTATCTCGGGCAACATTCATCTTCCCGTCGGGTTATCCTACCATGCTTCGGGTATTAAAGTGGCGCAGGAATCAAGTTGGGTAGGTTTGGGGTGGACATTAAATGCGGGCGGAGTGATTACCCGATCGGTACGCGGATGGGATGATTTCGGATGGGTTCCGGAAGGATATGCCAGAACGGGTGTACTTCCTCGGAACGACGTTAATAATAACCCGCTCGGCACTGAGGCAGATTATTTGAAATACTACAACAATGTTTCGGATCCGGAACCGGATTTGTTTTATTACAATTTCGGAAATTATTCCGGAAAGATGATCTTTCCCAAGCATGCGAATCATCCGTATGTTTTTCGGCCGGTATTGGCCAATCAAGAACCTTTAGATGTTAAGTATCTGCATAATAATGACGGCGGATGCTGGGAAATAAGAACTCCCGACGGATGCACTTGGTATTTCGGCACCAAAGAGGCCACGACCCTTACTGAGCGAGAACTGCAGCCCACCGTAACCACCTCCTGGTATCTCGACAGTATCGTTTCTCCGGAAAGAAACAAAATAGCATTCACATACGGTAAACAGGCAAATACCATGAGTCAGCTTTATTTGTCGCGGCAAGCTTCCAACTTGGTCGACGGCTCCGGTCATCCGGGTGGTCCGTTGTTAGAGTATGATTATGAGGACATAACGCAATATACGATTAGGGAAAAATACCTAACCAAGATTGAATTCAACAACGGAACGATTGAATTTACGACAAAAGACCGAAACGACATCATCAAAAAAACAATCGGTACGGGGGACCCCGAACCTCAGTGCCTCGATGGGATGATTGTTCGGAACAACGGATCGCGAATTGTTCGTTATTTTCGTTTCGGAACAAGTTACTTCAACGGAACATCGGGAACGGATACCAAAAAGTTACGGTTGCGTTTGGATGCGCTTACCGAAGATCTGTCGGGGGCCAAATATTCCTTTTTTTATAACACGCAAACGCTTCCCGATAAGGATTCTCATTCGATCGATCATTGGGGATATTACAATGGAGCGGGCGATGATCAAGAACTGATCCCGCACATAAATATAAGATTCGTTTCCATCAACAGAGAATTTCCGGGAGGAAACAGAGAACCGAATGATAAAGCTTTGACGGGTATGTTGACCCAAATTACTTATCCGACGGGGGGATACACCAAATTCAAATACGGAGTGAACGAATACCCGGATGAATTTTATACGGACAAAAAAGGAGCCGGAGCACGGATAGAAAAAATAACCGATTTTGACGGAAAAGACAGCTCTTGTGTGTATTACGATTACAACTACAAGAATCTTTGGTCCTCGGGACAACTCATGAGTCATCCGCACTATTGGTATCTCATTTATGCGGGGCACTCCAACAGTTATTATCAATATGTGGGGATTTATGCGATACGTATATCGGAAAGCATGGTCCCGTTAGGCGCATCCGCCCAAGGAAATTATGTCGGATATTCTCAAGTGACCGAAATTCGGGAATCCGAAGCGCAAAACGGGAAAACGATACATTATTTCAAAAACACGCCCGAATCCGCGGATAATGAACCGATTCCGGGAGTTCCCTGCAGAATAGCCAATAACAACGGACTGTTGAATAAAAAAGAGTTTTTGAATGCACAAGGTCATCCCATCCGAACGGAAGTTATGAATTATGAAATGATGGAAAGTACTCAATTGGTTATAAAAGGATTACGCATTTTTCCGTTTCGAAAATCGACCAACTCATTCACGGTTAAATATTATGACAATATTTCGGAATGGTCATATCTTTTAAAAAAAACGACAACAACTTCCGAACCGGGGAATACCCCCGTTATCGAAACCGAAGAATACGAATACGGCAACACCCAGCACAAATTGATCACCAAACAAACAACCCGTACAAGTGACGGAGGAACGCTTATGGAAACATTCAAATACCCGCAGGATGTTACATATACATCGGGAACCAAACCCGAAAAAGCCCGGCAAAAATTAATCGAAAACGGAAATATACATGCTTTGTTGGAACAGAGTCAATCCAAAAACGGAAAGACGTTGGCTTCTGTTACCGAATATGACATATTCCCGAACAATACGGCGGCATGGCCGTCGATTATCAAAACCAATTCGGGATCAAACCAAACTTCGGAAAACCGCATACGTTACCATAGCTACGACAGTCGGGGTAATCCGACTTGCGTATCGTACGAGAACGGACAGGCGATTGTTTATGTTTGGAGTTACAAAGGACAATATCCGGTGGCCGAAATTAGAAGCAACACCGATTCGGGGACTAATTATTATGCCACAATCATCGGTTTGATCAGCTTGGCCGACAGGAATAAATTGGCGACGGATAATCCGTCGGATGCCGATATTCACCGCATATTCTCGGCGTTGAGAAATCGTACCGAGATGAAAGAAGCACTGATCACCTCGTACACTTATATCCCTTTAGTGGGTGTTACTTCCGAGACAGATCCTTCGGGGCGTACCGTTTTTTACGAATACGATAACGCCGGACGTCTCATACGCGTTAAAGATCAAGACGGGAATATTCTCAAAGATTATGAATATAACTATAAAAATTAGTAGTAACATACCAATATCCTCGATGAAGTGTTGATACATTTTTTAGCAAAAAAAATTAATTATAGAATTACTGTACATCATGAAAAATAGTTGCCCGTCTATCCCCAAATTTATTTTATTCGGTATCCTTTCGGCGGTTTTCGGTAATGTCTGTGCCCAAGTTGCCGAATCCGAAAACCATGCGGTTGAAATTGTCGACCGCAAAGATACGTTCGATTTGAAAAAGGAATTTCTCGATACCGCCAAAACCAACAGTATCATGTCGAACCGAATATATTCGATCGAACCGATCGGCGCCGCTTACAGCGTTTTTAACGGAACCGAATACGAATATTTCTTTTGTGCGCACTCCGAGAAAAGCTTCAAGTTTGATGAGTATTGCGGTGATTACACATGGAGTCATCAAAAATTCGACGGCCGTGTATTTTATTGTTACGACTGCGGCAGGGAATATACTCCCTCCAACGTGGAAGACGGCGACAGGATCGGAGTGAGCGCCGGGAGTTGCGGTCCATTCGCGGACGTAGCGTTTGCCTCGACCCTCGTTCGCGTTCAACCCTCCATTTCCCCGACCGTCAGCATCGAAACGCTCAATTATACAAACGGTATGTGCGACAACAGTTCGGTTACTTTTCGAGCCGACTTGCGGGGCGGGGTACAAACACCCACTTATCATTGGTTGATAAACGGAGTAAAGAAAAATACGGATAATTCGGCAGTATTTACCACCAATGAAATGAAAAACGGATATTCCATGCAAGCGGAAGTCATTCCCAACACGCCCTGTGCCAATCCTTCCGAAGCCCGTTCCAACATCATTGTATTACAGATGAAGCCGATCATAACACCCACGGTAATCGTTGAACCCGAACCGCAGGGGGGGATTTGTCCCGGAACATCCGTTGTTTTTACGGCATCCAATACCGGATCATTGTACGGCCCTTATCAGTGGAACAAAAACGGAGTGATCATATTGGGGAGCGATAACGGGATAACTTACTCTTCTTCCGATTTGGTTAACGGAGATAAAATAACCGCAACGTTGGCCTCTGCCGCGGGAACTTGTATCAGCGGTTTGCCTGCAACCTCGACGCCGATCATCATGTCCGTGTATTCTCCGGGACCGACGTCGGTGAGCATCGCATCGGATAAGGGAGTTTCGGGAAATACCCTGTGCAACAATCAGGAAATTAACTTTACGGCAACGGTGCAACCTTCGGGATCAGGCTATACGTATTACTGGAACATTAACGGAACGGTGAAACAAGAAACCACGGGTAAGTTGAAAATAACCGCGGCGCAACTTCCGACTTATTTCGTTAACGGTAATACGGACTTAAACGTATCTGTTCGAACGGAAGCTCCGGGCGCATGTACTTCTGTCGTTTCCGGCACATTTTCATATCATTATGTATCGCCACCTCCGGCGCCTCCCGCCATTGCGGTAATTCCGCGATGCAACAAAGTGGAATTGTCTTCTCCGTTGGCTGTTGGGCAAGGAGCATATTGGCAAACAACCGCTTCCGGGACAAGTACGGTTTCCGACGGAAATATTCCTTATCCCATGACTGCCGCCGGTACTCGATATTTGCGATCGTATAACGCCTGTTGGGGCGGAACGACATCGGTGACGGTTAGTGCGGCACAGATTCCGCAAGGAGCCGATTGTAACCGAAACTATATCCGAGAACGTGTGGTGCAAAGCGAAGGAATAACAAGCAATGCTCAAATCAATGCTTCCGCCCCTCTGACAACTTATACTTATTTTGACGGTTTGGGCCGACCGGAACAAACGATAGCCGTTGCCGCTTCTCCTTCTCCTTCGGGAAAGGATATCGTTACACCAATCGAGTATGATCCATTCGGCCGACAAGCCAAACAATATTTACCGTATAGGGCGAATACCGTTAACGGTACCTATCAAAACAATGCCGTTGCTGCGCAAAAAAATTATTATCTTGCTCCCGACAGCCATATCCCCGCCGACGCCGTTCCGTGGAGCGAAACCAAGTTTGAACCATTGCCGCTCAACCGTGTGGCGGAACAATATGGCCCCGGAGCGGCATGGCGAACGGATGGCGGACATTCGACCAAGATACGATATCGCAGTAACAGTAATGTCGGCAAAGAAAAAATTCCCTTGTGGCGATACTATCCGGAACACAATAGTGCCGCCTCCGTCAATCTGCAAACGGGACAACCCGAATATTACCCCGCCGGTATGCTTCACCGCACCGATACCTACGACGAAGACGGTCGGTTGACCTCCGAATATACCGACTTTCAGGGACGATTGATCCTGTCGGCAGCCATGGGCAACGATACCGTTATCACACAGTATGTATACGACGACTTTGGTCGATTAAAGTACGTGTTGCCGCCCGCGTACGGTGCCGACATGATCATGGAAAACGTGGACGTCTGTCAAAAACAGATCTTCATCTATCAGTATGACAACCGCGGACGGGTTATCGAAAAAAACATCCCCGGAGCGGGCATCACCCGTATCGTGTATAATCGACTTGATCTGCCCGTGCTGGTACAAAATGCCGAACAACATACGCGGGGCGAATGGACTTTTACCAAATACGACGCTCACGGAAGGTTCGCTCTCACGGGGCTGTACACGAACACCGACGACGATCGCCAAACGTTGCAAACTAAGGTGTACGCTGCCGCTCAATACGAAAGTCGTCCCCCGAGCGGCGACTACACGAGCGTCACTTTTCCGACCTCGGGCGGGACGATACTCGCCGTAAACTATTACGATAACTACACCTTCCCGAACAACCCCTTCACGGGAACTTCCGACCGCCCGCACGGATTGCCCACGGGCGGCAAAACCAAAGTATCGGACGTCTCGCCCGAATGTTGGCTCTTTTCGGCATCGTACTACGATGCCAAAGGGCGAGTGATCCGTACGCAAAGCCAACAACTTGCCGCGAATAATGCCAAGGTGATCGACGAGACGACCTTCGAATACGACTTTGCGGGCAAACTGTTGTCGACCCGACGCAACTACGCGGGCGGTATCGTCGACATGGCCGTCAAAAACCGATATGACCATGCGGGCCGTCTGCTGACCGTGACCCGCAACATCGGAAACGACAGCTTAACGGTGGCCGAAAACACTTACACCGAGTTGGGACAGCCATTAACCGTATCGCTGCACGGAGGATTGGAAACCGTCGGTTACCTGCGCAACATCCGCGGATGGCTGACCGGTATATGGTCGGAAAACTTCCGAGAACTTCTGTATTACGACGGACAATGGTCGGGCAACATCGGTTATTTGGAATGGCAGGCTAAAGCAAAAAATACCGATTGGAACGCGTACATCTTCGAATACGATCATTTGAATCGTTTGACAAACGCTTCCTATGCAAGAAGGGGCGACAACGAATGGTACACTTGGGACGATGCCATGAACGGCAATTATTATGCGGAACAATTCACTTACGACAAAAGAGGGAACATTCAAGGACTGGCCCGCCGCCACGGCAAAAACGGCAACGCGGAAGTATACGCCGATTACAATATGTATTTCTACGACGAAAACCGACTGCTCGCCGTGCGCGATTATTCGGAAAACAGCCTCGGGTTCGACGACGTTCTCAAACAAGACATGATTTATTACGAATACGACGATGCGGGCCGTTTGAAAAAAGACAAAAACCGAAACATGGAGATGGCCTACAACCATTTAAACCTGTTGAAAAAGGTAACCAAAGGAAGCGGCACGCTCGAATATTTCTACGATGCGTCGGGTCGGCGCGTGAAAAAGAAATTCGGCAACACCGAACGTTTTTATTCGGACGGCATCGAACGTTCGGGCGATACCCTTGTGTTGCATACCCCGTACGGACGCATGCGCAAACTCGGCGCAAACGGCGCATGGCATGATGATTATTTTCTGAAGGACCACTTGGGCAACGTGCGGGTGGTGCTCAATGCGGGCGCGGTCGGCGCGCCGACAAGCAATCGGGTGATCTACACGGCCACCATGGAGGAGGCCCCCTCCGACTCCTCCCAAGGGGAAGAGACCCTCTATTTTGATAAGATAGAGGAAACACGAGCGGATAAGCCCTATAACTATCCCGATCGAAATCCGCTGAATCAAAAGTTGGCCAAAGTGGCGGGTAAAAGCCGCGGACCGTCGATCATGCTTCAAGTAATGGCGGGTGATACCGTCGAAATATCGGCCAAAGCGTTTTACAACATCGATAAAACCCTACCGGGGCAGGGCATTGATATTGCGCCCGTGGTCGGAGGTATCTTGGCGGCAACAAGTAACCCTGCGGGAACCGTGGCGGGCGAAGCAGCGCAATTGGCTGCGGATCTCGGTGCTACAGCCAGCCAATCGGCCGATTTGGTGCAGGTACCGAAGGATGACGACAAAAACAACGAAAACGTACAGCCCGAATCCGGCTTGAAATTTGTACTGTATAACGGTGAAAACTTTGAGATGGTGGACGTCAACAGCGGAGTACGATTGGTGGAAGATAAGATCAACGAGATCCAAGACCTGCATACCGACAAAATGATCATGGAACAGGCGGGCTTTTTAGAAATTTATTTGGATAATCAAGCGCAAACACCCGTGTATTTCGATAACCTGACGGTGGTACAATCCACGGGTAACGTAACGGAAGTAAATGCGTATTACCCTTCGGGCATGATCATCGGCCCGTTGAGTTTCGATGCCGCAAAGGAGAAATATAATGCGTACAAGTACAATGCCAAGGAACTGCAAAAAGAGTTGAACTTGAAATGGCTTGATTACGGGGCCAGAATGTATGATCCCATGATTGGGAGATGGTGGGTGCCTGATCCGAAGAGTGAAAATTATTATGGATTATCTCCTTATGCATACTGTGCCAATAGCCCGATACGATTTATTGATCCTAACGGCGAAACACACTATTCAATAGATTCACTTGGAAATGTTAGTGTTATTGGTAGTGTTTTTGATGAAGGAGGACATATTGTCGAAGCAAGAGGACAAGAGGATGATTTTGACATGCTTTTCTATATTGACACAAAAGGTAAAACAAGAAGTATAAGAGTAAATGATCAAAGTATTTTATATCAACTTGCAAATTGGATCAATGTTTATAAAGGAAAGTCTCAATGGAATGGTGAATATACTGGGGTTATTGCCAATACAAATAATAAAAAGGAAGCATATAGTGTTTTTAAATTTGGTGCTGAAAATACTAAATCTGAATGGGGATATCAATCATATGCAGATGGAACAGCGGCTGTTTCTACGGCACATCATGAAAAGATTACACCAAATGCACTACTTCATAAAAATAATGCCGGAAAAACAGTTTCTGAAGATATTCATTCTCATCCAGATATTACACCAAGTGATCTAGTACCTTCATATACGGATTATGAAAATAGAGATTATTATTTAAAACGTAATCCAGAAGCCAAAGTACAACTCTATATTCCAAGGGTTACAAATCCTTATGGTAGAATGTATGACATGGTTAATAGAAAATGGTTAACAAATTATTAATAAAATAATATGAAACTTTTTTTAATTATACTCATCACAGCACTGTCAGTGTCATGCTCATATCCGGGTCGTTATCATAATTATGTTTCTGACACCAATTTATTTGGATATTTGAAAGATTCCATAAATTTTTTTGATAAAGTGTATGAATCCGATATTGTTGGTATAATTGAGGATTCAGTCATGCGAATAGTATTCGAATCCGTTCCAAAAAATGAATTTTTTGAAGCAATAAAAAGAAATGAAAAAAATGTACGATATTTTACCTCTAAAGGTAAACTGAATGAAGCAACAGACAGAATCAATAAAACAACATTGAGAGTGGGTGATGATGGTAATTACATGTACCTCTGCGACATCGCTGAAAACAAGCAACATCGTGCAAGGAATTTTTTCCTTAATAATAAGATTGGTGATCATTACATAGTCCAACGGATTCAATTTGAAGACGCTGAAACTATTTTATGGAATTCAAAAACAGGGAATGAGGATTTATTTTTATATGGACTATCAGTTTGTTCGCGTGAAAAGGATTCTCTGATCTTTTATACTCGCTATCCGCTCGTAACACCAAAAGATGAAACTCCTGTATGTTTTTTGAAAATAATGTCAAATAAAATAGATACTATTTTTTATAAATATGAAAATTGGCATGCCGATCTTGCTTTTTTTGATAATGAAAGAAATACGTTATATTATATTCATAATTTTTCTGAAAATGATGAGATAAAATCAACATATGCCAAATTAGATTTTGAAATAAAGAATTAAGCAAAATTGGTTACACGTTGAATGATATAATAATATTGCTCAGATTCGTAAGGTACTTGCCGTTCATTTTCTTTTTCTCGTTTTACATTACGATTGACCAAGAACGATTATCGAAAAATATCAGAGATAAAAAACATGAAAAAAATTTGAATAATTCATTTTTATTACGACCTTTGCGCTCCGAAATTGGAAACATTAAAATAACAGCATAATGTCGCAAGTTTGTCAGATAACGGGAAAGAAGGTCATGGTGGGCAACAACGTGTCGCACTCAAAAAGAAGGACCAAAAGAAAATATTACCCCAACCTGTTTGTGAAGAAGTTTTATATTCCCGAAGAAGACAGTTGGATTACCTTGAAGGTATCGGCCGCAGGTCTTCGGAATATCAATAAAAACGGTATTACGGCTTCTTTGAAGGAAGCTATGGCAAAAGGTTTCATATAAAAAACGATCAGATAAAATGGCAAAGAAAGCTAAAGGTAACCGAATTCAGGTTATTTTGGAATGTACCGAACACAAAGAAAGCGGTCTTCCCGGAATGTCGCGGTATATTACCACCAAGAACAAAAAGAATACCACCGACAGGTTGGAACGTCGTAAATACAACCCCGTCTTGAAGAAAGTAACGGTTCATAAAGAAATTAAATAATTTAAGTCATGGCAAAGAAAGCAGTCGCAACCCTGAGAGAAAAAGGCGCAGGCAAAGGAATGGCCAAAGTAATCAAAATGGTGAAATCCGAAAAGTCGGGCGCGTATACCTTCGTTGAAGACATTGTAGCCGTTGACGGCGTCAAGAACTTTTTCGATAAGAAATAAATAACCACTGAATGCGGTTTTTCCCGTTGTCGGATGGTCGTTTTTGGCTTCGGGCCGCTAAAAAAACGTTGAAGTATTTTATACTTCAACCTTTTGCAAGGAAGTGGCGCCCGAATGGCGTTGCACTCATCCCGCGCGGCCGCTCACGATTGGTGATGGCGGCGGCAATATGATGCGGGAATGCGTCGGGCGCTGAAGCATATGAGTCGTGGCGGTCGCCGCAGTA
>JAVBNP010000091.1:0-4662 GCA_031551455.1 Bacteroidales bacterium | reverse complement strand
TGAGGTTGAGAGACTGTTTCGACGAATCAAAAGATTCAGAAGGGTCTTCACTCGTTACGAAAAAACGGATATAATGTATATCGCATTTGTTATGTATGCTTTAATTATAGATTATATAAAATAGTGTTAACACGTCCTAGCTTTTAAGTGAACATTTAAACTTTTACCCTTACATTTATTGTATACAAATGTGAACTTAATTAAGTTCACATTTGTGCTATTTATTTATGATTTTATGTTTACTTTTGTATCGTTTCAAATTTACATTCACCCTTGTACCTATCAAGCAGTTTTAACTCAAAGTAGAACATAATGAAAGATCGATTGTCAAAAATAATCACAACCGAGGGACTTACTCCTTCCCTGTTGGCTGATGAAATGGGTATCCAACGTTCCGGCATATCTCATATCCTTTCCGGGCGAAATCAACCGAGTTTTGATTTTCTGCGGAAGTTATTAATCCGTTTTCCGAAATTGAATGCCAATTGGTTAATATCGGGAGAAGGTCCCATGTACTTATCAACCGATACGGTTACCTCCGATTTATTTGCCTCTTCGAATGTTGCGGAAAAAACGCGTGAAACGTCCGACATAACTCCAAAGCCTCAAAATTTATCTCCCCGAGAAGGCGATAAAAATACGCTCCCCGATCGGACTCTCGATCCGTCGCCTCCGGAACGAATTAAAAAAACGATCGAAGCGATTATCACTTTTTATACCGACAAAACATTTACCGCATATTCTCCCGAATAGCATTCGAAAAAACGAATGATTAATTTGGCATAGTTCTTGTCCGGTACGATCTTATTGACCTAAAATTTTTAACACCTTATAAACATTATCATGAGAAGTTTTGCAAAGTATTGTTTTTTTGCTTTAATAACGGTTGCGGTATTGGGGAGTTGTTCGCGTTCCATTAAGCGCATAGATCCGAGCACACAAACCGATTTGAGCGGAAGATGGAATGACACCGATTCTCGAGTAACAGCCGAAGCGATGATCGAACAGATGTTCGGTAACGCATGGGCAGTCGCTTTCGAACAAAAACATCAAAAAAAGCCGGTGATTGTGGTTGGCTTGATCAATAACAAAAGCCATGAACACATCAGCACGGAAACATTTATTAAAGATTTGGAAAAAGTAATCGTGAAAAACGGCTCCATTCGCTTGGTGCAAGCGGGAGAAAAACGCGAAGAGTTACGTCGCGAACGTGCCGGACAACAAGAATTTGCTTCTCCGGAAACCGCGAAAAAATGGGGACGCGAATTGGGTGCCGATTTTATGCTGCAAGGTACGGTCAATTCCATTGTGGACAGCTACAAGAAAGATCAAACCGTCATGTATCAAATAGATCTTGAATTAACCAATATCGAGACCACCGAAATTGTTTGGATGGCCGATCACAAAATCAAAAAGATGATCAGGAACTGACCCGTTCGGGTCGTCCGACTTTGTTCGGAGTTCAGAGTTCGATTTCCATTGCGATATGCCGTTACGCTGCCATTATCGACGTTGGGCGATATGTTTGTTGACTGCCGTTATTACGGTGGGTTGTGCAACATATCATGCCAAAAACATTAAGTTATACCGTGCCATTGAAACGGGAGAATTCGAGACGGCCGACAAGCTGCTCGAAAAGGATACCAAATCGCCCAATAATCGCAACAGTTTGTTGTATTATTTGGACAGAGGATATGTATCGTGGATGCTTCATGACTTCACGCGGTCGGTTAATTACTTAAATACGGCCGAAAATATCATCGACGATTACAGCATGCACCTCGGAGCCGAAGCTTTGGCTTTAATTTCCAATCCGATGGTCAAACCGTATCGTGCGGAAGATTTCGAGGTGGTGATGGTCAATTGTTTTAAGGCCATTAATTACATGCAACTGAATCAACCGGATGAGGCAATGGTTGAATGTCGACGTATCAATTTGAAGCTGAATAATCTGAACGATAAGTACAAGGATCATAAAAATCGTTACCAACACGACGCTTTTGCACATACCATGATGGGGCTGCTGTATGATGCTAATCGCGATTACAATAATGCATTCATTGCCTTTCGTAATGCGTTGGAAGTGTATGAAACCGATTATATCAAAAATTTTAACATAGGCGTACCGCATCAATTAAAACTCGACATTCTTCGTACGGCATACGTCTCGGGGTTCGGAGATGATTTGAGCTTTTACGAACGTAAGTTCGGACTTAAGTATACACCCGCGCAAAAGCCTCAAGCCGAATTGATCCTCTTTTGGATGAACGGTTTCGGCCCTGTTAAAGACGAATGGAGCATCAATTTTACGGTGATCAAAGGACAAGGAGGCATGGTAACTTTCGCCAACGAAGAATTCGGTTTTTCCTTTCCTTTCTACATCGGTTCCTCTTCCGAATCATCCGGTTTTTCCGATTTGAAATTGGTTCGGGTTGCTTTTCCGAAGTATGTGGAACGAAAGCCGACCTCGTTGAGCGCTTCCGTTGCTTCCGGTACCGACACATATCCGTTGGAACCGGCGGAAGACATTAATGCCATAGCATTTAAAACATTGAATGATCGTTTTATGCGTGAAATGGCAAATTCGTTGTTGCGCGTTGCCACAAAACAACTTACGGAGGCTGCGGTCCGAAAAGAAGATCAAAACTTGGGAGCCATTGTCGGTCTTATCAATGCCGGTACCGAAAAGGCCGACACCCGCAATTGGCAATGCCTTCCTCACGGTATTTCGTATGCCCGTATTCCTCTATCGGCGGGAAACAATAAACTTACGTTAAACGTAAAAATGATTGACGGGCAAACAACTGCACACGATATATCCTTCCAAGCCAAACAAGGCGAAACATATTTTCACGCTTTTCATACATTAAACTGAGTTCCGAGCATAACTCGAACGTAATGTTTACCGGTGTTACCTTATGCACGATTTGGTTTATTTTTATTCAAGTTGTTTTTATCTTTTTGTTATAACTTACAAATATTTACATAAACAATTTATATTTTACTTTTGTTTAATAGCTACTTATAATTTATCTGTTATTAACAAATAAAATCAATAAAAAAACAGTAAAAAATTTTTGTTTAAACTATATCGATAATATTAAAATAAATATGATCATTAAACATTTATTATCCAATTTTTTATAATTAATGTATTGATTATAAAAATAATAAAAAACAAAAAAAATAATTCTCTGAGATTAAATTGAATAGTATTTATTGAGAAAAAACAGAGATTTTTATTTTTTTATATTAAATATTTGTCCCATCTTGCCGAGGTTTTCAAAAGGCATTTGTTAATGCTAGTTTGTTAATTTACATATATATTAGGAGAATGCATCAACAAATTTGGAACAACTGTTTACGTGTCATTAAAGACAACTTGAAAATTGAGACTTACAAGGCGTTTTTTGAACCGATTAAACCAGTTAGTGTTAAACAAAATGTATTGACTCTCGAAGTCCCGACTCCGTTTTTTTACGAGTACATCGAAGAGCATTATGTTGATTTATTGAAGAAAACCATCCGGAAAGAGCTCGGTCCCGATGCTAAATTGGAATACAGTATTCCCGTAGGAAAAAATCAAAACAGCCACCGTAATACCGTAATTCCGGGCAGCAACGGTCCGCGGAATTATGTTAATCCGCCGGTACAGGTACCCGTGGAGCCTTCTATTCGCAATCCGTTCATTGTTCCCGGATTAAAGAAGTTGGATATTCCACCGCAGCTGAATTTCGAATATTCCTTTACCAATTTCGTGGAAGGCGAGTGTAATCGTTTGGCTCGTTCGGCGGGATTGGCCGTAGCCGAAAAACCGGGCGGAACGGCTTTCAATCCTTTATTCTTATATGGAGATTCGGGCTTGGGAAAGACCCATTTGGCCCAAGCAATCGGCATCAAAGTAAAAGAACAGATGCCCGAAAAAACCGTATTGTACGTGAATGCCACCAAATTTTCCACGCAATTTACGGATGCCATACTGAAAAACGATACCAACAATTTTCTGCATTTCTACCAATGCATTGATGTATTGATTATTGATGATGTACAGGAATTTGTCAAAAAAGACAAAACGCAACGGACTTTTTTCGAGATATTCAATCATTTGCATCAAAGAGGCAAGCAACTGATTCTCACATCGGATAAAGCGCCGGTTGAATTACAGGGTTTGATTGACCAACGATTGCTTTCGCGTTTCAAATGGGGGCTTTCCACCGAATTGCAAATGCCCGGATATCAAACTCGATTGTCCATTCTGAAAAATCGTGCATATCGGGACGGTATCGAGTTACCGGATGAGGTACTCGAATATGTTGCCAAAAATATTGTCAACAACGTGCGGGAATTGGAAGGGGTTCTTATCGGATTGTTGGCCCAAGCCACGCTCAACAAAAAAGCCATTACGCTGGAGTTGGCGCAATCGACCATCGAAAAACTCATTAAACATACCAAAAGGGAATTAAGTGTCGATTACATTTTACAAGTAGTATCGGATTATTTCCGAATCGAAGAAAACAGCGTGTTGTCCAATACTCGAAAACGCGAGATTGTACAAGCTCGGCAAGTGGCCATGTATTTTTCCAAACAGCTTACCAAAACATCGTTGAAAAGCATCGGCGCACAATTGGGTAAAAAGGATCACGCCACGGTGTTGCATGCCTG
>JAVBNP010000149.1:0-7295 GCA_031551455.1 Bacteroidales bacterium | reverse complement strand
CAACCAACCACCACGCTTGTTTTTCCTTGCGCGGAAAGTCGTTTAACAATATCTTCCGTTTCACCGCTCACATCCAAGTGTTCGCGAACATAATCGAGATTACCCGCCAGTACGGTATCGTTATTGCAAATAATGCATTTCGCTTTGGCTCCTTTTCCCGCAATGCTTTCGAATTTCTCGGCCGCATGCGGTTCAAAGCCTTCGCTGTGCGCGGCGTCAATAATGGCTTGAGCCAACGGATGTTCGGAAAATATTTCGGTTCCGGCGGTACAAGCCAGTAATTCCTCGCGTTCGGTGTTATTTACGGGAACGACGTCGGAAACCGAAGGTCGTCCGTAGGTAATGGTTCGGGTTTTATCCAAACATACGGCTTTAACGGAAGCCAACGCTTCGAGATATTTTCCGCCTTTCACCAAAGCGCCCTTGGACGAAGCATTACCGATGGCTGCGTATATGGCTACCGGAGTGGAGATAACCAACGCGCACGGACAGGAAATAACCAATAACGTGATGGCTTGTTTCAGCCGGTGATCAACATCGCCTCCCATAAAGAACACGGGAACGATAAAAAGCAACAAGGCCAATACGATGACGCAAGGCGTGTATATTCGCGCAAAACGACTGATGAATTTTTGACTTTCGGATTTGTTGGCTTGAGCTTCAAAAGTCATTTCGACAATTTTGGACAAAGTGGTATCCGAAGCCGTCTTGGTGGTCATCACTTCAATGTATCCGCCTTTATTCAACGTCCCGGCAAAAACGGTATCGCCCATAATTTTTTCCTTGGGTATCGGTTCTCCGGTAATGGTTGATTCGTCAACAGCCGTTTCGCCGCATTGTATGATACCGTCGAGCGGCACCGAATCGCCGGGTTTGATTTGAATCAACGTCCCGACGGGCACCTTTTCAACGGGCATGCATTCGCCCGTGCTTTTTACGAGAGCGACTTTCGGCGATTTGGAAACCAACTCGTCCAACGCCGATTTGCTGTTGTCGATCCCGATATCTTCCAACTTTTCGCCCAAAACATAAAGCACGATAACTACCGCCGCTTCGGGGTATTCGCCCAAATAAAAAGCGGCCGTCACGGCAATCAACATTAATAAATTGATGCTTCCGAAATTAAGTCGAAACAATGCTTTGAGACCGTTCAGCAATACTTCGCGCCCGACGATCAGTATAAATGCGCCGAAAACGATTGGAGCGTACGGCCAAGGAATATTGATCCCGAGAATGGACAATACTTCCAATGCGACGACCGATACAACGGCAATCATCAAAAATACAAATCTACGATCGTACCAAGGTAATTTCATAATTCAACATTCAACGATTCGAGGTTTTGCGAATCGTTTGCATCATCGAAGCAGGGTTTGCAAATATCGAACCAAATAACAAATAACGTGGTAATATATTTTTTTACGTTCCGGCAATCACTTTTTCGATCCGATCGATTACCGTTTGCGTATCGATCTCCATCAAGCAGGCCGTATCTTTTCTGTAGCAGGGCTTATTTCCGTATACGGAACACGGACGACAAAATAAATCGATTTGTACTGCATTTTCAAGCGATTGGTTGTATCCGTAAAACCCGGCATACGGATGCGTGGCGCCCCACACGGAAACCACCGGAACAGCCGTTAACGAAGCTAAATGCATGTTGGCCGAATCCATCGATACCATCACGTCCAACCAACTAATCAAAATTAATTCTTCGGATAATTTCAATTTACCCGCCACCGATTCAACGCGCGGGTATTTTTTGCCCCAGCCCTCCAATATTGCCTTTTCTTCGGCCCCTCCTCCGAAAAGAAATATTTTGACGTCGCCCCGTCGGGAAAAATGCGCCACCGTTTCTTCGGTTCGCTCCAACGGGAAAATTTTACCCAGATGTTTGGCAAACGGTGCAATACCAATCCGGGGGCCCGTTTTTTCGCCGACAAACGATTCGATTGCGGAAAGATCGCCGCGAGATGAACCGAAAATCGAATGAAAATCCGTCTCCACGGGAAAGTTTAATGCACGAAAAACATCCGCATAACGTACCGTCGTCGGTTTCAGTTGTCGGAACACTTTGTTCTCTTTTCGCGTCAATTGCCGTTTTTCCGGTCGACCTTTATCGATATGTCTTACTTTTACTCCGCCAAACCGAAAAAAGATTCGCAGTAACTTGGTTCGCAACACATCGTGCAAATCGGCCACGGCATCGAAGTTTTGTTTCGACAATTCCCGATAGAGACGATACATTCCCCGTACGCCTTCATAATCCTTTTCCAAATCGACTCCGATAAATTGTACGTTATCGGGGCAATAGGCGAACAAGGGACTCAAAAAAGGCCGGGAAACAACCACATACGAATTGTCGGGATATCGACGCGCCAAAGAATCAATTACGGGAACCGTCATGGCGACGTCGCCGATGGCGGAAAATCTGAGTATAAGTATCCGAGCCATTATTTTTTGCCGTACAGCACGGGATTAAGCGCCGGATCGTTGTACATTTTCATCTGTTTGTATACTTTCATGTACTTCCGTCCGCTTTCGATATCATACAACAAGGTATCAATGGCCGCAGACAAGTCATTTTGTTGTTCGGTCAGCACGCTCAGTTTTTGTCGGCATTCCTCCCTATGTTTCGGATCGGCATCTCGACGATCGACTTCTTTTTGCATGTGATAGATCTTGAGCGCCAAAATGGATAACCGATCGACGGCCCAAGCCGGACTTTCGGTATTGATGATTGCATCGGGACGTATTTTTATGTCCTTGTAGCGATCCAAAAAATAACTGTCGATCAACTCCACCAAGTCGGTGCGTTCTTGATTCGATCGATCGATACGTCGCTTGATTTTCAACGCTTCAACGGAATCAATTTCGGGATTACGAATGATGTCTTCCAAATGCCATTGCACGGTATCGATCCAATTTTTCAAAAACAGATAATATTCAATGCTTTTGAGCGAATACGGATTTCGAATCTCCGCATCTACGTCATCGGACACATGATATTGATCGATACTTTCGCCGAAAATGGCATTACAAAGTTGACTAAACGTTTTCATTCGTTGATATTCAAAATTTAATTATGTCGTGAAGGAATGATAAGTCGATTATTCCGTTTCTTTTGCTCCGAAAGCCAAATCTCCGGCATCGCCCAATCCGGGAACAATATACGATTTTACGGTCAATTCATCGTCCAATGCGCCGAGCCATACCGAAACCCCTTTCGAAGGAAGTTTTTTGCGAAGGCTGTCAAGTCCCTCTTTACTGGCAATGAGCGATACAAGATGTACGTGCTGCGGATTGCCTTTGGAAAGAACCGATTGGTATGCCAACGACATGGACGAACCCGAAGCAATCATGGCATCGCACAGAATCACTTCTTTTCCCTCAACGGACGGACATGAAATATACTCCACGCTGATCTGAAAGTTTCCTTCTTTATCGTGGTCACGATGCATCGAAATAAATCCGCCCGACGCACTGTCGAAAAAGTTGAGTATTCCCTGATGTACGGGAACACCCGCACGTAACACGGATATGATAACGGGAGGTTGAGCAATGATGTGCTCTTCCGCTATACCGAAAGGGGTTGATATCTGTCGGACGGCATATTCCATTTGTTTACTGATTTCGTATGCCACAATGGAACCCATGCGTTCCATATTTCTCCGAAACCGAAAACTGTCTTTTTGAATGTGCTCGTCTCTCGTTTCGGATAAATACGTATTAAACAGGGAATTATTCTTATTAAGGACGGTTATCATACAACATCATTTTAAATACACCAAACAATTTCTCGTTCGAAACCGGGACTAAATCGAAGCAATGATAAACAAAATTATCGAAAGAACAGGTGTTTATTTCGACATTTTTTCAACGCTTTTGCAAGATTAATCAGTTGAACGGCTGAAAAAGAGCTTTATAGAAAACCCGGCCGCCGGCATCAAAATTTACCGAATACCGTTTGTCGACAACAAATCCGGCTCCAACTCGATTGACATTTTCCGGCGTCGAAAAATGCTTCACTGATTGTTTCTGATACCCCGAATTTTTCGTTCCGGTCAAAAGTCTCCGTTCCATCAACTTGTCACCCCGATATACATCGGTACGAACAATTCCCAACCCGGGCGAAAACCATTCCGTTACGTATACGTTCACGGAAATACCGATACCGATGATTTTACTCCGCAATTCCAAGTCGTATCCCGTTTTGATGCAATGCCACGAACCGAGCGAAGTGGTTACGGTTTCGTTATCGGATAATATTTTGCGATTGCCGATGATGCAATTGACCTTTACGGCTTTTCCGGCGATCTTGGTTTCTGTTTCAAACTCGATGCCGGTTGCCAATCCTTGATCCGATTTCGGGTTATTCGGATAATCGACGAATGCTTCTTGCCCGTTTGGGGTTTTGCCCATGGAAATGCGTAATCCGGTACCGTCGCATATATACAAGCCCGTAACGTACTCCGGATCTTTACCGTTTTTGGCGGTCTCGGCTTGTACCAAGGCGGTGATTTTACCGTCTTGCTCGTGTAAATCCAGCAATCGATATTCCTGCACGGCCGTAACCTTATTTTTGGCGTCGTAAACGGTCTTTTCAAAAACACGGTCCCGTTGAAAATAATAAAACGAATTACACGACTGAGGATAAATACCGATTGTCGATAGCGATAATCCCACGGCAAAACAGATTCTTTTCATTTTCCGGATTGTTGTTCGAAAAATATATAAACATAATCGGTGCGATTCAAAATGCAATCGCATCGGATAAAGTAAACAAAAACATGTTTTTACATTCGTCTCAAATGTATGAACTTATTCGGTATAACAAAAAACAATCCGATTGGTTAAACTTATCGGCTTGATCGACAAAAGAAAATTACCGAACGCTGCGGATAATATATTATTTTTGCAACGTGTTTTGTCGAAATCCGATATCAAACACTTGTCCCTGTTTATTCATCAATTAATACGTTCCGGTGAATCGCATAAAGGTCGCTCACATCAAAATCATTCAGTGGATCACGGAAAACATTCCCCTGCAACGATTGATCATTTTGTTAAGCCTGTTGATCGGTATTATTGCGGGATTGGCTGCCGTACTTCTGAAAAATGCCGTACATTTCACCGGTTATTTTCTGACAAATCGACTGGATATCAGCTCAGCCAATTGGCTCTACTTTGCTTATCCGTTCATCGGAATATTGATTACGGTGCTGTATGTGAAATATTTTGTCAAAGAAGATATCGTACACGGCATTACGCGTGTACTTTACAGCATATCGAAAAAGAACAGCCAACTGAAACCGCACAACATGTATTCGTCGATGATCGGTTCCACGTTTACGGTGGGATTCGGCGGATCGGTCGGATTGGAGTCGCCCATCGTTACCACCGGTTCGGCCATCGGTTCAAATATCGGACGATGGTTTCGACTCAATTACAAAACCACTACTTTATTGCTCGGTTGCGGCGCCGCCGGCGCCATCGGCGGTATTTTTTCCGCACCCGTCGCGGCGGTGGTCTTTGCACTGGAAGTATTAATGCTCGATTTGACCACATGGTCGATTATTCCTTTATTGATTTCGGCGGCGTCGGGAACCGCCATCTCATGGTTGTTCATGGGAAAAGGTGCGGTATTTTCTTTCACGGTGATGGATCCGTTGATCATTCGCAATCTGCCGTATTACGTCATTTTGGGATTGTTCACGGGACTTATTTCCGTTTATTTCACCAAAGGGACCAAACGTATCGAAGCGTTGATGGAAAAGCTCGGTAAAACTTATTTTCATTGGGATAAGAATCAAAAACGATTTGTTCGGGAAGAAATCATCGGTAAAAAAATATTGGTTTTTCAACGGTTGGTCATCGGCGGTTTTGTATTGGGCCTTCTCATTTTTCTTTGTCCCCCGTTATTCGGAGAAGGATACGAAGCCTTAAAAATGATTCTCAGCGGCAATTCGGCCGATTTAGCCAACGGAAGCGTGTTCTATCAAGTAAAGGATAATCAATATTGGTTGTTGGCCTTTTTATGTTTGATACTGGTATTGAAAGTGATCGCCATGGCCGTGACTACCGGCAGCGGCGGTGTCGGCGGTATCTTCGCTCCCACCCTGTTCATGGGCGGCGTGTCGGGATACATTATGGCCAAAGCAATCAACATGATTCCCATTTTCTCGGTAAGCGATAAAAACTTCGTACTGGCAGGTATGGCCGGTGTGATGTCGGGCGTTATGCATGCCCCGTTAACGGCTATTTTTCTGATTACCGAAATCACCGGCGGACATGGTTTGTTCCTTCCGATAAGCCTTACGGCAGCCTTTTCTTTTGTCATGTCGAAATACATTGAACCGCATTCCATTTATACCGATCGTTTGGCCAAACGCGGCGAGTTGATCACGCACGACAAAGACAGAGCAATACTCACCTTATTGAAAACCAATAAATTAATTGAAAGAGATTTTATTACGGTACATCCGGAACAAACGTTGGGCGATTTGGTGAAATACGTTTCGCAATCAAAACGAAATATTTTTCCCGTGGTGGACGACAACGTTAAATTCATCGGCGTGGTATTGCTTGACAATATCCGCGATATCATCTTCCAACCCGATCAATATAAGAGTACATACATTTCAAGTTTGATGACTCCCGCACCGATGGTTATCGAAGTCAATGAAACGATGGAATCGGTGATGAACAAATTCGAAAAAACCGGAGCATGGAACCTGCCCGTCGTCGAAACCGGAAAATATATCGGATTTCTCTCCAAATCGAAGATATTTTCGGCATATCGTCATCTTTTGCAGCAATTTTACGAAGAATAAATCATCGACGATATATCCGTTCACGCATAAGTTTTCTCCTGAATGACGCATACTTTAGCCATATCGCCCTGCCCCAACGACACATTCATGTTTTGGGCCATGTTACATCGACAAATCGATACGAACGGTTTGGACTTCGATGTTACGTTCAAAGACATCGAGCAATTGAATTCGGCGGCAAGAGAGGCGGTTTTCGATATTACGAAAATCAGTTATGCGCTTTATCCGCAAATATCCGACAACTATCAGTTACTTACCTCAGGAAGCGCTTTAGGGTTCGGCAATGGACCTTTACTGATCGGCAAGCAAAAAATATATCCCGACGAAATTCCTCACTTGCGAATAGCCGTACCCGGTATATATACCACCGCCAACATGCTGTTGACCATTGCTTATCCTTCGGCAACCGATAAAAAAGAATATTTGTTCTCGGATATCGAAGAAGCGGTACTCGAAGGCGAA
>JAVBNP010000257.1:0-9179 GCA_031551455.1 Bacteroidales bacterium | reverse complement strand
AAGGCCAACTTATTTCAGCCCAATGCAAACGAAGTGGCGCGTTGGGAAAGAAACAGGGAAAACATCCTGCGCCCTGAAAGGGCAGTTTACAAATGCGATTAAGCTGCCCTTTCAGGGCGCAGGATGTTACTAAGATGACTTCCTTTTTCCCGAGGCGTTGCCATCGGGCTGAAATAAGTTGGCCTTTCAGGCCGTAGAGATTAAAAAGGGACGCATATTTATAAAATTGACCCTTGAATTTTGCCGGCCCGGCTCCGGGGCCTTGTTATACATACAGGAAGCACAACTCTCCTCTCCTTATGGGGAGGGGGAGAGGCTTATTACTTTCGCTTCCAAACGGTGTTGAATCCGCTTGCCCAGGTAACGGGGATAATGTCGGCCATCCAACAGTCGAACCATTGCAGGGTGACGAAAAAACGGCAGATAATGGAAAACGGGAAAACTTTTTCGAGAAAGTTCGCCGCCGTAAATTCCGTTATTTGAAATCCGTGTTTGTCGGCCAATTGGCGGAGATCTTTTTTCGAGAAGAATTGCACGTGTTCCAAATCGGGATTGGACGAGTGTACGGTGTTTCCGCTGTAGCCCAACATGCGTTTCACGGAGGTCATCATCTTATAGCGGAAGTTCTTTTTCTTCATCGCCTCTTGCGCAGGTCGCGTCACGAGCGCTTCTCTGGGGCCTTTTCCGTTGGGAACCGTCACGACGATGATTCCGCCGGTGGCCAAAATGCCGTCGAAACTTTTCACCACTTGCGACGGGTCGTAAAGGTGCTCCAGCACTTCGCTGCAAACAATGGCGTCGAACTTTTCGTTTTCGGGAATGTTTTCCGCGCTTCGTACCTCGTAACGCAGGTTGGGGTGTTGATAATTCGCCCGTGCCCGTTCAATAGTTTCGGGCGACAGGTCGATGGACAGGACATTGTTGCCCTCCGAGGCCAATTGATAACCGATGTGACCGTTACCGCATCCGACGTCGAGAATTTTTGCGGGTTGAGGCAATTGCCCTATTCGGCGGCAGATGAATTTTAACCGTTTGATGTCTTCGGCTTGCCTGTATTGGGTTCTGTTGGTGAACTTTTGCATGGGGATGTTATTTTATGGTTGGTATTGTCAATTGATTCAGATATTCATCAAAGACCTCGGAGGTTTTCAAAACCTCCGAGGTCTCGTATCTCAAGCAAGTACTTGCCGATAAACATTTTCTATTTCTTTCGTCATTTTCAAGACATTGTATTTTTGCTCGATGTCCTTATGCGCGTTCTCCGCAAGCCGACGGGCGAGCTGCCGGTCGTTGTGCAGTTCGATGACGGCATCGGCCAGTTTTGACGGGTCTTTGATCGGCACCAACAATCCGTTTTCCCGATCGGATACGATTTCTTTGGTTCCGTCGACGGGCGTCGCCACAATGGTTTTCTTCATGGCCATCGCTTCGAGAAGTCCGATGGGAAGCCCTTCCCAAAGCGAAGGAAGGCAATATATGTCCACGGCATGCAGAATGTCGGGCACGTCGGTGCGAAAATCTTGAAAAATGATTCGTGACGAAACTCCGAGCTGATCGGCCAACGCAACGGCTTGTCGTTTCAAATCGCCGTCGCCCACAATCAGAAAACGAATGTTTGCCGACCCGTCGCGATCCGTCACGCAACGGATGGCCCGAATGAAGGTTAACGGGTCTTTTTGTTCCGTCAGCCGGACAATGTACCCGATCAATGTCGTTTCGGCGGGGATGTTCAATTCCCGACGGATGTCTTTATAAGCGCCTTCGGGCGAAAATTTATTTAAGTTGACGCCGTTTTTGACGACTACGGAATGCGGCATTTTCAGCCGCTCGATTCCTTCTTGTCGATTTGCATCGGATACGGCAATGTTGACCGTCGATTTCCGCACCAAGTAACGTTCGCTGAGTTCGCGCACGGTTCGGATATACACCGGTTGTGTGTGATGGAACGACCATCCGTGAATGGTATATATCAGCGGGATATTCCGTTTTTTTGCCGCCCGGAACGAATTGGAACAAGCCCGGGTTCCGTGCGCATGTATGATGTTTGCGTTTTCCGCGGTGGCAATTTCGCCGACTTTCGACCATACGGAACAATCGAACGGTTTGGTGGTGGGGATCACGTAACATTTAATTCCCAACTTTTCCAAACGATCAACCATTTCTCCGTCGGTAAACGATATAACGGCGGAATTAAATCGGTCTTTATCCAAGGTTTGCACCAGATCCAATACATGTGTTTCTCCTCCTCCGATTTTACCTTGCCTGATGGTATGCAAAATATTTGTTTTCATACGAACAATCGTTTTAATTGCTTCATTGAGATGATCGGTTTTTGGTATATTCCGGTATCCGTCAATTGACCGAGACGGATTTATAAACTTCCGAGACTTGTTGTGCCATGGTTTTCCACGAAAATTCTTTACTTCGGCGCAAGCCTTTTTGTCGTAATTCTTCCGCCGTTTCGGGGCTTTCTTCCAGATGCAACATATTTAAGGCAATATCGTCGACATTGAAAGGGTCGGCCAACAAAGCGGCGCCTCCGGCTATTTCGGGCATCGACGATGCGTCGGAGGTGATCACCGGCGTGCCGCAGGCCATCGCTTCCAAAACGGGCATGCCGAAGCCTTCGCGCAATGAGGGAAACAAAAACATATCGGATGCGGAATAGAAACCGGGCATGTCTTCGAAATCCAAATAACCGATCGTTCTGATATAAGGTGCAATGTGGGTTATTTTCAACCGATGAAGAAGAGACGCCAGTCTGCTTTCGTTAAAATGCAATATCGTCAAAGGGGCCTTTTTCCGGGAATGCTTCAAATATACGCAGTACGCAAGCAAAACATGGTGTATGTTCTTCCTCGGGTCGGTGTTTCCCAAGAACGCGATGTATTGCTGCGGCAGTTGATATTTGTTGCGCACTTTTTTCCGTTCGGCTTCGTCCGTCGGTCGGAATCGTTGATCGAGTCCGTTATATATCACCGATATTTTTCCTTTGGCGGCCGGTATCTTTTTGCAAATATGCGGCACTTCGGAATGCGACACAGTGATCAATCGACTGCACTTGGAAACGATTTTGGGAATGAGCCACCGTCGGTAAATGCGCCCGATTTCTTGGTACAGGCTCATGAAATATTTTGCTCCGGGTTCCAAGCTGATAACGTCATGCAAGGTGAGCACCAACGGAACGTTTAACCTCAGCGGCGCCGTGTTGCTTGTGCAATGCACCATATCCACCTTTGCCCGTTTAACGGCTCGCGGAAGCAATAACTGCTCCCAAACGGGGTAGATCTTGTTTTTTATGTAATAGATCTTGCAATTGGCGGTTTCGCGGATACAAATATCGGCGTCGGGATTAACGAAAATGACGTATTCGTCCTCCGAATCCGACACTTGAAGTTGCCGGATAAGTTCGATCGCCACGATATCCATTCCAAACTTGTGCGGCCGAAAAATACGCTGTGCTTCGATCCCGATTCTCATTGTTTATGCAAAATCTTTCAGCGTTACGCCTTTGTGTTTGTTAACGACTTGTTCCCACCACAAGGTCATTACCAGAAGGTTAAAAAATTTAAATGCCTCGATATGTTGCTGCCAATACCATCGGCCGGAGCCGGCGGCAAACTTGTCGTAACGGTTCAGGGAATCGGAGACGGATTTCTTGTTCAATACGGACGACATGATGTCCGATCCTAAAATGATCCGTTTCATTTCTTCGCGCTTTTCGGCATCGGCAAAAAAGAGTGGGAGAGGGGTGAACCCGCCTTGCGTTGCTATTCCCGCCGGCACCTTGTCCGCTAAGGCCATTTTGTGCACGTATTTGGACATTCCCTTTCCTTGACGCCAGTCTTTTACCGTTCCTTTCGATTTGTAGGTATACGGCAACGTCTGCAAAAACCGCCGCATTTCGAGGCTGATATACGGGAACGTCAAATGTTGCCCGAAAAGCCTCGCCATTGACGACGCCTTGAACGCGATGATTTGGCGCAACGTTTGTTCGATGTCGAGCATATAGTTCTTGCTTAGGTACAATTCCCTGAAAGAATCGAACTCGGAAGGAAAGCTTTTGCAATACGACAATCCGTAATTTTTCAACGGCGCTTGAATCAATTTTTTGATGTCTCTCTTTTCGAAACCGAAACTTTTGCTTTGCAGCACTTCGGCAATCGAATTAACATGAAATTTGATGCGGAACAATGAGGAGTTGGCATCGAATATTCGCATGCCGCACACGGAATTCAAGAAATTCAACACCCCGTTCATCTTATATCGTTCAAACGTGTAATAATATGCCATTTCATGTGCACCTTCGCCGAAAATCTCGTCGTTGCCGTCGCCGCCCAGCACCACATCCACCGGATTTTGTTTCACCATCCGCATCACCAAATAGTTGAGCATCATTCCGCTTTCTTGAAAAAGATCGCCCAATTCGCCGATCAAAGCGGGAATGTCGTCGATTTCGGACCCGTCGATCTCGTACTCGTGGTGCCGTGTATTATACCGTTGAGACAGCAATTTCGTTAAAGGCAGTTCGTTCCATTTGCTGTTCTTGAAACCGATGGAAAAGGTACTGACCGGGCCGTTGTACGATTCGCACAGCCGGATGATGTTGCCGCTCGAATCGTAACCTCCGCTCAACAGGATTCCTGCGGATCGCGCATTTTCGATTCGCCGGTCGATCGATTGCCGATGCAACCGGTCGTATTCGTGCATCGCCTCGTCAAACGAAAGCGAACTCGTTCCGTGCGACGTAACAAAATTATTGCGCGTTAATGTATTGTCGATATGTATCTGCCGTGCGGAATAAGTCAACAGTTGCCCGCCCGATAATTTCCGAACACCGACCAAAGCCGTATCGGGAGCGGGGATATAGCCCAAATGCAGGAAACAAGCAAACGATTCGATGTTCGGTTCGCATTGAAAACCTTTCACATCGGTCAAAGTCTTCAACGACGAGGCAAAATATTCGTCGGTATAATATACCGACGGGCCTGCGCCGAAAAAATCTCTGTATATAAGTGTCTTGTCTCGATCGTAAACGATGACGGTATACTGTCCGTCGTATTCGTAAAAAGACGATTCTCCGAGGTTTTGGTACAGTTTCCCCAACAGATCGGCTGTCGTGTCGGCTGTTATGTTATATTTTCGCGCCAAATCGTCCCGATTATATAGATAACCGGCAAAAAACAACGAAAATCCGTTTCCCTTGTACGATAAACATTCGCGATCGGTAACGATCGACTCGAAATATCGGTAACGGTCGACGTCGGGTAACGAAATTCGTTCCCGTATCGGTTGTTTTTGAAATGCGCCCGTATAAAAAGTCATTGTTTTATGAGTTCAATATTTTTTTGTCGAATAAGTGTCGTAAGCTCCACCCGTATGCGCGCGCAGCGCTCTTTGCGTTTTTAAAATCGCCTTTGAGAAACGGCGTTACCGTATTTTTAGGATAAGCAATGAGCAACAAATACATCACGGCAACAAAACGAGTGATCCCCGATCTGTTGCGACGCAGGAAGATCATTCGGTTGCGGTTCAGATAATACGTTTTCAACGGGCTGTTTTTTCCCGTGGATAACGATTCTTTGTGGTATATCAACGCATCGTGTACGTACATGATCTTGTATCCCGCTTTCCGGATATGGTCGCACCAATCCAATTCTTCGTAATAGAGAAAATACGCTTCGTGCATCATGCCGACCTTATCGACAACATCGCGCCGCGTCATCATGGCCGCACCGTGCACGTAATACGTTTCCTCCGACTTGTCGTATTGCCCGTTGTCTTTTTCGCCGTATCCGATAATGAAAGTGCGCATCCCAAACGTCGACATTTTGGTTTGTCCCGCGTATTGAATGATGTTCTTGTTGTCGAAATACTTTACTTTGGGGCACACAAGTCCTATCCGGGAATCGGATGCCAAAGCGTCGACCAACCTGTCGATGACGCCGGCGGGAACCGCGGTATCGTTGTTGATCATGAACAAATAATCTCCCTTAGCTTGACGGATGCCGATGTTGTTGCCGTTGGCAAAACCGCCGTTCACCGGATTTTTGATGAACGTGATTTTCGGGTACCGTTCTTTGATGATGTCGGGATTATCGGAAGGCGATGCATTGTCCACCACAATGACTTCCAAATTGGAATACCCGCATCGGAACAGCGATTCCAACATCTCGCATGTGGCTTCGGATTGATTGTAATTAATCGTAATGACGGATACGAGCGGTGATATATCAGGCATCATTATTTAATTGTTTTTCCAATTCGGGTGAAATAAATATGAATACGATTATGGTATACAGCACAAACGACGACGGTACTTGAGTAATGATGGCATTGCCGTAGTTGGCCACCAACATCCCCGCAACGCCGCAGACAAAGGCCGTCATCGTGTTTTTCAACCACGGGTCTTTCAGTTTATACCAAATGATGGTTAAGCCTTTATACACAATCCACAGCCACATGAAAAGGTACAATACCAACCCCACGATTCCGCACTCGGCCCAAACTTGAACATATCCGCTGTCGGTGGGCACTTTGGCAAGGAAGGTGTCGGGCGAAAAGCGTTCGCCGAATGCCCCCGTCGTCCCGACTCCTCCACCGAACGGACGAGTGCTCAAATATTCTCGGAACAGTCGTTGGTTGTCCAATCGCACTTGGAATGAAGCGTCTTCCGGGTCGAATGCGCTTCTCATCCGGCTGATGGCATATACGCCGTTGCCGATATTTGTGTATTTCAAAAAGATAAATGCACCTCCCGCCATCATTCCCACAATAACCAGCATGCGGATATTTTTGATGACAAACAGATACAGCATAACGGCGCCCACGGGAATAAACATGGCCCCCCGCGTTCCGCTGATAAACATTCCGTAAATTCCCGCTGCGCCCACTGCCAACAAAAAGAGTTTCATCGTCTTATTTTTCTCGCCCAAAAACATGAGGCAAGCCGTTATTGCCGCATGCGCCTGTGCGGCACCGAACTGTCCCGCATCGGTGTAGAAGGAAAAGACTCTGAGTTTTCCCCATATAAGGTGGGTTTTCATTAAACCGGCTCGCATCATTCTCGTTTCGGTTTCGTTCAATCCGAAATATAATTGTCGAAATCCCCATAACGAGGCTAAAATAACGAAAACACCCCAAATGATGATGAATTTGTTCAAATGGGCGGGCTTGCCCAATAAAATCAAACCCAACGGGATGAACAACCACATGTAAAGCGCCATGCCGCGCATGACGTAGAACCAAGCTTCTTTGCTCGGCGCTTGCGGATTAAATAATTCCAAAAAGACGTACAACATCCATAGGGATATCATTCCGACAAGCGGATTCCGCGCTTTGTACCAAGGTATTTTATACGAGATGCCTCTGACGAAAAGCAGGACATAGGAGAAAACCAACAAAATGTCCAATGCCAACCCGGACGATTCTACTTGAAAGTATTCGCCGACAACCACCAGCAAAAAACTGTAAATAAGGATCGAGAAAAGGAGAACAACCGGATTTTGGTATGTTTTGATGATGAAAATTCCGACAAACGGCAACATTAAACATACGATGGCGAAAATCGGTTTTTGGTGAGCTACCGCGTAGGCCATTCCCGTCAAAAACAGGATGCCTCCCAAAATATAGCCAAATTTTCGCCGAAGCAGTTCGGATGTATTCATGAATCAATCAATATGCGGGAAAACCGGTTTATACCGAAATATTTCGTTTCGAAATTTTTCCGAGCATTTCTTCCACCACATCCAAATCGACTTCGTTCAATATAATTTGCGGCTTAATTCCCGAAATTTTAACAAAACTGTCCAAAGCGGTTTGGTCGGCTTTGGTCCATTCCCGCTTGGCATCGCATACCAAAAATGCCATATCAAATTCTTTGATCAATGCAACAGGATAGTCGCTCATAATTAGCGATGGTAACTCTAAAATTAAAATATCTGCATCATTCAATCTTTCAACAGGGACTATATCTTCCGCACGTGCCTGGTAAAAAGCATTATCTACTTTATAACTGACAACTGACCAACTTCCCGAATCAAGGTAAGGCATCACCACCAAACATTTTCTACCTTTATTAATCAATCTTTGACACAGCATATTACTAACCAACGTCTTACCTTCAGATGGGCGTGTACTAACGATCAAAACTCTTTGTTGGTTTGTTTTATGATCGGTCATGTACAAATTTTTCAAAATAGTATCACTTAACCCATCACAAATTTGCTCAAACTTTTTATGGGTTTGCAGTTTTTTTGTGTTTGGAATAATACCTGCTGTTTTTAAACCTGTAGCTTGCTCCGCTCGTTGTGGTGTTTGTATATTACTATTGAAATACGCCATTCCTAAAAAGATTGAAGTTGGAATAATAAAACCTATCATTGCACCCAATAATAGTAATATTTTCCGCACACTTTTAGCGGTTAGCGGATAATTTGGTTCATCTATTACCAGTATGGTAGAAAACGAACGTTTATCCATTTGTTGACCTTTGCTGTCATTATACTTACTCAAGGCTGTAAAATAAGCTTTTTCATTAATGTCAATTTCCCGTTGAATTCTTTTGAGCGTATCTCCTAAGGGAAGAAAGCGAGTATATTGTCCCATAACATCATTTTTCCGTTTTTCCAATGTTCTCAACCGAGATTTACTTTCTGCGTTTGCTATTACTTTATTCAAGTATTCAGTAGCAGCTAACTCATCGGTTTTTCCTGACGAAGAAACAAATGAATTAGATATTTCCTTACTTAATTCTGTTGTGACCTGTTCGATTTGTGCCTTAATAGCTGCAATGTTTTCCTGTGAACCATTGTTTATTTCAGCATTATTTAACTGGATATTTAACCTTCCTAACCGTTCCCTATTATCCAACGTCCTTTGATTCTTCAACGATTGCACCCTAGTTCCCGACCGTTCTTCAAGTTGGCGAATCCCTGCTTCTGTTGTTGTTATTGCTTGCTCTTCTTTTTGAATCTGATCCAAAATTCCCTGACGATCAGCAATGACTATACCTGTTTGTGTGGTATAGTCCATTAAATTGTTCGCCTCTTTAAACCTCTGTTCTCTTGCTTCTGATTGTTTCAATTTTTTCTGGGCTGCTTGCAGTTCTTCCTCATAATATGTAACAACCTTATCTACTTGACTTTCATTAATTTTTCGATAATTTTTAATACAAACAT
>JAVBNP010000026.1:0-41038 GCA_031551455.1 Bacteroidales bacterium | reverse complement strand
CTCTGGGTCGGAAACAAAAAAAACCTATGGTATTGATAACTCGGGGCTCTGCCCTGGGGTTATTCATTTGGGTTTGCCTGTAGTAAATACAAAAGGGCAAAACCTAACAGGTCTCCAAAGACCTGTTAGGTTTATTAATATTTTGAAATAATGTTTTTCAAAAAATCGAAAAATAAGAAATCGCAAACGTGGGGTCAACCCAAAAAGGACGAAGCATTCGATTTCGATTTTATCGGATATTATTTCAAAAATGCGAATAAATCTTCCGTTTATCAAACCATCGGCGACAAGACAATCAACGATATTGATTTTTACGAACTGTTCACATATATTGACAGAACCGAATCGAGAATCGGCCAACAGTATTTGTTTCGTCAACTGCTCACGATCAATGAAAAACCCGACTTTAAGGAACAAGAACGGCTGATTGATTATTTTTACGAAAACGAAAAAGAACGAGCGACGGCGCAAGCACTGTTGTCGAAACTGAATAAGAGAGATGCATATTATGTTTCCCACCTGATTTTCGATGAATACGTCCGACCGCCCAAGTGGATGTGGCTGATCAAAATATTTTCTGTTCTGCCGATAATCATTTTGATATTCATGTTCGTTGGGAGCAAGTTCTTCTTTCTGCTGGTAGCGGTTCTCATAATCAACATCATCATTCATTTTTGGAACAAGAGAAACATTTACATTTATATCGATTCGTTTTCGCAATTGCTGTCATTGTGCAACGTCGTTAATCAATTTGTTCGATCGAATATTCCCGGAACGACCGAAGCTGTTGTTTCATCGCTGCGGTCAATCGAAAAGCACAAAAAGGAATTATCGATTTTCCGATTCGAAACGCGGGGCGATGCCGACCTGCGGTCGTTGGTATTGGCTTTTTTGGAAAATATACGGATATTTTTCTTGTTGGAGCCGTTGATGGCGTTCCGCGTATTGCGAAAACTCGACGAAAAACGAAACGATATCCGTATACTGTTCGACTACGCCGGGAAAATCGACAGTGCGCTTTCCGTCGCGTCTTTGCAAAAACATGCGCCGTACTGGTGCCAACCGATCATATCGACCGAAATCGCGGAGCTCGAATTTTCGGAAATTTATCATCCGTTGATTCCCAACTGTGTTTCAAATTCCTTGAAAATTAACGGCAAATCGATTTTGCTCACCGGTTCGAACATGTCGGGAAAAACGACCTTCATCCGAACGGTGGCGATTAACGCTTTGTTGGCGCAGACCATCAATACTTGTTTTGCGAAAACCTTCATTCTTTCGCCTTTGCGGATATTCTCCGCTGTCAGAATTTCGGACGATTTACTGAGCGACAAAAGTTATTATTTCGAGGAAGTGTTGACCGTCAAAACGATGATTGAAGAAAGCCGATCGTCTTCGGCAAATTTGTTTCTGCTGGATGAAATTTTCAGAGGAACCAACACGATCGAACGGATTGCGGCGGGCAAGGCGGTGCTTTCGTATCTCGACCGACCGAACAATATCGTGTTCGTTTCGACCCACGACATCGAATTGACGGATTTGCTCAAGGATTCGTACGATCTGTATCATTTCACCGAAATGATCGAAAACGAAGAAATTCGATTCGACTACAAACTGAAACCGGGAAATTTGACCACCCGCAATGCCATTCGAATTCTTGAATTGAACGATTATCCGAAAGAAATAACCGACGAAGCTAAAGAGATCACGAAGTTGTTTCGGTGATACGGCCGGCAACATCACTAAATCTTAATCGAATGACATTTGCACTTACGAAAGACCTTTGATTTTGATGTCTTCGCCTACCGGTAATTGCCCCGACCGAATCGCTTTGATGAATTGTTCGTAATCAACATATGTCTGTTTGGCATAGGCTTTCGCAAAAGAAACGATCGAGCCGCAGAATCGATCATCTTTGCCCATATATGCGCCGATAATTCCGGAATTTCCGGTTTTGGCATGCGCTCTTGCCAACGTTCGGCCGCACAGACGTGCATAGGCTTCCAACAGTTCGCCGTCGAAACGTTCGATCTCGGGTGTGATTTTTTTGTCTTTCAGTTGTCTGAAATAGAAATGTCGGCCTGCGGGACCGGTACTCCATCCCAAGAAAATATCGCTGGCCGCTTGCACCAAACGTTGTCCTTCCACCACGCGTTGTCCGTGGTGTTCGTAAGCGCTTTTTATCGTATAAGGCTCCAACACGCTTGTACGGGCTTCTTTTACTTGAATAAACAGCGGTTCGTCCTTATCATTCATCAATAATACCACATAACAGCGAGTGCCGACACTGCCGGTTCCCACCACTTTCAACGCTACATCCGTAATTTTGTAATGCCCGATCAAAAAGCGTCTGTCGGGCAACAACGTATTCAGGTAGCCGTCCCAAAAAGAAGTCAGCAAGCCACGCGCTTTTTCCGGATCGAACGGGTGATATACAAGAGGTGGTTGCTCCGTGATTTCGAATTTGCCCAAAACTTGGCGGGTAATTTTGTAAAATACTTGTTCGGGTGTTTTTTTGCTTGCTTTGACAATCGCCTCATTCAATATATTCTTGACCTTACGGTTTTTGGTTTTGTCTCTCAAAGTTACCAAGTCAAACTTCATGTACCATAGGTCCAGCATGCTCATATCGCCGAATTTCCGCATATTGTCTTTATACGACCGAACGAGGGAGTACACGATGTCTTCGGCCGTATCCTTGTTGATGTCGTTTTCGCGTGCGGCCAACACAAAACTTACCGCAAGACGTTTCAAATCCCATTCCCACGGCGCCGGAAAAGTTTCGTCGAAATCATTGACATCGAAAACCAGTGTTCTTTCCGGAGTGGCGTACCCTCCGAAATTCATGAGATGGCAGTCGCCGATCGATTGTATGTTCAATTCGGTGTGCGGTTGATATCGAAGATCGTGTGCCATAATGCCGGCTGTGCCGCGAAAAAATGCGAAAGGAGAAACACTCATTCGCTGATGTCGTATCGGAATAAGTTCTTCCAAACGATCTTCGTTCGAAGCAATCATCATTTCCGTCACGGATCCCCGCGATTCGGGTAATTTGAAAACCGCCTGATCCTTTCGGCTTGTCGTTTTTCGCATCGACTTTCCTTTTTCGACTTGTTCCCGTTTGATTTTCATTTTTGCATGAGGTTATCAATCATTGAGAAAACAGTTCTTTGTCGGGAAAGTTCAACTTGATGCGGGAAACGCCTTCGGTTTACGAATCGTAATTCCGCCGACATGAAAATTAATGTGTATCTTTGCGCATACTCCGGCAGATTGTCGGATCAATTTATTGTTTTTTGTTTTGTCGCATGGATTATCGGGATATTTTTTCAAAAGCCGTAAAAGCTTCTCGCAATTTTACCGAACACGATCGGGTAAATGAATTGTTGTTGTATTTGGCCGATATGCTTGAAAAACAGCAAAAAGAGCTGTTGCGAGCCAACCAGCGGGATTTGGATAAAATGAGTTTGTCCGACCCCAAATACGATCGTTTGCGGTTGACGCCCGAACGTATTGCGGATATTGCGGCGGACATGCGCAACGTAGCGGCTTTGCCTTCGCCGTTGGGGAGAGTGTTGGAACATCGGACGCGCCCGAACGGTTTGGAGATAACGAAAATATCGGTACCCATCGGGGTGATCGGCATTGTTTATGAAGCTCGACCCAATGTGACTTTTGACGTTTTTTCGCTTTGCATCAAGGCGGGTAATGCCTGTGTATTGAAAGGCGGCAGCGATGCATATCAATCCAACGAAGCCATTGTCGCCTTGATTCATGAAGCGTTATCGCATTTTAACATCGATACGAACATGATTGTGCTGCTTCCTCCCGACAGAGATGCCGTCGGTGCATTGCTGAGCGCCAGAGGATACGTCGATGTCGTTATTCCGCGAGGCAGTCAAGGCTTAATCGATTTTGTGTGCGAAAACGCCAAAGTTCCCGTCATCGAAACGGGAGCGGGAATCGTTCATTTGTATTTCGACAAAACGGGCAACAGGGAAAAAGCTTGCGCCATTGTCAACAATGCCAAAACGCGCCGCGTAAGTGTGTGCAATGCACTCGACTGTTTGATCGTACATCGAGGCAAATTAATCGATTTGTCTTTTATTTTCAATCCCTTGGCAGATTCTCGGGTAATCATATATGCCGACGAACCGGCGCTTCAAGCGTTAAAAGGACGTTATCCCGCCGATTTGTTATTTCCGGCAGATGAAAATTCGTTCGGAACGGAATTTTTGGATTATAAAATGTCGGTGAAAACCGTCGACAATATTGAAGAAGCATTGGGACATATTGCGCAATACAGTTCCAAACACAGCGAAGGTATCATCAGTGAAGATGCCGCGAATATCGAGCTGTTTTTGAATCGGGTGGATGCGGCGGCCGTGTACGCTAATGCTTCAACCGCATTTACCGATGGCGCGCAATTCGGCTTGGGCGCCGAAATAGGCATCAGTACCCAAAAATTGCATGCGCGCGGTCCGATGGGGTTAAACGAGTTGACAAGCTATAAATGGATTGTCAAGGGAAACGGACAAGTACGTTCGTAAATTTTTCGTCGGTTCGATTTATTTTTCATTAAAATCCTTGCTTTGTTTTACACAAAACCTAACAGGTTTTTAAAACCTGTTAGGTTTCTAGCGGGTTTTAAATTTACAATTGTTAAGCGCTCGGTTAAATTTTATAAAAGAGTTGATTTGGCTAAAGCCCCTTGCGTTGGCTTGTTTTTAATCGTTGACTAAAGTCAACGGCAATGAATGCAAAACCAAATTATTGCCGTCAACTTTAGTTGACGGGATAAAGAGACAAAATCATATCGACTTTAGCCAAACATTATTTTTCATTGGTTCTAACAGGAACTCAAAACAACAAGCAGAAACAAGTTTCTTCGCCTTCGATTGATTGCACTTGAACGTTTCCTTTGTGCAACATCATAATTTGTTTGCAAAGACTCAGTCCGATACCGTTACCGCTTTTGCGCGTGCTGAAAAACGGGATGAAAATTTTATCCAAAATTTCTTCGGGAATTCCTTTGCCGTTATCGATTACTTTAAGGATGGGGCGTTTGTTTTGAGTGAATCCCGCCGACAAAATAATGTGCGGTTCCGTTTTTTCTTTTACCGCGTCGATGGCATTTACGATTAAGTTGATCAATACCTGTTCAATGAGCGAAGCATCGGCGTCAATGGTCATCAACGGATCTTTCAGAATCATTTCGAGTTCGATGTTCTTTTGTGACAATGAGGGCAACATCAAACGATAAATATGCTCGAACAGGGTACTGATTTGTACATTGGAGATGTTGAGTTCCGTTATTTTGCTCAAATTGCGGTACGTTTCGGCAAAGGTGAGCAATCCTTCGCTGCGTCGTCGGATGGTCTCTATTCCGGGTTCGATGTCCTCAATAATTTCGTCGGAATCGATCGGATTATTTTTGGCTCTTTCCAAAAGATTTTTCAACGTTTCGGCTAATGACGATATCGGAGCCACAGAGTTCATGATTTCATGCGTCATTACACTCAGCAGACGTTGCCATGCCTTCGATTCGGCTTCGTCCAACGCTTCGTTCACGTTACGGAAAGCGAATAACCGAAACTCCGTATTCTCCATGATGAAAGTACCTCCGGAAACCAACACTTTGCTTGAACCGGCATTTGTCGTGACGGAAATAACCGCGCCGTGGCCGTCGCCGATAAGCGATTGCAATTGCTCGAATAAGGCGGGATTTCGTTGGCTTAGGGTATTGAAGTTTTTTAACGAAGGAATGTTCAACAGCTCTTTGAGCGATCGGTTCATCCACAAAACCTCGTCGGTGTCCGTACGATAGGAAATGATTCCGGTGTCGACCAATTCGATGATTTGTTGCAGATATCGGTACTGCATCTCCTTTTCGCGGTTAACGGCCGTGATGGTGTCGCTTATTTCGTTAAATCCGGCATGCAGTTTACGAATATACTTCGGGCCGTGTTTGGTGTCGAATCGTCGCGAGAAGTCATGGAATCGAATGGTTTCCGTAAATTGCTCGAATTCGCGAATTGTTTTTCGGTTGAAGTTGATCAAACGGACGAATTGCCAAATAATCAAAGGTATGAGCAAAAGACCGTACCACCATTTGGAAATGATACACCAAGCCAATACCAAAAGGGCGGTCAACAACAGAAACAATCGCAAGGTTAATTGCACCAAAAAATTAATGGATAATTTCATGTGAAGGGTTAATATTTTTATCGGTGATATGAAATTTTGGCGAACGAAATCCGATTATTGCACAACCGTCAGATATCGTATTTATTCAATCGCCGATAAAGAGCCGTACGTGTCAGCCCCAGTTCACGGGCCGCTTTGCTGATATTTCCGTTATGTTTATCGATAACGCGCAGAATGGTATTTTTTTCGAGATCGCTCAATTTCGTATCCGCGGGAGCAAACTTGGGTTCGGGGCTTGCTTCGATGGGCGAAAAAATCAAATCTTCGGCTTTCAGTTCAGTGGAATCGGCCATGATTACCGCCCGCTCGATAATATATTGCAATTCGCGCACGTTGCCCGGAAAGCCGTACGTATCCAACTTGTCCAATGCCGCTTTCGACAGAGAGATTCCCTTTTTGAGATATTTGTCGGCATAAATGCCGATGAAACGTTTGGCAAGCAGCGCAATGTCACCGTTGCGTTGACTCAACGGAGGCATCATGATCTCGACCGTGTTGATGCGGTATATCAAGTCCTTGCGAAATCGTTGCTCGTCGGCCAATTCACTGAGCGGAACATTGGTGGCGCAAATGAGGCGAATGTCGATTGGGATGGCTTCATTGGATCCGACACGATTGATGATGCGGTTTTGCAAAGCGGTCAGCAGTTTAGCTTGCTGTACGAGCGAAATGTTACCGATTTCGTCGAGAAATAACGTGCCGCCTTGAGCCGCTTCGAAACGTCCGATGCGACCATCGCGCGCATCCGTGAAAGCGCCTTTGACATGTCCGAACAATTCGCTTTCGAACAAGCTGTCGGTAAGTGCACCCACGTCGACTTTCACGAACGGTTTTTTCGATCGCAGCGATTTGTCGTGAATGGCTTTGGCCACCAAGTCTTTACCCGTACCGTTTTCTCCCAAGATCAACACGTTGGCATCGGTGGGCGCAATTTTGTCGACTTTGCGGAAAATGTCCCGCATAACGGACGATTCGCCCACAATATCGGGGAATACGGCTTGAGGCACATTTTCTTCGGTTCGACTTTTATTCTTTTTCGGAAGCACGTCTTTGACGGTTTCGAGCAGTTTATCGTTATGCCAAGGTTTCACGACAAAATCGGCGGCGCCTTCTTTTAAGGCCCGTACCGCAAGATCGATGTCGCCGTACGCCGTAATCATGATTACCGCCAACTCGGGAGCCCAGCCTTTAACCTGCCGCAACCAATACAAACCTTCATTGCCCGTATTCAACGCACTGTTGAAATTCATGTCCAACATGACAACATCGAATGATTTTTCGGTAACCAATCGGCGCAAATTTTCGGGATTGGAGTCGGTGACAACGGTTTTTACTTCGGGTTTCAACAGCAACCGCGCAGCAGTTAAAACGTCGGCATCGTCGTCGATGACGAGAATGTTGGCTTGATTAAGGTTCATGAAAATATGTTTGTATAATGTTTTACTTGGCGAATATAAAAAATGAAAGTTAACTTTCAAACATTTCTTTCAAACTTGTTCTCCGATCCCGAAACAATGCAAATGAACACTTTTGCATGCGCTGCGTAAGCGGTTTACATATAATGTCGGTTTCATTGTTTTTTATATCTTTTCGGTTTCATCGTTTTTCCGAAAAAAGCGTGCAATGCAAAGTTAACGCTTTTCCCGACAAAAAGAATCGTAACGAATGATGCGATAAATAATATTTGCCGCGCACGGATAACAAATACCCTCCGACAAACTATATTTGTCGATGAAACATCATTCTTTTATAAGACGAGGAATGTTACAATTTGTTGCACGGCGATAAAAAAAATCGGATGTATCATTACCGAACAAAAAGTGTACGATAACGAACACTTTTTCACCTGCATTTATTTATAAGTATCACATTAGTAATCTGATAAAAATCCGGCACACGCCTTGTTTCTTTCCGGTAGACCTTAATATCGTAAATCATCAATCGAATAATATTTTATCAAAATGGATCGTGTTATCAAAAAGAAAAAATGGACGGTGAAAAAAATTGCCGGAATCGGAGGAGCAGCGGCCGTCGTTTTACTCATCGTGTTTGTCGTTTTCAGTACGTCCGGCAGATCGAAACTGAATGTGGACGCCGAACGAATGACCATTGCCGAGGCAAAGATGGCAACTTTTCGCGAATTTATTCCCGTTACGGGCATTGTGCAACCGGTAACCACCATTTACCTCGACTTGCAAGAAGGCGGAAGGGTTGAGGAAATTTATGCGGAAGATGGCGCGGTTCTCACCCAAGGACAACCTATTTTGAGGTTGGCCAATACCGATTTGGAAATGACGCTTTTGAATCATGAAACCAGCGTGTATAATATGTTGATGCAGATGCAGATTGCGCAAAACAGCGCATGGCAAAACACCGTCAATAAACAAACCCAATTGGTGGATATGGAAAATCAATTGAAAGAAGCCAAACGGGTATACGACTTAAACAATAAATTATTGGCTTCGAAAACCATCGCGTTTCAAGATTTCCAAGAGTCCAAAAACCGATACGATTACATGACGGAGAAGAATGCTTTGGCCATGAAAATTATGGAACAGGATTCCGTTGCTTCGTCGCAACAGATGGCGCAACAGAAGCAATCTTACGAGAGATCGAGCAGCGCGTTGGAATTGATGCGTCGTAAATTTGCCGACCTCACCGTACGCGCTCCGGTCGACGGACAGCTCACTTCGTTGGATGCCGAAATAGGCCAGAATAAAGGCAAAGGCGAACGTATCGGCCAAGTGGACGTGTTGAGCGGTTTTAAAGTACGCGTGGACGTGGACGAACATTACATCTCGCGCATCTATTCCGGACTCGAAGGTCAATACAAACGCGCGGATAGTACCTATACGCTGATAATAAAAAAGGTATACACGCAGGTGACCGGAGGACGTTTTGCGGTGGACATGGTTTTCGCGGGAAAGGCCCCCGACAACATTCGTCGCGGACAATCGTTACAAATACGGATTGCTTTGAGCGATGAAACCGAAGCGTTGATTATCCCGCGCGGCGGATTTTACCAACAAACGGGCGGAAATCGAATTTTCAGATTAACTAAGGACGGCGGTAAAGCTTATTATACGGATATCCGTATCGGACGGCAGAATCCCGACTTCTATGAAGTGTTGGACGGACTGCAACCCGGCGATAAAGTTGTGGTGAACAGTTATGAGAATTACGGGGATGTACAAGAGTTAGTGATTAAATAAGTTCATGGTTTTGAGGTTGAGAGTCTCGGCGTTATCGGAGTCGAAGCCGATGGCCCGAGGCTCGAAACACCAAAAAGCCTATTATTAATAGAATAATTTTATTAACAATAACATTAAATTACCTTTCCGTTCATCGGCGTAAGTCGGATAATTCAAATCACTTTCGGGGGATGATCGGGAAAAAATTAAAACCAACATATTATGTTTCGATATTTCTTTACGCTTGCGAGGCGCAGCCTCACCAAACAAGGGATATTCCCTTTTATTAACATTGCGGGTTTGGCCGTTGGGTTAGCGGTTGTATTATTGATCTGTGCCATGATTTTCAACGAGTATTCGTTCGATAAATCGTTCGATAACGGAAATCGGATTTACCGTTTCAATTCATACTTAACCAAGTTCCAAGCCGGGCAAACCTATTGTATCAGTTCGCCCGCAGCGGGACCCACGGCGAAAGAAGGTATTCCCGAAGTGGAAGCCGCCGTGAGAACGTTACCCGTCCCTGCCGTCGTTAAGGTCGGGGAGACTCTTTTCAAAATCGATAACCTTTGTTGGGCCGACGAAGATTTTTTTCGATTGTTCGACAGATCTTTTGTTTACGGCTCGGCCGAGACAGCTATTTCGCGGCCCGGCACCGTTGCCGTTTGCGAATCGAAGGCCAAGGTTCTTTTCGGCGATAGGGATCCGATCGGCGAAACGGTGTTGGTCGACAATACGAATCGATTGGAAGTAAGCGCCGTGTACAAAGATTTTCCCGCCAACTCTTCTTTCGGCGATTACCAAATGGTGGGATCGTACAAATCTTCGCATCATCTGTGGATCAAAGGCGATCCTAACCCGATGGAAAATTGGAACAGTTTGACGATGGAAACTTTTTGCATGTTGACGCCCGGTGCGGATGCTTCCGTCGTGGAAACGCGGATGCAGGGATTCCTTGAAGAGAAATTCGGAACAAACGGTTTTTACGAGATCAGGTTGCAACCGTTTCAAAGGATTCATTTATATTCGAAAGGCTATCAACATTCATATACCCATGAGCCGGGTGATGTTGAAAGGATTAAACTGCTTTCGTTGCTGGCCGGGATTATTTTGTTGGTGGCATGCATCAATTACATGAACTTGTCGACGGCACGTGCGCAAAAGCGTTCCAAAGAGATCGGTATCAGCAAGACGCTCGGCGCTAAACGTAAAGATATTATCGGACGCTTGTACGCCGAAACGGGAATGTTGACCCTAATTGCTTTTGTGGTCGCATTTCTTTTATCAAGGCTCTTATTGCCTGTTTTCAACAACTTGACGGGACAAGACATTCACATCGGTATCGTTTTCAATCCGTGGTTCTTGACGGGGGTATTATCTGTTTATGTGCTTACAACGCTGATTGCGGCTTCTTATCCCGCGCTGTATTTGTCGGGTTTCGCTCCTTTGACCGTTATTCGTCAAGCAAGATCTTCCAAAACCGGCGGGCATGCCATGGTGAGAAAAGTCTTGACTGTGGTGCAGTTTTCCGTCGCCATCGTGTTGATTGCGTGGGTTGCCGTCATCCGTACGCAAGTGAACTACATTTCGGACAAAGATTTGGGTTACAGTGCGAACAATGTTATGGGAATCTCGTTGAAGAACCTTCCGCGCAATTCCGATTTTAAAGCTTTGAAAAACGATTTTACGACGCAAAGTTCGGTGTCGGAAGCTGCTCTTTCGTCGGCATTCCCGTTCGATCCCGAGGTGGGAGACGTACTGTTCAAGACTTTTGAAGATCAACGTCGGATGCAGCAAGAAAAAACGGCTACCGAAAATTCGGTTATTTTTTCGGTAAACCGCGCCACTCCCGAAATTGTCGATGTGCTCGGCATGAAATTGATTGCGGGAACGACTTTTCCCGAAAGAAAACAGGGCGATACCGTTACATATGCGGTAATCAATCGTAAAGCCGTCGAATTTCTGGGGACGACTCCCGAAGAGATTATCGGGAAAATGATTCCTTCGGGAAAAACCTGCATCAGCGGAGTGGTTGAAGATTTCAATTTCAGGAGTCTGCACGAACCGATCGGAGCATACGGCATTTTCCAAACTTGGAATTCGGCCGTGCAATATCTGCTCGTGAAAGTGAAAGGCGGCAATACGTCGCAGCAATTGGCGGAGTACGAAAAAATATTCAAAAAACATTTTCCGAACGATCTGTTTGAACCGTTATATCCGAGCTTGTTGTTGGAAAAAAGCTATGAAGCTGATCGGCAAACCAATCGCATGGCTTTGATCTTTTCGATCTTGGCAATTTTGGTGGCCTGTATGGGCGTGTTCGGACTGACAGCATTCATGGCCGAACAGCGTACCAAAGAAATCGGGGTTCGCAAAGTGTTGGGTGCAAGCGTTGCAAACATCGTAAGCCTGTTCACCGACAGCTACATTCGTTTATTGGCCATATCGTTGGTTGTTGCTCTCCCGTTGGCATGGTGGATCGGTAATCTGTATCTGCAAGGGTTTGCATATCGAATCTCGCTCCAATGGTGGATGCTTGCGGTCGCGGCATTAATCACGATTGCGTTGACCTTATTCACCGTTTGCATTCAGGCCGTGAAATCAGCAACCGCCGATCCGGTGAAGAGCATTAAAACGGAATGAGATAGGGGACGCGTAAGATGGTAAGACCGTAAGACATGTAAGATGGTAAGAAAATGACAAATGCGGAATGATCAAAAATCGGATTCGTCATTCATTTCAAAAAGAACAAGATAAAATTTATTTTAAGTAAAAAGAGTTTCGAACGAGATGCAACAAAAATTCAAATTATACGTCTCTTTAAAGAAAGGTTTCCGGATATGGTCCGGCTGCTTGCTTATGTCGAAAAAACATCAACCGGATAACGATAATAATAAATAAAGCAAACAATCGCGGTCGATCGGTAAACATTCGATCGGCGATGATGTCAAACGAAATAATTTATTTAATCAATCAATAAAATCATGATCAAAATAACGGATTTGGATAAGATTTACCGTACGGAAGAAGTGGAAACGGTAGCATTGAATAAAATGTCGCTCAACATTGCCGAGCATGAATTTGTAGCCATCATGGGCCCTTCGGGTTGCGGCAAATCGACATTGTTGAACATTCTCGGCATGTTGGACAGGCCCGACGGAGGCAGTTTCCTGTTCAACGGCGTTGAGGTGGCCAAATTCAACGAAAACAAATGCAGCGATTTGCGCAAAAAGAACATCGGTTTCGTGTTTCAGAGTTTTAATTTGATCGACGAATTGACGGTGTTCGAAAATGTGGAATTACCGTTGGTGTACAACAAGGTAAAAGCTTCCGATCGGAAACGCATAGCGGAAGCCGCGTTGGAAAAAGTGCAGATGATGCATCGGCGGAATCACTTTCCGTCGCAACTCTCCGGAGGGCAACAACAACGCGTGGCGGTGGCGCGTGCGGTGGTGAATACGCCCAAGCTGATATTGGCGGATGAGCCCACGGGTAACTTGGACAGCCGTAACGGACAAGAAGTGATGGATCTGCTTACGGGATTGAATGAAGCGGGCACCACCATCGTAATGGTAACGCACAGCGAACACGATGCTCGTTATGCTCATCGCATTGTTCATATGCTCGACGGAAAAACGGTGTTGGAAAATAAGATGTTCTAAGAGCCCCCTCCCGACCTCCCCCCATGTGGGAGAGGAGGCGCAAAGCGATGTCAAGAAAAGCGATGTCAAGAAAAAAGTAAAAAATAAATCAAAAAAATAAATCAAAAATATAAAACAAGCTTGATCTCCACAACCGGCGGATAGCGCTTGGCTCCCTCCCCACTTCGGGGAGGGTTGGGGTGGGGCTTCTCTTTAAAAATAACAGTCATGAATAAATTAGAAACACGACACATTACCAAATGGGTAAGCGGTCCGGCAGGACGAGTATTTTTATTGCGCGACATCAATCTGAGTATTGCGCAAGGCGAATTTGTTTCCATCATGGGCCCTTCGGGTTCGGGAAAAAGTACATTGTTGAATGTATTGGGGATGCTCGACGATTTTAACGAAGGCGAATATGACTTTTTCGGAAACGAAGTGCAAAAGCTTAAAGAACGGCAACGTTCCGACCTTCACAAGCACAACATCGGTTTTATCTTTCAAGCGTATCATCTGATTGATGAATTGACGGTTGCGGAAAACATCGAAGCGCCGTTGCTGTACCACAACATGAAACAAGGTGAACGCAAGGCCGCCGTGGCCGACATGCTTGATCGGTTCAACATCGTAGGTAAAAAGGATCTTTTTCCCGCGCAACTTTCGGGCGGACAACAGCAATTAACGGGTATTGCGCGTGCGTTGATCACCAAGCCGCGTGTTTTGTTGGCCGACGAACCGACGGGTAATCTTAATTCGCGACAAGGCGAGGAAATTATGGATATATTCTCGAAATTGAACAAGGAGGACAACGTTACCATTATTCAGGTAACTCACTCCGAGAAAAATGCCGCATACGGCCATCGGATCATCAACTTATTGGATGGAATGATCGCGTGAAAAAGACCGTAAGACGTGCAAGACATGTAAGATCGTAAGAACCGTTCTTTTTACGGTCTTACATGTCTTACGATCTTACAATCTTTTATGTTATTACACTCTTCCCGACACGGAAACACTTATAATAAAACATTATTGCCATGAACATCAAACAAATTTTTCGGATTGTTTTTCGGAACAAAACATACAGTTTATTGAATATTTTCGGTTTGGCGCTGGGAATTGCATCCGCGGCGTTAATCCTGCTTTGGGCGGAGGACGAACTGACGTTCGACCGCGGTTTTTCCAAATCGGATCGGTTATACATCTTGGGACAATTTCAAAAATACGGAGACAAAACCGCTCACTTTTACGTTGCCTCTAACCCCATGGCCGAACAATTGTTACCTTCTTTTCCCGAGGTGGAACGCGTGACGAGATACATCGATTGGGGGCAATATTCGTTTTCGGCCGGCGACGATATTCGGATGTTTGAAGTACAGGGGCGTTTTGCGGATTCGACCATTTTTGATATGTTGGATATCAAGTTGGTGAAAGGAGATCCGCAACGAGTGTTTGAGGCCGTGGATGTGGTCGCTCTGAGTGAAGCGATGGCAAAGAAACTCTTCGGTGATGAGGATCCGATCGGAAAAACCATCAAAATGGACAATAAAGATGTTTTCCGGGTGACGGGTATTTTCCGGGAACCGCCGAAAAACAGCAGTTTTTCTTTTCAATGGTTGATTCCTTTCGAATACAAATTACGACAAGTTCCTCAATGGAAAAACTCGTGGCCGAACAATTTCATGACATGTTTCGTGGAATTGAAACCTGGGGCCGACGTGGAGGCGATCAACCGTAAGTTGATGCCTTATATGAAGGAAAATGAACTGGCCGACTATGAACTTCACCTGTATCCGATCGTCAAGTTGCATTTATACGACGAAATTAAAGACGGAAAATATACCGGGTCGGGAGCTATTCGTTTCGTAAAATTATTTACCGGCATTGCCTGCATCATTTTGTTGATTGCCTGCATCAATTTCATGAATCTGTCTACGGCGCGCTCCCAAAAACGGGCGTTGGAAGTGGGCGTAAAGAAAACATTCGGCGCCAAACGCGGCATGCTTGTTTCCCAATTCATGAAGGAGTCGGCATTGATTACCGTATGTTCTCTGTTGCTGGCGGTGTTCATCGTTTGGTTGGCTTTGCCCGCGTTCAATCAGCTGGTGCAAAAAAGTATGACGATGCAATTATTCAAACCGGTGCATCTGTTGGGAATCATCGGTGTCGGCATTTTCTGTGCCTTGATGGCCGGAAGTTATCCCGCGTTTTATCTTTCGTCCTTCAACCCGATGGCCGTGTTGAAAAAATTGAACTTGTCGACGGGGAGCGCCGCGGGAATTCGTAAAGGTTTGGTTGTCTTTCAATTCACCGCCGCATACGTTCTGATTTGCATCACCTTTGTTCTGTATCTGCAAATTCGCCATCTGCAAAACCGTCCGTTGGGTTACGACAAGGAACAGGTGATTCGGATAACGACCACGGAGAAAATTCGTGCTTCGCTTGATGCCGTGTGTCACGAGCTTCAAAATACCGGTGCGGTGGTATCATCCGCGTGGAGCAACCAACCGATCAGATATATCGGGAACAACGGAGGCGGGTATCAATGGCAAGGGAAAGATCCGAACGTCAATCCTCTGGTATCTAATGCGTATATGTCTCCGGGAATGATCGAAACCATGGGATTCCGGTTGTCGGATGGTCGCGACTTTTATCCCGGCGACGGAATCGATGCGTCCAACGTCATCATCAACCGGCGTTTTGCGGATCTAATGGGAACGGAAGGTCGAGTCGGTGGAGTGATTGAAGCCGGCGGTCGTTCCATGGAAATCGTCGGGATCATTGATGATTTCGTTTTCGACGACTTGTTGGCCGTAGGCAATAAGCCCGTAATTTTCGGAAAAGCCGGTCCGTTGCGGGGTAGTTTTCTGTTTGTCCGCATGAATCCGCAAGCCGACATAAGGGAAGGTTTAAGCAAGATTGAAGGTGTGATTAAACCCTTTAACCCGGGTAAAGAATTTGCTTATACATTTATGGACGATGATGTAAATGCTTTTTTTAAGCAAATAGAAATCAAAGGAATCTTGGCATCGCTGTTCGCTGTGCTTACCGTCATCATCGCTTGTTTGGGTTTGTTCGGATTGAGTGCGTATTCGGCCGAACAACGAACCAAAGAGATCGGTATCCGCAAAGTACTCGGCGCCGGAGTTTTCAACTTAACCAAAATGTTGATTCGCAATTTCTTATTATTGGTGGGTATTTCTTTTGCCGTCGGTATTCCCGTTGCTTGGTATTTCAGCTCGAAGCTTCTACAGATAATGGAGTATCGTATCGGTTTGAGTTGGTGGATATTTGTTGCGGTATCGTTGTTATTGATACTGATTTCCATCCTAACGACCGGTTTTCAATCGGTGCGGGCCGCAACAGCCAATCCGCTCAAAAGCATCAAGACGGAAGAGTAAGGGAAGGAGGCCTCTCCCCCCGGTCCCCCCTCCCATGTGGAGAGGGGGAGTACGTTGCTTATCAAGGAAATATTAACGTATATCATCATCGGATTTTTAATTTTAATAACAAACCTTTTTAAATTTTTCCCGACCGGCCAATAGAACGATCTCCCTCGCCCATTTGGGGAGGGTCGGGGTGGGGCTTTTGAAGAGGCTTTAAATTTTAAAATCATGAACAATTTGTTTTCTCAATTAAAAATCGCATTGCGTAATTTGCGCACCAACGGTGTTTATTCGGTGATCAACGTCGGTGGTTTGGCCGTGAGTTTGGCCGTTTGTATCATGATCATGCTTTGGGTTCAAGACGAACGCGGGTTCGATCGATTCCATAAGCAAGGTGAAAATATTTTTATTGCCAATACTTGTTTTGCGAGTAACGCCGGGAATCGTTATTGGAATCTCAGTGTTCCCGCATTGGCCTCGGCTGCCCGAAATGAAATTCCCGAAGTGGAAAACACTTGCAGAATATACAGTTTCGGGATGGTCAGCATGTTGAAAAATACCGAAGGCGACCAAAAAAGAGTGGTCGACGGCTTTTCCTGCAGTGTGGTCGACTCCGCATTTTTCTCCATGTTCGATTTCCCCGTATTGAAAGGAGACGTCCGCCGCATGTTGACTCAAAATCAATCCGTGGTGCTTTCCGAGCGCATAGCCGTTCGGTTGTTCGGCGACGAAAATCCCGTGGGAAAGACCCTGACGGACAATAACAATGTTTCGTATCAAGTATCCGGTGTGATGGCCGACATGCCCTTAAACTCGTCGTTTCGTTTCGATGTCCTCCTGCCGTTTGCCACCATCGGACCGTTGATGGAGCAACTTCAACCCGGAGCTTTGGCAAGCTGGGAATGGTTCGATTTTAAGACATGGTTTTTGTTGCGTCCGAACACGGACCCCGAGATTGTGGCAAAAAAGCTAACCGAGATACAGCAACGTAATTCTCCGGGGATTAATGCGAGTTACGGTCTGCAATCCATCGAAACGCTCAACTTTCGCAATGCCGACGGTACGGTTAACGGAAAAGCGCAAACGTGCCGATTGTTTTCAATCGTGGCTTTCGTTCTTATTTTGATTGCCTGCATCAACTACGTCAATATATCGACCGCCACGGCATCACGGCGTAATAAAGAGATTTTCGTGCGGAATATTCTCGGAGCGAAAAAAACGGATTTGTTTTTCCGTTTCTTCAACGAGTCCGTTCGGTTGTTTTTTCTGGCCTTGATGGCAGCTACCGTTTTGTTGTATTTGATTTTCCCGGCGTACAATCAAATTATCGGAAAACATCTGACCTTTCAATTATTTTCCGCTGATACGATGATGATATACGGCGCAACTTTTCTTGCCGTGGTGTTTTGTGCCGGTATTTATCCCGCCGTCAGTTTGGCCTTGCAAAAGCCTTTGCGGGCAATTCATGGTACGAGTGGCGGTAATGCTTTGTTGCGCAAAGGATTGGTGGTGGTGCAATTTGTTGCCGCCGTCGTGTTGATTTCAACCACCGTTACCACCGGCCGGCAATTGAAATTTATCCGAGAAAAGAATCTCGGATACGAAAAAGAAAATCTGTTCTATATGCCTTTGCCTTCCGGTATGTCGCGACATTACGATGCGATGAAATCGGAATTATTGCAGAATTCGGCCGTTCATGGAGTGACCGCCACTTCGCAGGCTTTGACGGGAGTGACATCCACTTATGGTTTCGATTTTGAAGGGAATAATGATAAAAACCTGTCCATTATTGTATTGAATGCCGATAAAGATTTTATTCCCGTCATGCAAATGTCGCTTGTCGCGGGACGAGGTTTTGATGGTACGCCGGCCGACAACGTTTCTTTTATTCTCAACGAAACGGCCATCAAAAATATGGATATTTCGGATCCGATCGGTAAACAGGTGCTTATACAGGGTAAGGAAGGGACCGTTATCGGAGTGGTTCGCGATTTTAATTTCAGAAATTTGCACAGCTCCATCAAGCCTTTGGCTGTTCGATGCACGGATCATCGAACGGGAATCTACGTGAAGACAACGGGCGCTGATGCTTCGCGGGCAATTACCGCGGCGGAAACGGTTTGGAAAAAATATAATGCCGACGCGCCGTTTTCTTATCGTTTTACCGACGACGAATTCGATGCGCTCTATAAAGCCGATTTGCGTTCGAGCGTTTTGTTTCAATGTTTCGCCGTCATTGCCGCTCTCATTTCCTGTCTCGGATTGTTCGGACTGGTGACATATACCGCTGAAGCCAGAATCAAGGAAATCGGCATTCGCAAAGTACTCGGAGCAAGCGTATCGGAAATCGTACGGATGCTTTCGAAAGACTTCCTTGTTTTGGTCGGCATTGCGATGTTGATCGCTTTCCCTCTTGCCTATTGGTTGTTGGACAATATGTTGCAAGACTACGCTTATAAAATCAACCTTTCATGGCACTTGTTTGCATTTGCCGGCTTAATAACGGTGACATTGACAATACTTACCGTAGGATTTAAAGCGTTTAAAGCGGCAACGGCTGATCCGGTAAAGAGTATCAAAACGGAATAAAAAATAAGACCGCAAGATCCGTAAGACATGTAAGACCGTAAAAAAGAAAAAATCTTACGATCTTACATGTCTTACGGTCTTTTTTTGTGTACGTAATCGAACGTAAGGTGTATCGAAATCGAACACTTGTTGAAAATGTTATTTTTAAAAAACACTGAAACATAAATGTTTGCGACATAGGCATGCACTTTGATTGTCATAGAAGAAGTTTCTTCCGACTCAGCGGACCTTTCATGAGCGAAACGAGTGACCGAGGGAAGGTTGGGAAGCTTATCAAAGTAACATTGACGTTTGTAATGATTTGATTTTTTAATAACAAAACCCTTTTAAACTTTTCTCGACAGGTAAATAGAACGATTCCCCTCTTCCACATGGAGAGGGGTTAGGGGAGAGGCCTTTGAAGGGGTTCTTAATTGTAACATCATGTTTTATCAATTGAAAATCGCATTGCGCAATTTACGAAACAACGGCATTTATTCGGCCATCAATGTCGGCGGCTTGGCCGTGAGTTTGGCTGTTTGTATTCTCATCATGCTTTGGATCAACAACGAGCGGAGTTTCGACAAGTTTCACAAGCGGTACAAGGATATTTACATGACCGTGGCGAGTTTCGAATCAAACGGCGCTTCGCAACAATGGGGTGTTGCTTCTCCTGCATTGTCACTTGCGGCGAAAGCCGAGATTCCGGAAATCGAAAACGCTTGTCGGCTCACTCAAATGGGAACCGGTTTTCTCAAATACGGAGACAATATTCTGAATAATGTCGGCTATTCTGCTGTCGACTCTACTTTCTTTTCCATTTTCGATTTTCAAATTCTGAAAGGTGATCGCCGCAACATGCTGCCCTACGAGAATTCGGTGGTTTTGTCGAAAAGTGCTGCCGTAACCTTGTTCGGCGATCGGGATCCGATCGGACAAACCGTTACCGATGCCGGTCGAAAGGCTTATTATGCGAGCGGCGTGATCGCCGACATGCCTCAAAACTCTTCAAACCGATACGATGTTCTGTTCAATTTCCGAACGGAAGAAGCGAAATATCCGAAATTGAACGAAGAGTGGTACCGGGTTAATTTCAAAACCTATTTTTTGTTGCGCCCCGACACCGATGCGCAAGATATCGGTCGTCGTTTGACATCCATGCATGCCGCGAATAACAAATCGTTGAAGCTGACATATTCACTCCATTCGTTGGAAAAGGAAAATCTGTACGATTTGGCGGGAAATCCCAACACGACAATGCAGGCGTGCCGTTTGTTTGCGATTGCCGTTGCGGTACTGCTCCTCATCGCATGCATCAACTACATCAATTTGGTTACCGCGCGTGCTTCGCGCAGAGATAAGGAGATATCGGTCAGAAAAATCCTCGGGGCAAACAGATCCGTATTGTTTTCCCAATTTTTCAACGAATCGTTGTTGCTGTTCTTTTGCTCATTGCTCCTTTCCGTCGGGCTGATTTACGCTTTCTTCCCGGCGTACAATCAAATCATCGGCAAAGAGTTAACTTTTCGATTGTTTTCACCGGAAACCTTAACTTTCTACGGAATAGCGTTTGCGACAGTCATGTTAGCGGGAGGTATTTATCCCGCCGTCGGCATGGCGATGAAAAAAGGCTCGTCGAAAGTCGGTCGATATTCCGGATCCAATGCATCCGTGCGGCGGTTGTTAGTCGTTACCCAGTTTGCGGCGTCGGTGGTGTTGATTCTCGGAGCGGTGACCATGAATCGTCAGATGCAATTCATCAAAACGAAAAACCCCGGCTACGAAAAAGAACATGTTTTTTACATGAGAACGACTCCGGAGATGAGATCACATACCGTTGATATCAAGGCCCGACTGATGCAATCGGCAAATATTGAAGGGGTCACCTTCATGTACCAACCTTTGACCAAAATGACACGAGTCGGCGAAGCGATCGGTTGGCCGGGGAAAGGAGAGAAGGACATTTGGTTCGTCCATATGGATACCGATGCCGACTTTATTCCCGTCATGGGCGCCAAGCTTGTCGAAGGACATAATTTTACGGCAATGCCTTCCGATAGTCTTTGTGTCATCTTGAACCAAAAAGCCGTTGCGGGAATGGAGTTGGAAAATCCCGTTGGTAAACGGATCCATATAGGCAAAAAAAGCATTCCGGTTATCGGTGTCGTGGAGGATTTCCATTTCGATAACATGCATGTGCCGATCAAACCGTTGGTGATAACGGCGATGGGCAATATGCAGCTGTACATGTACGTGAAAACCCGTGCCGGTGGGATTGATGGAGCATTGAAAGCAACGGAAGAAGTGTTTAATAATTATAAGAATGAAGCTCCGTTTTCATATGGGTTTTTGGACGACGAATTCGGTAAAGTATACCAAACGGATCTTCGCATGGGAAGGTTGTTCTCTGCGTTTGCCGTCATCGCCGTCATCATTTCCAGCCTCGGTTTATTCGGTTTGGTGACTTATACCGCCGAAACGAAAACGAAAGAAATCGGTATTCGCAAAGTGCTCGGAGCAAGCGTGACCGAGATTGTTCGAATGCTCTCGAAGGAGTTCCTTGTTTTGGTGGGTATTGCGATGTTGATCGCTTTTCCCGCCGCATATTGGATGCTGGATAAGCTGTTGCAGAATTACGCCTATCGTATTTCCGTATCGTGGCAGTTATTTGCCGTTGCCGGTTTGATAACGGTTGCGTTGACACTGATTACGGTAGGTTGGCAAGCCGTGAAAGCGGCAACCGCCGATCCGGTGAAAAGCATTAAGGCGGAATGAAAGCCCCCTCCCCAACCCTCCCCCCATGTGGGGGAGGGGGAGCATGTGCTAATTGAAGTAACATTGAAATAGATAAAGATTGGATTTTTAAATTTTAATAACAAAGCTCTTTTGATCTCCCTTGATTGGTCAATAGAACGATCTCCCTCCCCCATGTGGGGGAGGGTCGGGGAGGGGCTTTAAATCAAATTATTATGTTCACTTATTTCTTTAAAATTACGCGAAGAAGTTTGGTTAAAAACAAACTGTTTTCCGGCGTCAACATTTTGGGTTTGTCCGTTGGGTTGGTGGTTGTCTTATTGATCTGCTTGATGATATTTAACGAGTATTCATTCGATACGTCGTTTAAAGAAAGCGGAAATATTTATCGCATCAACTCGTATTTAACGAAATGGCAGCCCGGAAAGACGTATTGCACCACGGCCAATGCTCTGGGGCCCGCAATGAAAGAAGCGATTCCCGAAGTGAGAGCGACGGTACGCATGCAACCCCGTACGTTTGTTATTCGGGTGGACGACCAATTGTTCAAAGAAGAAAATTTTCTGTGGGCGGACGAGGATTTTTTCCGCTTGTTCGATGTGCCGTTTTTGTATGGTTCGGTCGAGGAAGCATTGACGCGTCCCAATACGGCGGCGATTTCCGAGAAAACGGCTCGTAAGCTTTTCGGTGAAGGAAACCCGGTCGGGAAAACTTTTTTGCTGGAAAATCGGCTTTTGACGGAAGTCGTTGCCGTATTCAAGGATTTTCCGGAAAATAGTTCTTTTGCTTCTTTTCAAATAGTCGGTCCGTTTCAATACTCCCAACCCGCTTTTTTGCATCGCGACCTCCATTGGGGAAATGTCAGTTACGAAACCTTCTGTTTGTTGACCGAGGGGGCTGACGTTGCCCGCGTGGAAGCTCAAATGAAAGCGATTACCGCCGAAAAAAGCGACAACGAAGCCATTTTTGAGCCTTCGTTGCAGCGATTAGACCGTATTCATTTGTATTCGGGCGATTTTTTGCAAACCTATTTACATGCCCCGAGCAGCATCGAAAAGGTGAAATTATTGGTGATGTTGGCTGTCGTTATTTTGGTGATTGCCTGCATCAACTACATGAACTTATCGACCGCCCGTGCGCAGAAACGTTTCGGAGAAGTGGGAATCAGTAAAACATTGGGCGCCCGACGCAGCAATTTGATCATGCGTTTTGTCTTCGAAACGGTGGCGATCACCTTATCGGCATTTCTTCTTGCCGTTATATTGGCGGTGCCTCTTTTGCCGGTGTTTAACCGGTTATTGTCGGAAACCTTGAGCTTAGAGGCGTTGCTTCATCCCGGGTTTATTTTAAGCGCTTTGTCGGTATTTGCGGTGACCGCGATATTGTCTGCTTCCTATCCCGCCGTTTACATGTCGTCGTTTCCGCCTCTGTCGGCCATTAAAGCTGCTTTTCGACCCGGATCGAAACATGCTCTTGTACGAAAAGTATTAATTGTTGCGCAGTTTGTTGCAGCCATTGTTTTGATTTCCAGAGTGACGGTAGTTCGCGAACAAATACAATTCGTGAACGATAAGGACCTCGGATACAATCCCCGCGATATTCTCGGTATCGTACTTCCCGCATTGGCGAAAGAATCGGAGATCAATGCTTTGAAAAACGAATATCGATCGCAAAGCTCCGTGAAAGAAATTGCCCTTTCATATTCTTTCCCTTTGAGATCGGGCGACGGTAATTCGGTATATAGAAATTCGGAGGATCAACAGGGCTTTCCTTTTTACTCGAATCCCGCCGATCCCGAATTGGTGAAACTGTTGGAGATGAAATTGATTGCCGGTGAATGCTTTTCGGAGAAAGCGAAAGGCGACAGCATCACCAAAATCGTTATCAATCGCAAAACGGCGGAATATTTGGAAATGACGCCCGAAGAAATCGTCGGGAGGGAAATCAAGGCCGTACTCGGCGGCAACCATCCCCACGTGGTGGTCAGCGGCGTGGTCGAAGATTTTCATTTCCAAGATTTGCACCGTCCCATCGTAGGTTACGGAATCCATAATGCCGAAAGATCTAAATCATTTATGATGCTTCGGGTCGGAGAAAAAGATATGTCGCAACAACTTGCCGCATATGAGGGTATTTTCAAAAAATATTTCCCGAACGGCTTATTCGAAGTTCGTTTTCCCGATGCGGAGTTGACGAAAGCATACGAATCGGAACGACGTACCAATCGGGTATCGCTGGTTTTCTCCGGCTTGGCTATTCTGATCGCCTGCATGGGAGTATTCGGGTTGACGGCGTTTATGGCGGAACAACGGACAAAAGAGATCGGTATCCGCAAAGTGCTCGGAGCACGTGTTCCCTCCATCATTTCCATGTTTGCGAACGATTATTTGAAATTGTTAACCGTGGCTTTGGTTATTGCCGGACCTGTTGCTTGGTGGGTGGCAACGGGCTATTTGCGCGATTTTGCTTACCATGTATCTCTTTCGTGGAAATTTATCGCGGTCGGTGTACTGATCACGGCGACATTGACTTTAATTACGGTCGTTTTTCAAGCCGTAAAAGCGGCAAGAGCCAATCCGGTGAAAAGCATCAAGTAGCCCCCTCCCCCAACCCTCCCCCCATGTGGGGGAGGGTTGGGGAGCTTATCAAAGTAACATTGAAGTTTGTAATAATTGGATTTTTTAATAACAAAACCCTTTTGATTTTCCCCTAACCGGCAAATAGAGCGATTCCCCTCTCCACATGGGAGAGGGGTTAGGGGAGAGGCTTTTGGAGGGTTGGGGCTTTAAATCTTTAATATCATGAACAATTTATTTTATCATCTGAAAATCGCATTGCGTAATTTGCGCGCCAACGGAATTTATTCGGCCATTAACGTCGGCGGCTTGGCTGTGAGTTTGGCCGTTTGTATTCTTATCATGTTTTGGATTCGCGACGAACGGAGTTTCGATAAATTTCACAAACGATACAAAGACATTTACATGACAGTGGCGAGTTTTGAGACGGGAGGCTCTCCGCAATACTGGGGCATTGCGTCCGCGGCATTAGCGCCTGCGGCGAAAACGGAAATTCCGGAAATCGAGAATGCCTGTCGAATATTTACATACATGACAAGTACGAGTTTTCTCAAATCCGACGACAAAATTTTTAATGATATCGGTTGTTGTGCCGTCGATTCTTCTTTCTTTTCCGTTTTCGATTTTCAAATCTTGAAAGGCGATCGTCGTAACATGTTGCCGTACGCGAATTCGGTGGTTTTGTCGGAGCATGCCGCAAATGTATTGTTTGGCGATAAAGATCCGATCGGGCAGACTGTCACCGACAGTAATCGTAAAACTTGGTACGTAAGCGGCGTGATGGCCGATATGCCGCAAAATTCTTCCATTCGGTACGATGTGCTCTTCAATTTCCGGATGGAGGAAGTAAACTATCCGAAGTTGAATGAAGAATGGGGCAGAGTCAATTACAAAACCTACTTTTTATTGCGTCCCGGGACCGATGCGCAAGATGTCGGTCGTCGACTCACTTCCCTGCATGCGGCAAACAACAATTCATGGAAATTGACCTATTCGCTCCATCCGCTGGAAAAGGAAAATTTGTACGATTTGGAAGGTAATCCCAACTCGACAATGCAAGCCTGTCGGCTGTTCTCGATCGCCGTTGCGGTGCTGCTCCTCATTGCGTGCATCAACTATGTCAATTTGGTCACCGCACGAGCATCACGCAGAGATAAGGAAATTTCCGTCAGAAAAGTGCTCGGAGCGAACAAACCCGCTTTATTTTCCCAATTTTTCAACGAGTCGTTACTGTTGTTCTTTTTCTCGCTGATCGTTGCCACGGGGTTGATTTATCTCTTGTTTCCCGCATACAATCAGATTATCGGCAAACAGCTGGTATTCCGGCTGTTTTCGACGGAAACTTTAACTTCGTTTGCGATCGTGTTTGCCGCGGTCATGTTGTCGGCAGGTATATATCCGGCTGTCAGTTTATCGATGAGAAAGAACCTGAAAAAGACGAACCAACGCAACGGTATCAATGCATCCGTGCGACGAATATTGGTCGTTTCCCAGTTTGCGGCATCGGTCGTGCTGATTCTCGGCGCAGTGACCATAAATCGTCAAATGCAATTCATCAAGACGAAAAACCCCGGTTACCAAAAAGAGCATGTTTTTTACGTGAAAATGTCCGGCGATATGAGATCACACACCATCGATATCAAAGCACGACTGATGCAGTCGGCAAATATTGAGGGGGTCACCTTCATGTATCAGCCTTTGAGCGGAACGACGCAATTTAACGCCGGCATCGGATGGCCGGGGAAAGGGGACAGAAACACTCGATTCATTATGATGCAAACCGATGCCGACTTTATTCCCGTTATGGGTGTCAAATTTGCCGAAGGGAATAATTTCACGGCAATGCCTTCCGACAGTTTTTGCGTCATATTGAATCAAAAAGCCGTTGCCGATATGGGATTGGAAGATCCTGTGGGAAAACGGTTAACAATGGGGAGAATGAGCGTCCCCGTTATCGGCGTTGCGGAGGATTTTCATTTCGAAAACATGCACGAGCCGATTAAGCCTTTGGTGATAACGGCCGGAGGCCGGATGCAATTCATGTATGTGAGAACCAAGGCGGGAGGAGTGGAGGAAGCATTGAAGGCTGCCGAAGCAACGTTCAAGGCTTACAATGATGATGTCCCCTTTTCGTACGGCTTTTTGGATGAAGAATTCGGGAAAATGTACAAAGCCGACCTCCGCACGGGAAATCTGTTCCTTGCATTTGCCGTTATCGCCGTGATTGTTTCCTGTCTCGGTCTGTTCGGGTTGATTACCTATACCGCCGAAACGAAAACGAAAGAAATCGGTATCCGCAAAGTCCTCGGTGCAAGCGTGACCGAGATTGTCCGAATGCTTTCGAAAGAATTTATCGTCTTGGTCGGCATTGCGATGCTGATCGCTTTTCCGCTTGCATATTATTGGTTGGATAATATGTTACGGGATTACGCTTACCGTATTTCCGTGTCGTGGCAATTATTCGCTGCCGCGGGGTTGATTACGGTCATTTTGACCTTGCTCACGGTGGGTTGGCGGGCCGTAAAAGCGGCAACCGCAAATCCGGTGAAGAGTTTGAAAACGGAATAAAATAAAAAGACCGTAAAACGTGTAAGACAAGTAAGACCGTAAGAAAGGCTTTTTTTACGATCTTACGCGTCTTACATGTCTTACGATCTCCCCGGTGTACGTAATCGAACGCCGAGTGTATCAAAACCGAACACTTATTGTAACATAAAAAAATGAAAAATACTGAAATGTAATAAAATACATTCGAGGCACGCGCTTTGATGTTTTAAAAAGACGGATGAAAAATATCGCATTTGTCATCGTTTATTTTTTACGGAGTAAACGTTTGTTAAGGCGATTTTGGAAATATGTATTTAAAACCAACCCTTCTTGAATCGTTGAAAAGAACGGTCTCCCTCCCTACTTGGGGAGGATCGGGGAGGAGCTTTTAAAATTGAAGCATATGATTTCTTTTTTTAAAATTTTTATGCGCAATCTTCGCGGCGGCGGCAGTTATTCCGCAATCAACGTCGGCGGATTAGCCGTGGGTATGGCTGCGGCAATGATCATCTTTGTATGGATTCGTCACGAATGGTCGCACGATCGGTTCCACTCGAAGGAAAAGCAACTGTATGCGACATGGAGCCGATCCGTGTTCGATGGTTCGTTGCGTTGTTGGCAATGGACTCCGCCGATTATGGGGCCGACCTTGAAGGAAGACTATCCCGAGATTGTTGCGACAGCAAGAACGACGTCCGTGAGAGATTTTCTTTACGGTGTCGACGACAAAAAAGTAAATATCTCGACGTGTTCCACCGATCCCGATTTTTTAACGATGTTTGACTTTCCGTTGCTTTCGGGAAATGCGGAAACGGCGTTGAACGATCCTTATTCGGTAGTACTTACCGAAACGGCTGCCGTCCGTTTGTTCGGTAACGAAAACCCCGTGGGAAAGTCGGTGTTGGTTGATAATCAATACCCCATGACCGTCACGGCAGTGATGAAGGACTTGCCCGGAAATACCGCTTTTCAATTTGAGGCTTTGTTTCCCATACCTTTCATGAAAGTGATCGGTTGGTACAGTGAAGATTGGACGGCCAATACGTTGCAAACATTTGTGGAACTTCAACCCGGTGCCGATCCGAAAAAAGTAAATTCGACAATTCGGGATATCGTTAAGGAACATACCGATCATCAAGCGCAGGCCGAAATATTTTTGTATCCGTTGAGTCAACAACATCTGTATTCCCGTTTCGAGAACGGGGTTCCTACGGGCGGATTGATTGACACGTTGCGTATCTTCGGTTGGGTGGCGATATCGATATTATTGATTGCCTGCATCAATTTCATGAACTTGAGTACGGCTCGCAGCGAGAAAAGGGCCAAGGAAACGGGTGTGCGGAAGGTGTTGGGAAGCAAACGTTCGTCATTGATCGGACAATTTATCGGCGAGTCGACGCTCACGGCGTTTATTGCCGGTACGATAGCCTTGTTAATGGTTGTGTCAATATTGCCGGCTTTTAATGCTTTAATGGGCACATCGATGACGTTGGGTGCGGATAGCGGTTGGTTTTGGTTGGCGTTTTCGGGCTTTATTCTTGTCACGGGTCTGTTGGCGGGCAGCTATCCCGCATTTTATCTGTCGTCCTTCCTTCCCGTCAAAGTGCTTAAGGGAATGTTCAAAAAGGAACGTGCTTTGGTTGCCCCCCGCAAAGTATTGGTAGTGGTACAGTTTACCGTCGCCTGTTTTTTGATTGTTGCCACTTTGGTGATTCATCGTCAGGTACAATATGCACAAGACAGGGAGACGGGATATGATAAAGATCAACTGGTTTATTGCATGCTTAACGGCGACATGTATAAAAATTACGAATTAATCAAACAAGAATTGTTGGGTTCGGGTGCGGCAATGTCCGTGACGAAAACTTTTTCGCCCATGACTGCGGCTTGGAGCAATACATGGGGGATCGAATGGGAAGGAAAAAATCCCGATGAAAGAGTACTCGTCGACCTGTATTATGCGGATGTCGACTGGACGAAAACCGTCGGTACGACGATTGTCGAAGGACGAGATATCGATATACACACCTATTCGACGGATTCTACGGCCATGTTGCTGAACGAAACGGCGGTGAAATTGATGAATTTTGATCATCCCGTGGGTGAGATTGTTAAGATGCACGACAGAGATTGGCATGTGGTAGGCGTGGTCAAGGATTTCATTATTCGCTCACCTTATAATCCGGTGAATCCCATGGTTATCGGCGGCCCCGAAGGAGGCCTCGGCGTGATGCATGCCCGACTGAACAAAGCGAATAAAACTTCGGACAACTTGGCTCGTATGGAAGCGGTGTTTAAAAAATACAATCCCGCTTATCCTTTCGAATATACGTTTGTCGACGAAGCATATGCCCGTAAATTTCTCGCCGAACAACGTACGGGAACCTTAGCCTCGTGGTTTGCGGGTTTAACGATTTTCATTTCCTGTCTCGGTTTGTTTGCCTTGGCAGCATACATGGCCGAAACGCGGAAGAGAGAGATCGGTATTCGCAAGGTGCTCGGCGCTTCGGTAAAAGATGTCGTTTCGCTGCTGTCGAAAGAGTTTTTGATATTGGTGTCGATTTCCGTCATTATTGCTTCGCCCGCGGCGTGGTGGGGCATGAATCAATGGCTGGGCGACTACGCCTATCACACCGACATCCCTTGGTGGCTCTTTGTTGCGGTCGGATTTATCGGTTTATCGATTGCGTTGATAACCGTGGGTTGGCAAGCGCTGAGAGCGGCAATGGCCGATCCGGTGAAGAGTATTAAGGCGGAATAGAAACCCCCTCCCCGGCCCTCCCCCCAAATGGAGGAGGGTTTGGGAGCTAATTAAAGCAATATGTGGAGTATATATAATCGGATTTTTAATTTTTAAATAACGCAAACCTTTCGATTTCTCCCGACCGATAAAAAGAACGATTGAGGTGGTTCAAGAAGTCGAAAATGAACGTCATTGCGAGGAGGAATGACGAAGCAATCTCGTGTTAATCAAAAAAACGCTTCGTTATCGATTGCAATGACATTGTAAAATAAGCCGTTTTGAACAGCTTCGGAGCCCGTTAACCACCGAAAATATGTAATGAATAAAAGAATGATTACATGAAAACCACTTTTCGATATTTAATGCGCGATAAAGTTTTTTCGGGCATCAACGTTGCCGGTTTGGCCATAGGCTTAACCGCTGTTTTGTATATTGCATTTTATCTTTGGCAGGAGACTCATTACGACAACTTCCACCAATACGCGGAAAATATCGGTCGCGTGTCGATGGCTCATTATCAAAAAGGACTTTTGGAAGATGACGATCCCGTGGCTAATGCCGCAATGGGGCCCGCCTTTAAAAACGATATTCCCGAGATAGCCGACTTCACTCGCGTTTCCGTGCCCAAAACATTTGCCGTAGCCGTCGAGGATCGGCTTTTTACCTTGGAATCGGTGCGTTATGCCGATTCGACCTTTTGGAAGATTTTCGATTTTCCGTTGCTGAAAGGTGATGCCGCAACGGCATTGTCCGTGCCGTATTCCGTCGTATTGACGGAAGAAACGGCGAAGAATTTCTTCGGCGGGGAAGATCCGATGGGTAAAACCGTATTGGCGGACGGAGCGGATCACTATGTTGTTACGGGAGTGGCGGCCGAACCGCCCGTTGATTCACATTTCAGTTTCAAAGCCTTGGCTTCCTTTTCCACGCTTTACCGCATGCCGAACCTCTACATGGGTTGGGGCGGAGGCAATCAATACTATACGTATATTCGTGCCGTTCCCGGCTTACGGGCGACCGATTTGGAGGAAAAAATCAATAAAGTGGTTTGGGATAATTACGGAAACAGGCTGGCGGAATTCGGTTACGAGGCAAAAGCAACCGTGCAACCCCTGCGGGATATTCACTTGCATTATGACAAGGGTTCCAATATGTTACGTACGAATCTGCTGATTTTTGCGCTGACGGCCGGGATCATTTTGGTCGTTGCGGGCATCAATTTCATTAACATGACAGCTGCCCGCTCGTTGCGTCGAGTAAAAGAAGCCGGCGTGCGAAAAGTATTGGGTGCCGCGCGGCGAAATCTCGTCGCTCAATTTGCCGGCGAGTCTTTGTCGGTGGCTTTTGTCGCTTTCGTGCTCGCCGGGTTACTGTTTAAGTTGCTCGAACCTTGGTACGACCGGTTGTCGGGAACCGCTTTGTCGCCAACGCCGGGTTCTGCCGTGCTGATTATCGGAGCCGCTTTCGTGCTGACCGGTGTCATCGGAACGATTGCGGCCGTTTATCCAGCTTTTCGTTTGTCGTCGTTGCCTATTGCCGATGCCGCGAAAGGAGGCGGGAAACAAAAGGTAAAAAAAAGCAACATACAAAACGCATTGGTTGTTCTGCAATTTGCCGCCTGTTCGGCGTTGATTATCTGCACGCTCGTCGTTTCGCGCCAACTCTCCTACATCAACAATAAAGATATCGGGTTAAATCGCGAACAAGTGCTTACGATACCGCTTACGGGCAAAACCGTAATCGGTCGGGCGTCGCTGTTGAAACAACGATTGGAAGATTTGCCCGGCGTCGCTGCGGCAACGGTATCGTCGGCAGTGCCTTCGGGCGGATTCTCCTCCAACGGTTACCTGCCCGAGGGTCTGAGCATGGAAAACATTATGATGATACATGCACTGGATGCCGATGCCGATTTTTTGAACGTATACGGAATCAAACTCGAGTCGGGACGTTTCTTTTCCGACGATCGGGAAGCCGACAAAACGGGTTACGTGATCAACGAGACGTTGGCAAAAACATTGGGATGGAACAATGATGCCGTGGGCAGGAAGATCACTCGCAACGACACCGATCATGAAGTGATCGGCGTTGTTCACGACTTTCATTATGCTTCCATGTACGACAAAGTGGGGCCGTTGCTGATCACCAATGAATCCGGCTTTTTTCGCAAAGTTTCCGTCAAATTGGTATCCGATAATATTCCGACATTGATGAACGGGGTAGAAGCGATATGGAAAGAGGTGAATCCCGATGCTCCGTTCGTATTCAACTTTTTCGACGATCTGTACGATGCACAATACAAATCCGAACAACGGGTTCGTGTATTGTTCTTCGCATTTTCGTTTGCCGCCATTGCATTGGCGGTGTTGGGAATGCTGAGTTTAATGGCTTACATGATCGAACAACGACGAAAAGAGATCGGTATACGAAAAGTGCTGGGGGCGTCAACTCCGGATGTTCTAAACCTTTTATTGCGACAAACGGCAATACAAGTTCTTGTTGCCAACGCGATTGCTTGGCCCCTTGCATGGTGGTTTACCCGGCAATGGTTGGATAATTTCGCTTACCACATCCGGTTGGGTTGGGGGCTGTTTGCTCTTGCTTTGTTCATTTCCGCCGCAATAGCTTTAATGGCTGTCGGCTGGCAGGCAATGAGAGCGGCAACGGCCGATCCGGTAAAGAGTATTAAAACGGAATAAAAGAGGCCCCCTCCCAACCTCCCCCCATGTGGGGGAGGAGGAGCGGCGCTCATCAAAAGCACATTGAAATAAGTAGGTATGAATTTTTAAATAACAAGACCTTTTTATCTTTTTCGACCGATAAAAAGAATAATCTCCCTCCCCCCATGGGGGAGGGTTAGGGAGGAGCTTTATTATGATTTCTTTTTTCAAGTTGTTTTTTCGTAACCTTCGCCGAGGCGGTGTTTATTCGGCGATCAACGTAGGCGGATTGGCTGTTGGGATGGCGGCAACCATGCTGATTGTGTTGTGGGTATACAATCAGTGGAGCTATGATCGTTTTCACGAAAAAGGAAAGTTGCTGTATCAAGTGCGAAATTACAGCGAAACCAACGGTTATCGGGAAGTAAGTCCCAAAATCCTCGGACCGACCCTTTTGGAGGAGTTTCCCGAGATTGCGGATATGACGCGTTGCGAGGCGCCTCCGATCAAAATCGTATGCGCTTCCGACGAAAAAATACTCGACCTTCAAGTGAAGCTTGTCGATCCGGGATTTTTCCGGATGTATAGTTTTCCTTTATTGCAAGGAGACGCAAGCACCGCTTTGAATCAACCCTCGTCGGTTGTTCTCACCCGAGACGTCGCCCGGCGTTTTTTCGGTAATGACGATCCCATGGGTAAAACCGTTACGATTCGGGGTTCTTATCCGGTAACGGTAACGGGCGTTATCGATCTGCCTCAAAATACGGTTTTCGACTTTGAGGCATTGTTTTCGTACTCGCTTATGAAAGAACTGGGCGCATACGATGAGGCGTGGAGCAATTATACCACCGCCACTTACGTGGAACTGCAACCGGGTATCGACGAAGCCGAGGCGAATGCCGCCATTAAAGGACTTATTGCGAAACATACCGACAACAAAGATGTTACCGAACTTTTCTTATTCCCGTTAGCCAAATGTTACCTTTATTCCCAATTCGAGGATGGGAAAGCCGTCGGCGGACGAATCGATACATTACGGATATTTGCGTTCATTGCTTTTGCGATATTGCTGATCGCCTGCATTAATTTTATGAACATGAGCACTGCCCGAAGTTCCCGATATGCCAAAGAAACGGGTGTGCGAAAAGTGATCGGCGCCCGTCGCGGCGTGTTGGTCTTTCGGTTTTTGGGTGAATCGATATTGACGGCCGCAATTTCCGCTGCGGCGGCAACGATGATTGTGTTGTTGTGTCTGCCGGCATTCAATAATCTTACGGGGAAACAACTCGAATTGGGGTTCGACAATTCGGGTTTTTGGATTGCGATTACATCGTTTGTTTTATTGACGGGACTGTTGGCCGGCAGTTATCCCGCATTCTATTTGTCGTCGTTTCTTCCCGTAAAAGTATTGAAAGGCGTATTCAAGGGCGGCCGCGATTTCGTGAGTGTGCGAAAAGTGCTGATCGTAACGCAATTTACTTTTGCCGTAATGTTGACGGCTTCCGCCGCAATCGTATACCGGCAAATACACTACGCGCAAGATCGCGATGCGGGTTACGATAAATCGCGCTTGATCTATCTCGAATTGTCGGATGCCGTAAAAAGCAACCACGGTCTTGTTCGCAACGAATTGCTCGACTCCGGCATTGCGGAATCGGTGACATTCACTTTCGGGACGATGACGGGGAGTTGGAGCAAAAGTTGGGATGCGCAATGGAGAGGCAAAGATCCGAGCAAACAAGTTTTTATCGAACGCTTTTACGTGGATGCCGATTGGGCCAAAACCACGGGCGTCGAAATTTTGCAGGGGCGCGACATCGACATGTACACCTATCCCGGAGACGTTTCGGCGATGCTGCTCAACGAGTCGGCCGTCAAGATGATGGGATTTACCGATCCCGTCGGTGAAGTTATTCGCGAAACGAATAAAGAATGGCATGTGGTAGGTGTGATTAAAGACTTTGTACTCGATTCGCCGTACGACCCCGTACGTCCCATGACCATCGGAGGACCGGCAGGTTGGTTCAATCACATTCATATCAAACTGAGCGCCGCGGGCGGATTGGCAAACAATCTGGCTCGGGCCGAAAAGATATTCAAGAAATACAATCCCGAACTTCCGTTTATTTATCATTTCGTCGACGAAATATATGCCCGGAAGTTTGACTCGGAACGTCGGGTCGGTACCATGATCACTTGGTTCGGAGTATTGGCCGGACTCATTTCCTGTTTGGGGCTGTTCGGTCTTTCGGCGTACATGGCCGAGAGCCGCCGCAAGGAGATCGGTATTCGCAAAGTACTCGGCGCATCGGTGAAAGGTATCTTTTTGATGTTGTCGAAAGAATTTACGGTGTTGGTGTTTGTTTCCGTCGTCATTGCCGTACCCGTCGTTTGGTGGGTCGGGAGTCAATGGCTGAATGCTTATGCCTATCGCACCGATATACCGTGGTGGTTGTTTGCAGCAGTTGGGGTAATCGGTTTATCGATTGCCTTGTTAACCGTCGGTTGGCAGGCATTGAGGGCCGCAATGGCCGATCCGGTGAAAAGTATTAAAACAGAATAAAAAGAAGACGCGTAAGATCGTAAGACATACAAGACCATAATAAAAACGGTCAATATCTTACGGTCTTACGATCTTACATGTCTTACAATCTAAAAACCAAAGCTATGTTTTATCATCTCAAAATCTTTTTGCGCAATCTTCGCGGCGGCGGCGGTTACTCCGCGATCAATGTCGGCGGATTAGCCGTGGGTATGGCTGCGGCAATGATCATCTTTGTGTGGATTCGTCACGAATGGTCGTATGATCGGTTCCATTCGAAGGAAAAGCAACTGTATATGTCGTGGAATCGAAGCGTGTTTGATGGTTCGTTGCATTGTTGGCAATGGACTCCCGCAATTATGGCTCCGACGTTGAAGGAAGATTATCCCGAAATCGTTGCGACGGCAAGAACGACGCCCGTGAGAGATTTTCTTTACGGTGTCGGCGACAAAAAAGTAAATATCTCAACGAGTTTTACCGATCCCGATTTTTTGACGATGTTTGACTTTCCGTTGCTTTCGGGAAACACGGAAACGGCGTTGAACGATCCTTATTCGGTGATCCTTACCGAAACGACAGCCGTCCGTTTGTTCGGTAACGAAAATCCCGTGGGAAAGCCGGTGTTGATCAATAATCAATATCCCATGACCATCACGGCAGTGATGAAGGACTTACCCGGAAATACGGCTTTTCAATTTGAAGCTTTGGTTCCCACGCCTTTTATGAAAGTGATCGGGTGGTACAGTGAACATTGGACGGCTAATTCGTTTCAAACATATGTGGAACTTCAAACCGGCTCCGATCCGGAAAAAGTGAATTCGGCAATTCGGGATATTGTCAAGGAACATGATCATCAAGCCCGGAACGAAATCTTTTTGTATCCGTTGAGTCGACAACATCTGTATTCCGAGTTCGAGAACGGAGTTCCTACGGGCGGATTGATTGACACTTTGCGCATCTTCGGTTGGGTGGCAATATCGATATTATTGATTGCCTGTATCAACTTCATGAATCTAAGTACGGCCCGCAGCGAGAAAAGAGCTAAAGAAACAGGTGTGCGTAAGGTGTTGGGAAGCAGACGTTCATCATTAATCGGGCAATTTATCGGCGAGTCGACGCTCACGGCGTTTATTGCCGGTACGATAGCGTTGTTGATGGTTGTGTTAATATTGCCGGCATTTAATACCTTGATGGGAACATCGATGACGTTGGGTGCGGATAGCGGTTGGTTTTGGGTGGCGTTTTCGGGCTTTGTCCTCATCACGGGTTTATTGGCGGGCAGTTACCCCGCATTTTATCTGTCGTCCTTCCTCCCCGTCAAAGTGCTTAAGGGAATGTTCAAAAAAGAACATGCTTTGGTAGCGCCCCGCAAAGTTTTGGTAGTCGTACAGTTTACCGTTGCCTGTTTTTTGATTGTCGCCACTTTGGTGATTCATCGTCAAATACAATATGCGCAAGGCAGGGAAATGGGGTATGATAAAGATCAACTGGTTTATTGCGGGCTTAAAGGCGACATAAATAAAAATTATGAATTGATTAAACGGGAGTTGTTGGGTTCGGGTGCGGCAATGTCCGTGACAAAAACCTTTTCGCCCATGACTGCGGCTTGGAGCAATACATGGGGAATCGACTGGAAAGGAAAAAATCCCGATGAAAGAGTACTCGTCGATCTGTACTATACGGATGCCGACTGGACGAAAACCGTGGGTACGACGATTGTCGAAGGACGAGATATCGATGTCAACACCTATCCGACGGATTCCACGGCCATGCTGCTGAACGAAGCGGCGGTGAAATTGATGAATTTTGATCATCCCGTGGGAGAAATCATCAAAACTCAAGGCAGAGAATGGCATGTGGTGGGTGTGATCAAGGACTTTATTATCGGTTCACCTTATAATCCCGTGAATCCTTTGGTTATCGGCGGTCCCAAAGGAAATTTTAGCGTGATGCACATTCGCCTCAACAAAGCGAATAAAACTTCGGAAAATTTGGCTCGCATGGAAGCGGTACTCAAAAAATATAATCCCGCATATCCTTTCGAATATACGTTTGTCGATGAAGCATATGCTCGTAAGTTTCTCGCCGAACAACGTACGGGAACCTTAGCCTCATGGTTTGCGGGTTTGACGATTTTTATTTCCTGCCTCGGTTTATTTGCCTTGGCAGCTTACATGGCCGAAACACGAAAAAAAGAGATCGGTATTCGCAAAGTGCTCGGCGCCTCGGTAAAAGACGTCATTTCGTTGCTGTCGAAAGAATTTTTGATATTGGTGCTGATTTCCGTTGTCATTGCTTCTCCCGCGGCATGGTGGGCGATGAATCGATGGTTGGGCGATTATACTTATCGTACCGACATACCTTGGTGGCTTTTTGTCGCTGTCGGGTTGATCGGTTTATCGATTGCTTTGATAACCGTCGGTTGGCAAGCATTGAGAGCGGCAACGGCCGACCCGGTGAAGAGTATTAAGGCGGAATAGGAAGCCCCCTCCCGACCTCCCCCCATGTGGGGGAGGAGGCGGAGAGCTACGTCAAGAAATGTGTTATCGCAAATAAAAAATATCATGTCAACGCATCAGATACATCAGCGGCGGTAAAGTCACGTAGTGACGATGACATATTTGCAGCCCGGGGATGATAATCCGGGAATAAATGCACCAACCGATGTTGGGTCACATAGTGACAACATCTTATACATGTTCTTTGAATAACGTTATGTGCACATGGCAAAAAGTTATCTCGACCCGGCCCGGAGCTATGTTAACATATACCTGTGTGATGTTGACATAGTAAAAAGCAGTCTCGACATTGTTCGGAACTATGTCGAGATACCTCGGTACGATGTCGACATAGTAAAAAGCCGTGTTGTCCCGGCTCGGAGCTATGTCGACATGGTTCGGCGCTATGTTGACATACTCCGATACGATGTCGAGATAGCAAAAAGCTATGTCGACATACCTCCGGGGTATGTCTCCCTCGACGAAAAACAAAAGCGGGAAGCAATGCTTCCCGCCCCGGCTTGTTGAGCAGAGATACGACTTATTCCTTCTTTTTGCTTGCCGATACCGGTTTTCGGTTTGCAAAATTGGTTTTGAGGTCGTCGTAAATGGGCTTTGCGCCAAGTACCCCGTAGCTTGCCGCTAGGTGCACATTGTGGTAATAACCTCGGCCAGAAAAATAGGCTTCGGTGCCCGCCGTCATGCGAGCATCGTCCGTCATTTGATTCAGGTCGCCCACAAGCACCATGATTTGCTTGAGGTTGTTTACGTCAGCCATATCGACTTTCCAATCGTCTAAGCTGATGTGCATCGGAAGGAACTCCGGGTGATTAACGGCATGTTGCAAAGATTTTTCGCCAAATGCGAGGGTTCCGTCGCTCATCTTGGGAAGCGACTTGCGTTGTTCGACGGTAAGTGTCGGGCAATACGGCTCGAGAAGCTTTTTGGCTTCCGTCAGGCGGTCTTTCACTTGCTTGATGATGTCCTCGGGGACAGCTTGAAAATGTCTGTTTTCCATGGTTGTAAAAATTTAGGTTAATGGTAGATTATTTGTTTCCGGTTTCAACAAGCGATAGCAAATATACGGTAAAAATATCGATTTTGGTATCGAAAAAATAAACAAAAAACAGCTCATGAACAACTTTTTGTATCATTTGAAATTTGCCCGACGAAGTCTTCGTCGCGAAGGCATGTTCTCTTTGGTCAATATTGCCGGTTTATCCGTGGGTTTAACCGTAGTATTGATCATTTGCGCCATGATTTACAACGAGTATTCGTTCGATAAATCATTCCAAAACAAAAGCCGTATTTACCGGATGAATTCGGTGGCTACCGAGAAGTACGGCGGAGAAGTCAGCGGATCAACACCTAATCCGTTTGCACCGGCTGTAAAGGAAGAAGTGCCCGGAGTGGCATACATAACAAGGGTAATAATTTGGCCGGTTGTTATCAAGGTGTCCGATAACTTCTTCAAAGCCGATCGGTTTTGTTGGGCCGACGAGGATTTTTTCCGGATTTTCGATACGCCTTTTGTCTACGGAACACCCGAAACGGCGCTCTTGAAACCGGGCAGTGTGGCGTTGTCGGAATCAAAGTCGCGACTATTGTTCGGCAACGACAATCCGGTAGGTGAAACCATATTGGTCGACGGAAAGAACGAAATGGTGGTGCAAGCCGTTTACAAGGATTTTCCGGCCAACTCTTCCTTTGCCGATTACGACATCATCGGACAATTCATGTCGTCGCACCATCCCATCACCCCAAGGGATCGGGGAGCATATCATTGGGGAAATATGGGCTTTGAAACATTTTGCCTGTTGGCTGAGAGTGTTGATGCCGGCCAAGCGGAAAAACACATGCAGCAGGTATTGGAAAAAAATACCGGGCCCGATGGTTTTTTCCGGGTGCAATTGCAGCCGTTCGAACAAATACACTTATCCGGTATAGACGGGACCTATATTTATGCACCCGGCAATATCAACAGGCTGAAAATGCTCGGGTTGCTGGCCGGAATCATATTGGTGGTGGCATGCATTAACTATATGAATCTGTCGACTGCCCGTGCGCAAAAACGTTCGAAAGATATCGGTATCAGCAAAACCTTTGGTGCGCGGCGCGGCAATATTATCAGCCGGCTGTATGCCGAAACCGGTATGATCACGTTGATCGCTTTTGCTTTGGCATTGTTGCTGTCGATTGCCCTATTGCCTGTCTTCAATAACTTATTGGGGCAACGGATACCTTCCGGCATCTTTCTTCGTCCCGCTTTCCTGTTGGGTTTGTTGGCCGTATATTCGGTTACTGCGTTTTTTGCAGCTTCTTATCCCGCCTTATATCTGTCGGGCTTTGCTCCCTTAACCATTATCCGGCAGGGGTATACCAAAGGAGGACGCCATGCCGTGGTAAGGAAAGGACTTTCCGTTGTCCAGTTTTCTGTTGCCATTGTGTTAGTTGCATGGGTATGCGTCATTGCCGGCCAAATTAAATATGTTACCGATAAAGATCTCGGTTTCGATGTGAAAGGTGTTATGGCCGTATCGTTGTCGGGAGTGTCGTCGCAAAATGAATTTGATGCATTGAAAAACGATTTTGCCGCACAAAGTACGGTATCCTCGGTTGCTTTTTCCTCCGCATTTCCGATACATGGAGGACCCGGCAATATCTTTTTCAAAACTCAACGGGTGAGGCAGGAATTTTTTGACGGGAAAAAACCGGCGCCGGATCAGATGAGCTTCTTGGGTGTGTCGTATGCCACACCCGAAATTTTGGAAATGTTGCACCTGAAATTGGTCGCAGGTACCATGTACACGGAAAGCGAAGCCGATGACGAGGGCGCCCGGGTTGTGATTAACCGGAAAGCGGTAGAGTTTTTGGAATCGACTCCCGAAGAAATCTTGGGACAAAAAATTTATGCCGGCGGTTTGGTGGGAGGTCAAGCATACGTTACGGGAGTGGTTGAGGATTTTAACTTCCGGGATTTACGCAACACCATCGGGCCGTATTGTTTTCAGAATTCAGCTCGCAACGGTGGCAAATCGTTCTTAGTGATGCGAGTCAACGAGGGCAATATGTCGCAACAGCTTGCTTCTTATGAAGCTGTTTTCAAAAAGCATTTCCCGAACGATTTATTTGAAGCGATGTACCCCTCTTTATTGTATCAAAGAGCATACGAATCCGACCGGCAGACCAACCGCATGGCGGTGTGTTTCTCGGTATTGGCCATTATCGTAGCCTGCCTCGGCGTATTCGGCTTATCGGCGTTTATGGCCGAGCAGCGCGCCAAGGAAATCGGCATCCGTAAGGTGTTGGGAGCAAGCATCACCGGTATCGTAAGCTTGTTTACCGATAATTATCTGCGATTGTTGTCGATATCTCTTGTTATTGCCGTTCCCGTGGCATGGTGGATCGGCAGTAAGTACTTGGAAACTTTTGCCTATCGCATCTCGCTTGCGTGGTGGATGTTTGCGGCAGCAGCTTTGGTTACGGTCGTGTTGACATTACTTACCGTCAGTTTTCAAGCCATCAAAGCGGCAAGGGCCAACCCGGTAAAGAGTATTAAGGCGGAGTAGGCCCCCTCCCCGGCCCCCCCCATGTGGGGGAGGGTTGGGGAGCTAATCAAAGCAGTTTTGAAACATGTAATCATCGGATTTTTAAATAATATGCCTTTTATATTTTCCCGATCGATGAATAGCACATCTCCCCTCTCCACATGGGAGAGGGGTCGGGGG